>NZ_JALLPL010000001.1:0-316534 GCF_023276355.1 Haloplanus sp. XH21
CAGTGGGGCGACCTCCACGGCACGGAGTGGGAGGATATTCTGTACGTCGCGCGCGAAGAAGGACTCACGCCGGCGTTCGAGATCCCCGGCATCCGCGCGGAACCCGAGTTCATGGAGTTCTTGGACGAGGGCGCGGCCGACTTCTGTAACATCAACGAGTTCGAGATGTCCGACGGGAACTACCGCCGGATGCAGGAGCGCGGGTTCGAACTCAAGGAGGACCACATGAGCGCCGTCGAATCGCCCACCGAGGAGATCCTGGACGTGATGGGCGACCACGACAAGGTCTACTTCTGTACCTCCGTCTTCAAGGACGCGGCCCAGCACCGGCGGCGGCTGAAGCGGATGGCCCGGAAGATCCAGCGGGAGTTCGACGAGGTGACCGACGACGGCACCCTCGTCTACGGCAAGACGTGGGTGACCGAGGAGCGCCTGCGCAACCTCGGTATCCCCGAGGAGTATTACACCGTCAAATCCGACCACGTGGAACTCGCGTGGTGGCTCCTCGAGGAGATGGTCGACGAGGGCGACGTGCCGGAGGGCGAAATCGTCGAGCAGTACCCCACCGTCGACGGCACCGTTGTCGAGCGGACGCCGCTGGCGTAGGTTTATTCGGCGTGACGCCGCCGGAGAGACGCCAGTTTCGGACGGAACTTGTCGGTCGCCATGAGGTAGGCGAAGTAAAACGCCATCGCGCCCAGCAGGGCGATCCACGCCCCGAGTTTGGCGTTGCCGCTTTCGAACACGGCGATCGCGAACCGTTCGATGTAGAGGCCGGCGACGGAGAGGCCGAGGCTCCCGACACCGAACGCGAGGAGTTCGAAGAGTTCGGGCAGGAGTGCGAGCAGTTCCGAGGTCATGGTCGGCCGGAGGTCGCTTCGCGTTGTGGCTCTTTCGGTCGAGCGAAGCGGAATTCTCTTGGCGCGTCCCGCCGGACAGAGCTGTATTCATGACGGGACGATACGGCGACATCGACTACTCGAATTGGACGAAACGAGGAACGCTGCTCGGCCTGGGTCTGTTCGCCGTCGGTGCCCTCGGAGAGCTCACGGTCCACGCCGCGGGGCTGCAACTCCCGGCCTGGGAAGCCGCGCTCCTGTTCAACGCGGAGCTCATCGGCGTGTTGCTGTTTCTTGTCACGCCGCTCGTGTTCGGCGTGTTGCTCCCGCTGACGGAATAACACCGAGCGTTCGTCGCGGAACCGTTCCGCAAACACCTTATATGCCCATTACGCAACTTTCGACCGATCAGTAGTATGCCGAGACCAGAGGTTCTCGAACGGATCAAAGCGGCCGAGGAAGAGGCCGAAGAGATCGTCGAGGAAGCCAAGGCCGACCGGGAGGAACGGATCGCCGAGGCGCGGGAACGGGCCGACGAAATCCGCGCCGAAGCAGAGACCGAAGCCGACGAGATGGCCGAGCAGCGTCTCGACGAGGCCGAATCCGAGATCGAGGCCCGGGCGACCGAGATCCGCGAGGAGGGGCAGGCGTCCCGCGAGGAACTCATCGCCCAGGCCGAGGCCCAGATGGACGAGGCCGTCGAATACGCCATCGATCAGTTCGAGGAGGCGGTGCATGCTCAGACCTGAACGGATGAGCAAAGTGTCGGTGACGGGATCGAAGTCAGTCATGGACGACGTCATCGAGGCGGTCCACGACTGCAACCTCCTGCACGTCACCGAGTACGACGGGTCCTGGGAAGGGTTCGAACCGGGTAACCCGATCGACGGCGCCGAAGACGCCTCCGAGAAGCTCGTGACCGTCCGCTCCATCGAGAGCATCCTCGACGTCGAAGGGGAGGACGCCGGTCCGACGCGGATCGTCACGGACGAGGCCCTCGAGGAGGAACTCGAGGAGATCCGCACGCAGGTCAACGACCTCGAAGACCAGCACGACGAGATCCGGAGCGAACTCGGGACCGTCGAAGAGAAGATTTCGCCCGTCGAACCGTTCGCGACGCTCGGCATCGACCTCGACCTCCTGTCGGGGTACGACACGCTCGACGTGACGGTCGGCGAGGGCAAGGCCGACGCCGTCGAACGCGCGGTCGCGGACGCCGACGGTATCGACGCGTTCGAGGTGCTCGCTGAGGACGACGTGGTCGCCGTGTTCGCGCGGCCGGCGGAGGGCGCCGACGACCCGCTCGGCGACGCGCTGGTCGGTGTCGACTTCGCGGCCCTCGAGGTGCCCGACGCCGAGGGCTCGCCCGAAGAGTACGTCGCGGAACTCGAACAGCGCAAACAGCAACTCGAAGCGGAACTCCAGAGCGTCGAGGACGAACTCGAAGCGACGAAACTCGACGCCGCGGGCTTCCTGCTGGCCGCCGAGGAGAAGCTCTCTATCGACGTCCAGAAGCGCGAAGCACCGCTTTCCTTCGCGACGACGGCGAACGCGTTCGTCGCGGAAGGCTGGATTCCGACCGAGAAGTATTCGACGCTCGCCGAGACCGTCACGGACGCCGTCGGCGACCACGCCGAGGTCGAAGAGCTCGAGCAGGCGTCGTTCAAGTCCGACGGCACCGAACACCGAGAGGAGGTGCCCGCCGAGGCGACGGCGGCAGACGGCGGCGACGAGGCGGTGCGGGCCGACGGCGGCGACAACGTCGTCATGCGCGATGACTCCCCGCCCGTCGTCCAGGACAACCCCGGCCTCGTCAAACCGTTCGAAGTGCTCACCGAGGCCGTGAGCCGGCCCAAGTACGACGAGTTCGACCCGACGGTCGTCGTCTTCCTCACCTTCCCGGCCTTCTTCGGGTTCATGATCGGTGACCTGGGCTACGGCGCGCTCTACACCCTCATCGGCTACTTCCTCTACACCAACTTCGACAGTGAGGCGTTCAAGAGTATGGGCGGGGTCACCATCTTCGCCGGCCTGTTCACGATGCTCTTTGGCATCCTCTACGGCGAGATATTCGGGCTCCACCTCATCTCGACGTATCTCTGGGAAGGCCTTGTCGGCCTCGCGCACGCGCCGATGGAGAAGGGCCTCTCGCCGTCGGGGCAGTCCTACGCCCTGACGTGGCTCGTCGTGAGCATCCTGGTCGGCATCCTGCATCTCAACGTCGGCTACATCTTCGACTTCGTCGAGAACCTAGAACACCACGACCTCAAGCACGCGGTCACGGAGAGCGGCTCCTGGCTCCTCATGCTCAACGGCCTGTGGGTCGGCATCCTCTCGCCGGACGTCGTCAGCGTCACCCCCGAGTTCCTGTTCACCATCTTCGACGGCACGGGAGCCGCGCCGGAGGCGGGCGAGGCGATCCACGCCACCTACGCGCTCGGCTTCAACGGGTTCCCCGAAGCCCTCGGACTGCTCGGCATCGCCGCGTTCGCCGTCGGCCTGCTCCTGCTGGTCGTCGGCGAACCGGTCGAAGCCATCGAGTTCCTGAACGTGCTGGTGAACGCGCTGTCGTACACCCGGATCGCAGCGGTCCTGCTCGCGAAGGCAGGGATGGCCTTCACGGTCAACCTGCTCTTCTTCGGCGTGTACGTCACCGGCGACGGCTCGGACGCGGCCTATCACTTCGGTCTCGGCCACATGCCCGAAGTGGGGACGATGTACCACGGTTACGAGGTGACAGAGATCATGTTCGGCGGGCTGGTTCACTTCGGCCCGGCGATGCTGATCGTCGGCCTCCTCGTGCTCGTGCTCGGCCACGCGCTCGTCCTCGCGCTCGGCGTGACGAGCGCCGGTCTGCAGGCGGTGCGTCTCGAGTACGTCGAGTTCTTCGGCAAGTTCTACGGCGGCGGCGGGAAGGCGTACGAACCGTTCGGCTACGAACGGACGTACACCACCGACGAGTAACCCGCCGCAGCGGTTACGGACCGTTGTACGTCAGTTCCGGCGGTCGCGCCCCGGGTGACCGCCGAAAAACAGTTCCAGCGATCCGTCTCAGCGTTCACAGTCCATCCCGGTGAGCCGCCGCTATCGTGGCGATTCGGCAATTCTCACGACTCTTTTTGGGAAGGTTTATGATGGTCGTAGAGGCAACTACGCATTGTTCGGAGACATAAACGGACTCCACACCACTACACACAATGTACGAAATTGCAATGCAGCTGGCATCCGTTGTACTGCAGGGAGAAGGGGCAGCCGCACCGGCCATTCCGGCCTCGGCCGCCGCGGCACTCGCCGTCGGGCTCGCAGCGCTCGGCGCGGGCTACGCCGAGCGCGGGATCGGTGCGGCCGCCGTCGGCGCCGTCACCGAGGACGAGGACCTCTTCGTGCAGGGCCTGATTTTCACCGTCCTGCCGGAGACCCTGGTGATCCTCGCCCTGGTCGTCGTGTTCCTGGTCTGAACACCTCCTTCCCCTCTCATCATGAGTTTAGAAACAGTCGCCGAGGACATTCGAGACGAGGCCCGCGCGCGTGCGGAGGAAATCCGCGAAGAGGGCGAGAAGCGCGCCGCCGAGATAATCGAGGACGCCGAGGCCGACGCGGAAGAGATCCGCGAGGAGCGTGAGGCCGAGGTCGAGCGCGAAATCGAACAGCGGCGCGAGCAGACGATCTCGAGCGCGAAACTCGAGGCCAAGCAGGCCCGTCTGGAAGCCCGACGCGACGCACTCGAGAACGTGCGAGAGGAAGTCGAGACCGCGCTGACGGAGATCGACGGTGAGCGTCGTCGCTCGCTGACGAAGGCGCTGCTCGACGCCGCCGCCGAGGAGTTCGACGAGGGCGAATCGGTCTCGGTCCACGGACGGGCCGACGACCAGGAGCTGCTCGAAGACCTGCTCGAGGAGTACGACGGCTTCAGCGTCGCCGGGGAGTACGACTGCCTGGGCGGCGTCGTCGTCGAGAGCGAGGAGTCTCGCGTTCGCGTGAACAACACCTTCGACTCGCTTCTCGAGACGGTCTGGGAGAACAACTTGAAAGAACTGAGTAACCGACTGTTCGAGCAATGAGCGCAAGCCCCGGCAGTTCGAACCCGGAGTACGTCACGGCTCGCGTTCGGTCGCGCCGCGCGGCCCTGTTCAGCGACGACGACTACCGGAAACTGATCCGCATGGGGCCGTCGGAGATCGCTCGGTTCATGGAAGAGTCGGAGTACGAGCGCGAGATCAACGCGCTCGGCGCGCGATACTCGGGGGTCGACCTCATCGAGTACGCGCTCAACCGGAACCTCGCGAAACACTTCAACGACCTGCTGGACTGGGCCGACGGTCGGCTCTACGATCTGATCGCGCGCTACCTCCGGAAGTTCGACGCGTGGAACGTCAAGACGATCCTGCGTGGGATCTACTCCGACGCCCAGCGCGACGACGTCGAAACGGATCTCATCCGAGCCGGCGAGCTCTCCGATCGGTTGCTCGACCGGCTGCTCGACGCCGACACGATGGAGGAGGCCATCGACCTGCTCGACGGGACGATGTTCGCCGATCCGCTCCGTGATGCGCTCGAAGCGTTCGAGGAGGGCGGCGTGCTCGTGCCGCTGGAGAACGCGATCGATCGGGTCTTCTACGAGCAGTTGCTCGAAGACCTGGTCGTCAACGAGGCAACCGAAACCTACCACGAGTTCCTGCAGGCGGAGATCGACTTCCGGAACGCCCGGAACGCGCTCCGTCTGGCCCGGAGCGGCGCCGACGTCGACCCCTCGGAGTATTACATCGAGGGCGGCACGCTGTTCACGGCGAGTGAACTGAACGCGCTGGCGTCGAACCTCGACGAACTCGTCGCGACGATCCGCGACAGTCGCTACGGCGACAAACTCGACAGCGCGCTCGACGAGTTCGAACAGGCCGAGAGCCTCATCGCGTTCGAACGGGCGCTCGACGCCGCGCTGCTCGAGTATTCGGAGCGACTCGGCGTCGTCCACCCGTTGTCGGTGGCGCCGGTCATCTCCTATGTCCTCGCCAAGGAGCGCGAGGTCGACAACATCCGTGCCATCGCTCGGGGACGCGAGGCGGGGCTGAGCGAAGCGGAGATCGAAAGCGAACTGGTGATCCTATGAGCCAGGAAATCGCCGTCATCGGGAGCCCGGATTTCACGACGGGCTTTCGACTCGCTGGCGTGCGAAAGTTCGAGAACGTACCGGACGACGAAAAAGACGAGGACCTCGACGACGCCGTCATGCGGACGCTCGACGACGACAATGTCGGCATCGTCGTGATGCACGACGACGACATGTCGCATCTCTCCCGGGAGGCCCGGGAGGCCGTCGAGGGCAGCATCGAACCGGTGCTCGTCACCCTCGGTGGCGGTGCCGGCAGTGGCGGCCTGCGAGAGCAGATCAAGCGAGCCATCGGTATCGACCTGATGGAGGAAGACTAACATGAGTCAGGCAGACACGACCGTCCGAGAGGACGGCATCATCGACAGCGTGAGTGGTCCGGTCGTGACCGCCGTCGATCTCGACGCCCGAATGAACGACGTCGTCTACGTGGGCGACGAAGGGCTGATGGGCGAAGTCATCGAGATCGAAGGCGACATCACGACCATTCAGGTGTACGAAGAGACGTCGGGCGTCGCGCCCGGCGAACCGGTCGAGAACACGGGCGACCCGTTAACGGTCGACCTCGGACCGGGACTACTGGACACCATCTACGACGGCGTCCAGCGCCCGCTCGACGTGCTCCAAGAGAAGATGGACAGCGCCTTCCTCGACCGCGGGGTCGACGCCCCGGGAATCGACCTCGAGAAGGAGTGGGAGTTCACTCCCGAGGTCGAAGAGGGCGACGAAGTCGGTCGCGGGGGGATCATCGGAACCGTCCCCGAGACGGTGACCATCGAGCACAAAGTGCTCGTCCCGCCGGGCGCCCTCGACGAGGGCGAAACCGCCGAAGTCGTCGCTATCGAGTCCGGCGAGTTCACCGTCGAGGAGACGGTGGCCGAACTCGACAACGGCGAAGAGATCCGCATGCGCCAGGAGTGGCCGGTGCGCGAGGCGCGCCCCGCCGGCGAGAAGCAGACGCCGACGGAACCGCTCCTGACCGGGCAGCGGGTGCAGGACGGCTTGTTCCCCATCGCGAAAGGCGGGACGGCCGCGATTCCGGGGCCGTTCGGGTCCGGGAAGACCGTCACCCAGCAACAGCTCGCCAAGTGGTCCGACGCGGACATCGTCGTCTACATCGGCTGTGGCGAGCGCGGCAACGAGATGACCGAGGTCATCGAGGACTTCCCGGAACTGCCCGACCCGCAGACGGGGAACCCGCTGATGGCCCGGACGACGCTCATCGCCAACACGTCGAACATGCCCGTCGCGGCGCGTGAATCCTGCGTCTATACGGGCATCACCATCGCGGAGTACTACCGCGACATGGGGTACGACGTGGCGCTGATGGCCGACTCCACCTCGCGGTGGGCCGAGGCCATGCGCGAGATCAGTTCGCGACTCGAGGAGATGCCCGGCGAGGAGGGCTACCCGGCCTACCTCGCGGCGCGGCTCTCCCAGTTCTACGAGCGCGCGGGCTACTTCGACAACATCAACGGCACGGAAGGGTCGATTTCGGTCGTCGGCGCGGTCAGCCCGCCCGGCGGCGACTTCTCCGAGCCGGTGACGCAGAACACCCTCCGTATCGTGAAGACCTTCTGGGCGCTCGACGCCGACCTGGCCGAGCGCCGACACTTCCCCTCGATCAACTGGAACGAGTCGTACTCGCTCTATCGCGAGCAGCTCGACCCGTGGTTCGAGGACAACGTCGCGGAGGACTGGCCCGAGGTTCGCCAGTGGGCGATCGACGTGCTCGACGAGGAGGGCGAACTCCAAGAGATCGTCCAGCTCGTCGGCAAGGACGCGCTGCCGGAGGACCAGCAGTTGACCCTCGAGGTCGCGCGGTACATCCGCGAGGCGTGGCTCCAGCAGAACGCGTTCCACGACGTCGACACCTACTGTGAACCGGACAAGACGTACCTCATCCTCACGACGATCAAGACGTTCAACGACGAGGCGTTCGACGCGCTCGAGGCCGGTGTCCCGGTCGAGGAGATCACGGACATCGACGCCCTGCCGCGCATCAACCGCATCGGCGTGCAGGAGGAGTACGAGGAGTACATGGACGAATTGAAAGACGACATCACGGCACAGCTCCGGGAGCTGTACTGATCATGAAAGAGTACAAAACCATCACCGAGATCAGCGGCCCGCTGGTGTTCGCCGAGGTCGACAAACCCATCGGCTACGACGAGATGGTCGAAATCGAGACCGCCGACGGCGAAATCCGCCGTGGGCAGGTGCTCGAATCCGAGGACGGCCTAGTCGCCATCCAGGTGTTCGAAGGCACCTCGGGCATCGACAAGAACGCGTTCGTCCGCTTCCAGGGCGAGACGCTGAAGATGAAGCTCACCGAGGACCTCCTCGGACGCGTGCTGTCGGGGTCGGGCGAACCCATCGACGGTGGCCCGGCCATCGAACCCGAGGAACGGCGCGACATCGTCGGCGAGGCGATCAACCCCTACGCCCGCGAGTACCCCGAGGAGTTCATCCAGACCGGCGTCTCCGCCATCGACGGCATGAACACCCTCGTTCGGGGGCAGAAGCTCCCCATCTTCTCCGGCTCGGGGCTGCCCCACAGCGAGCTCGCACTGCAGATCGCGCGACAGGCGAGCGTGCCCGAAGAGGAAGAGGGCGGCGACGGCTCCGAGTTCGCCGTCGTCTTCGGGGCGATGGGCATCACCGCCGAAGAGGCCAACGAGTTCATGGACGACTTCGAGCGCACCGGCGCGCTCGAACGCTCGGTCGTCTTCATGAACCTCGCGGACGACCCCGCCGTCGAGCGGACGGTCACGCCGCGGATGGCGCTCACCACCGCCGAATACCTCGCCTTCGACAAGGATTACCACGTGCTGGTGATCCTGACGGACATGACCAACTACTGCGAGGCGCTCCGAGAGATCGGTGCCGCCCGCGAAGAGGTGCCGGGGCGCCGTGGCTACCCCGGGTACATGTACACTGACTTGGCCCAGCTCTACGAGCGCGCCGGCCGGATCCAGGGCCGTGACGGATCGGTCACGCAGATTCCGATCCTCACGATGCCCGGCGACGACGACACGCATCCGATCCCCGACCTGACGGGGTACATCACGGAGGGGCAGATCTACGTCGACCGCGACCTCAACAGTCAGGGCGTCCAGCCCCCGGTCAACGTGCTGCCCTCCCTCTCGCGGCTCATGGACGACGGCATCGGCGAAGGCCTCACCCGCGAGGACCACGCCGACGTCTCCGACCAGATGTACGCCGCGTACGCGGAGGGTGAGGACCTGCGCGACCTGGTGAACATCGTCGGTCGCGAGGCGCTGTCGGACCGTGACAACAAGTATCTCGACTTCGCGGACGACTTCGAGTCCGAGTTCGTCGATCAGGGCTTCGACACCAACCGCGACATCGACGAGACCCTCGACATCGGCTGGGACCTCCTCTCACAGCTGCCGAAAGAGGAGCTCAACCGGATCGACGAGGAGCTCATCGAGAAGTACTACCGCGAAGACGTCGCCGAAGAAGTCACCGCGGACTGATAGGGTTATCGTAACTGTCCCGAGATTCTCGCCGGGACGGTCCGGCGAGAATCTCTGCTGACTTCCGATAGTTCCTATGATGTCCGCACTCTCTTCCGCGGGGGAATCCCGCCTCTCTTTCCGCGCTGTCAACGGACTAGCGCCCGCACTGCGCACCTTCCAGCCGTCACCCACCGAGACCGGCCTGCGCGAACAGTAAAAGGTTAACAGGCTCGGTACACAACCGTCCGGTAATGGCCGAGGACGTCAAACCCACTCGCAAGAACCTCATGGCGATCGAGGACCGGATCGAACTCTCCGAGCGGGGGCACGACACGCTCGAACAGAAGCGAGACGGGCTCATCATGGAGTTCATGGACATCCTGGACCAGGCCCAGGACATCCGTGCGGATCTCGACGAGAACTACCAGACCGCCCAGCGCAAGATCAACATGGCGCGGGCGATGGAAGGCGACGTGGCCGTCCGCGGGGCGGCGGCGGCACTCAAAGAACATCCGGAGATCACGACCCAGTCGAAAAACATCATGGGCGTGGTCGTCCCCCAGATCGAGTCCTCGCGCGTGCGAAAGAGCCTCGATCAGCGGGGCTACGGCCTCCTCGGCTCGTCGGCCCGCATCGACGAGGCGGCCGACGCCTACGAGGAACTCCTCGAAACCATCATCCTCGCCGCCGAGGTGGAGACGGCGATGAAGAAGATGCTGAGCGAGATCGAGACCACCAAGCGCCGAGTCAACGCCCTGGAGTTCAAACTGCTGCCCGACCTCCACGAGAACAAGGAGTACATCGAGCAGAAACTCGAGGAGCAGGAGCGCGAGGAGATCTTCCGCCTGAAGAAGATCAAGGCCAAGAAGGAAGAAGAGGAGAAAGAAGAGGCCGAAGGGGAAGTGGAAACCGCCACGGCAGACGACTAGATGTCGTGTCCGGTCTGTGGTGGGCGCACCGTCTCTTTTGCCGTGCCGGCAGCGCTCCGATCGCACGCCCCCGAATCGGGGGCGGACGCCGCGCTCTGTACCACCTGTCTTCGAACGGTCCCAGCCGACGGCAGCGACGACGCGTCGCTCGACGCCGTCGCGCCGGCGTTTCCGACGGGGGAGGCAGGGGCGGCGCTCGCGCTTGCGCTCGGCCACCTCGACTCGCTCGCCCTGGAGCGTGACGCCATCGACGACTGCTGTTCGTACGCGGAGCGGGCGGGCACGGACGCGCTCTTGACGCTCGATCGGCTCGCGGACGAGCCGGATGTCGACCCACACTTCGATATCGACCGCCGGCGGCCGCAACTGGCCGAGATGCTGGAGTGACGCCTATCGCTCCCCGACCGAGGGGAGCGCCCGAAGCGAGAGCGGGCCACCGACGGCGACGACGCGGACGAACGCGAGGCCGACGAGGAGGAGGTTCCCCCAGAGACCGGGCTGGAGGATCAGGGCCGGCATCCACGCGGGCACAGTCTCGACGAGCGTCCGGAGGCCGTAGGAGTGGACCTGTAACAGGAGCAGGCCGACGAGCGGGAGCGCCGGTCGGCCGTCGACGCGGTCGAGTTCCGCCGCCACCAGCAGGACCACCGCGGGCAGAGCGGCGACGAAGTAGTAGGCGTACGTCAGCGGCGCGAGCAGGGGCACCGCGGCGAAGCCGAGCGCGGTGATCTCGCGGGTGATACGCGGGGCGGCGCGCAGGACGGCGCCGATGATCGCGAGACACGCGAGCAGCCGGATCGGGAGGCTGTACGGCACGCTGTACAGGGGGCGGTAGTACGGCGGGAGCCAGATTCGGGGCGACCGGGCGTTGCTCCCCTCCTCGATACCCCACGCGAGGACATCGAGATAGGCCAGATGCGGATCGGGGCCGAAGGCGAGCACCGAGAGTGCGAGGAGGGTGACACCCCCGGCGACGGCGCCGACGAACCGATCCCGGTTCGCGAGCAGATGGGCGCCGGCGGGGGCGTAGGGGAGTTTGATCAGGCCACAGCACGCGGTGAGCGCGCCGCTGGCGTACGCTCGCCCGCGAAACGAGGTCGACGCGGCGAAGGTGAGCAGCGCCCCGAGCGCAGCCGCAGTCTGCCCGAGTTTGACCGAGAGGAGGAGCGGCTGAAAACCGACGACGGCGGGGAGGAAGGCGAGGCGTTCGAGGGGGTGCACGGAGAGACCGAGTGCGGTCGCGAGGCGCTGGAGAGCGATCCAGAGGAGGACGACCGTACAGATCTGCCACGCGAGCGCGGCGTCGGCGAAGGGCAACGCGCGGGCGAACGGCGCGAACGCAAGGAGGACGATCGGCGGGTAGAGATAGCCGCCGTGGTAGCCGCCGCCCTCCTCGGCCTCGACGTAGATCGCGCCGTCGCCGAGCCAGCGGTCGACGGCGTTGGTGTACACGCCCCAGTCCCAGAAGCGGAAGGGCGGGGCGACATCGATGGCGCGGAGATACCAGTCGACGGCGGGGTAGGTGGCGAGCGCCGCGAACGTGAGGAGGGCAACGGCGACGAACGCGGGGCGGTCGTCACGGAGAGCGACCAGTCGGCGGAGGGCGGACATAGACGGTGATCGCACGCCGGCGGGTGAAAAAGTGTCCGGTTAGATTCCGGTGGAGTACCGCAGGATGCCGGCGACGCCGCCGAAGGCGTCGTAGAGCTGCTCGCCTTTCTCGAAGTCGGTGCTGATGAACTTCGTTTCGGTGCCGCGCTGTTCGGCGATGGCCATCAGGTGTTCGATGACGTCTTCGCGGTCTTTCACCTCGGCCTCGCTCCCGTCGGAACACTGGTGGTCGGGCGTGTCGCTCCGGCGGTCGACGACCTCGAACTCTTCGGTGCCGTCACAGTCGTAGATCACCACGTCCTCGCGGAGGTCCTCGCTGATGAGCAGGCGATCGACCGAGCCCATGACGAGGTTGCGCCGCGTCTGCTCGAAGCCGTAGGTGGCGAGGTCGCCGGAGTGCAGATTCTCGAAGAACTCCTCCATCTGCACCTTGTCCTTCATGATCTCCTGATCGGCGAGGACCTCCTGTGCCGCGTCGACCAGGTCGTAGAGACCCGACTCGTCGGTGTAGGACACGTCGAACTTACCGACGACGTGGTCCTGGAGTTCGTGGTGCAGGTAGTCGCCGTCGAGGAACTCGTCCTTGGTGGGCGAGGGGCCACCGACGAGGATACCGTCGAGCTCGTGGCGTTGGGCGACGAACAGATCATTGGCCATCTCCGCGACCTCCTGGTAGAAGTTGTCGATTGCTTCGAGACGGAGGCGGGCGAATCGCTGGGCGGACTGGCCACCTTTGCGCTGTTTGCCCGGGACGAGCGAGGAGGCGCTCTTGACCGGTTCGACGCGCTTGCCCTTGAGCCAGCCGACGTTGGCCTCGCGTCGGTCGAGGACGATGAGGCCGAACAGGCCCTTATCGGAGAGCATCTCCTCTAGCGGCTCGGTGAGGAAATCGGAGTCACAGTGGTAGCGGAAGGACTGGATGGGGTCGGGCGGGCTCTCCAGGACCTTCGTCACCATGTCGGTCTGGCCGCCGCCGGCGTCGACGGCGCCGCTGAAGATCACCAGGCCGTTATCGGGCGGATAGGTGTCGTAGTAGCGCAGGCGGTCCTTGATGCTGGTGAGTGCGTCCTGAACGTTCGTCCGGGTCTGCTTGGACTTGATATTACTCGCTTCAGAGTGTTCCT
Organism: Haloplanus sp. XH21; assembly: GCF_023276355.1. Taxonomy (NCBI): domain Archaea; kingdom Methanobacteriati; phylum Methanobacteriota; class Halobacteria; order Halobacteriales; family Haloferacaceae; genus Haloplanus; species Haloplanus halobius. Next base: position 13,093 of record NZ_JALLPL010000001.1, read on the forward strand.
GCGTGACGTGGGCGACGACGGAAGAGATCTGCTTGTCCGGCGGGATGTAGATGGTAACGAGTTGGGTGCCGGAGCCCTCGTACTCCTTCAGATCCTCGATGACCTTCCGGAACTCGTACTTCCGACGGTCATCGTCGGCGTCCTGCGTGTCGGTACTCATTAGCGCCACTAGTTCCGTCGGCGCTAAGTAATCTTTGACTGGTGGTGTCTCAGGGGTAAAGTTATATGCGCGTCCCCGGACGTTTCTGACGACTTATGGGACGGGTGTACGCGGTCGCTAGCGGGAAAGGCGGCGTCGGGAAGACGACGACGGTCGCCAATCTCGGCGCCGTGCTCGCCGCAGGCGGTCACGAGACGGTCGTCGTGGACGCCGATCTCGGGATGGGGAACCTGAGCGGTGCTCTCGGTGTCGACCCCGAGGCGGGCCCGACCGTCAACGACGTCCTCGCGGGCGAGACGACGGTCGAGGCGGCCATGCGGGAGGGCCCAGCCGGCCTGTCGGTGCTCCCCGCGTCGAACGACCTGGACGACTTCGGACCGGCCGCTCCGGCGAATCTGGAGGCCCTGCTCGAATCGATAGACGCGACAGTCGTCCTGCTGGACACGTCGGCGGGGTTGAGCCACGACAGTGTCGAACCGCTCCGCGTCGCCGACGAGGTGCTGCTGGTGTCGACCCCCGAACAGGGGGCGATCGGTGATACGGTGAAGACCCGAGAGGTGGCCGAACGCATCGAGACGCCGGTGGCGGGCGCGGTGGTGACGCGAGCGACGGTCGACGTCGATCCGGACGCCCTCGCCGACCGACTCGGCGTCCCGGTCCGGGGGACGATCCCGGAGGACCCGTCGGTGGGCGTCGCCGCCGAGGCGGGCGAACCGCTGCTCACCAGCGCCCCCAACGCACCGGCGACGGCGGCCTACCGTCGCCTCGCGGCCGAACTGACTGGAGACGAGTCGCTCGAACCAGCAGAGAGTGACGAACCCGCAGGCGACGAAGAAGGTGGCGAATCCACGGAAGCCGATTCCGAGGCCGAGAGCACTGACGACACGGCAGAAGCCAGCGACGGGGATGATACCGACGGCGAAAGCGACCCCGAGGCCGAGAGTGACGACGAAGACGGGGGCGGTGGCTTCCTCCGCTGGCTGCTGCCCTGAACGGGAAGTTCTTTGAAGGAGCCACGACACGATCCACTATGGCAGAGTCGAACGCGATCCCGCGCTGGTGGATACTGCTGTTCCTACTGCTCGCGCTCGGCCTGGGCGCGTTCGCGGTGTCGGCCATCGGCGGGTCGCTGATCGCCAGTGTCGTCCTCCCGGTCTGATACGGAGCGCTGTAGCTGTTCGCCACGTCGACTGTCCGACTGGGCGGTCGTCGTGGAACCGACTTACAGTACTTCGTCTGAGACTCCACTGGCGTCACCGGTCGGATCCCATCACAATTTCGTTATGTATCTCATATTCGGTGTGCTTTTACGCCCGGACGACGAGGGATAGGTATGGCAGAGACCGTAGCGGCGTCGACCGTCGGCCACGACGAACTCGCCGCCCTGAAGCGGATCGCGCTGGACGGCGGGCTCACGGGCCGGCCGAAACTCTCGTGTTCCGGGTTGGCCGAGCGCCTGGACACGTCGGCCCAGACGGCCTCACGACGCCTCCAACGACTGGAAGACGGCGGCTTGCTCGACCGAGAGGTGCTGGCCGACGGGCAACGCGTCAGCGTCACGCAGGCCGGTGAGGCGGCCCTCCGCCGCGAATACGCCAGCTATCGACGCCTGTTCGAAGACGGCGACACCCTCTCGCTCGACGGGACGGTCACGAGCGGGATGGGGGAAGGAAAACATTACATCTCGCTGTCGGGGTATATGTCGCAGTTCCGGGAGCGGTTGGGCTACGAGCCCTACCCCGGCACGCTCAACGTCGAACTCACGGCCGAGAGCGTCCGGGAGCGAGGCGCCCTGGAGACGGCCGACATCGACGCGACGCCCATCGACGGCTGGGAGGACGACGACCGGACGTTCGGATCGGCGACGTGTTACGCCGCCCGCGTGGAGGCGGGCAGCGAGTCCTACGACGGCGCCCACATCATCGTCCCCGACCGCACCCACCACGACGCCACGCAACTCGAACTCATCGCCCCGGTGAAACTCCGAGGGGAACTCGGCCTTTCGGACGGCGACACGTTGACCGTTCACCTGGAGGCGCGGTGACGATGCAGGGGGAATCGACGGGGGCGCTGGACCGGGCCGTCGCCGCCTTCCGCGCCGGCGACCCGGTGCTGGTCCACGACGCCGCCGATCGGGAGGGCGAGACCGACCTCCTCTACCCCGCGGGTGCGGTGACAGCCGAGGCCGTGACGCGCCTGCGCAACGACGGCGGCGGCCTGATCTTCGTCGCCCTGACCGCCGCGGTGGCCGACCGGTTCGACCTCCCCTTCCTCCACGAGGCGATCGATCACCCGGCGAACGACCACACGGATCTCGGCTACGACGCCCACCCCTCGTTCTCGCTGACGGTCAACCACCGCGACGGCTTCACCGGCGTCACCGACGACGACCGCGCGCTGACCATCCGTCGGCTGGGCGAAGTGAGCGACGACGACACCTACGGCGTCGACGACTTCGCCGCCGAGTTCCGGACGCCCGGCCACGTCCACCTCCTGCGAGCGGCCGCGGGACTGCTCGACGAGCGTCACGGGCACACGGAACTCGGTCTCGCGCTCGCCCGCGAAGCGGGGGTCGCCCCCGCGGTCGCTGGCTGTGAGATGCTCGACGACGAAACGGGCGGCGCGCTCTCGACGGCCGACGCACGGGCCTACGCCGAGCGCCGCGACCTGCCCTTCGTCGAGGGCGCAGCGCTCGTCCGCGCGCTCTCCTAATCCTCCGGTTCGTACCCCGCGTAGATGCGGTCCATCCGCGCCGCCATCACGAAGTCCGTCTTGTGGAGGCCGTCGATTTTGTGCGTCCACATCTCCACCTCGACTTCGCCCCACGCGAGGGCGATGTCAGGGTGGTGCCACTCCTCCTCGGCGAGTTCGCCGATTTCGTAGGTGAACTCCAGCGCGTCGCGGAAGTCGTCGAAGTCGTACTCGCCGTGGAGGTGGTGATCGTCGACGACCGACCACACGTCGCCGCGGAGGTCGTCGAGATACGACGCGTACTCGCCGTTCGTGAGCGGTTCGTCGTCGCTGGTGCAGGCTTCGCATGGGTCGTCGGCAAGGGATGACATACGCGACGCTACGGCCGACGGCGTATTAGTCCTCGGCCATCGAGCCGAACACGTCGGCGGCGTCGGCGGGCACGTCGAAGTCGTGGTAATGCTCGCCTTTCTCCTTGCTCAGAATGTTGAGCGCGGCGGCCGCGCCGTCGCCGGCGGCGATGACGGCCTGCCACTCCTCGGCCCGACCCATCGCCCCCGTGGCGTAGGCGTCCTCGACGCTCGTCTCCATCTCGACGCTCACGTCCACGGTGCCGTCGTCGGTCATCTCACAGCCCAGATCCTCGGCGAGGCTCCGGTCGGCGCCCGTCGCCAGCACCAGGTAGTCGGCTTCGTGCTCGCCGTCCGCGGTCGTTACGGTGAACCCGTCGCCGTCGGCCGCGACGGCGGTCGCTTCCTCGCCCTGCCGGCGGTCGACGTCGAAGTCGTCCACCTGCTGACGAAGCACTCCCATGAACTCGCTGCCTCCGATGGAGCCGAGGCCGGGGTAGTTGAACAGGTGTGCCTTGTGCATCCACGTCTCGTCGGTGTCGAACACCGTGGCGTCGAGACCGTTCTTGGCTGCAAACAGTGCGGCACTCAGTCCGGCGGGACCGCCGCCGACGATAGCTACGGACGTCATACCTCACGTATCGGCACGGCGGCGGATAGGTCTACTGCTCCCCCGGATGCTCTTCCGCATCTGCGCCGTCGAGGCGCTCCTGCCACTCCCGAACCTGCGCCATGAGGTCGACCGGCGACGTCTCGGCGACGCTCGCGCGTTGCAGTTCCTCGAGCACCGACTCGGCGGCCGGGTCGAGCGCGGCGGCGGCCGACTCCCCGGCGTCCGTGTCGTCGGCGTCGGCCCCGTCACTCGCCCGGAACTCGCCGTCGTGCAGGTCGAAGACGGCCTGTTTCGTTTCGCCATCACCGGACCCGCGCGCCTCGATGGCGCGGTCCTCGCGAAGTCGGTCGAGGACGTCCCGGGACCGGTCGACGACGGGCGCGGGAACGCCGGCCAGGTCGGCGACGTGGACGCCGTAACTCCGGTCGGTCGGCCCCTCCTCGATGGTCCGGAGGAACGTGATGTCGCCGTCGTCACCGTCGTCGCCAGCGACGGCGACGTGGACGTTTTCGACCCGCGGGAGGTGGTCGGCCAGCGCCGTGAGTTCGTGGTAGTGGGTAGCGAACAGACACTTACAGCCGAGTTCGTTGTGGATGTACTCCGTCGTCGCCCACGCGATGGAGATGCCGTCGTAGGTCGCCGTCCCCCGCCCCACCTCGTCGAGGACGACCAGCGAGTCCTCGGTGGCCGAGTGGAGGATGTTGCTCAACTCCTGCATCTCGACCATGAACGTCGACCGCCCGCCCGCGAGTTCGTCGAGGGCGCCGACGCGGGTGTAGATACCGTCGACGATACCGACCGTCGCCGACCGCGCGGGGACGAAACTCCCCGCCTGCGCCAGCAGGACGATGAGCGCCGCCTGGCGCATGTACGTCGACTTCCCCGACATGTTGGGGCCGGTGACGAGCAGGAAGCCCCGGTCGTCGCCCAGTTCCACGTCGTTGGGCACGAAGTCCGTCGTCGTCTCCACGACGGGATGCCGACCGGCCTCGACGACGAGCGGCCCGGGGTCGACGACGGCCGGCCGCGTCCAGTCGTTGCTCGTAGCGTGGGTCGAAAGCGACGCCAGCGCGTCGACCGTCGCCAGCGTCCGCCCCACGTCCTGCAGGAGTTCGGCGTGGGCCGCCACGCGGTCACGCAGGTCACGGAAGAGGTCGTACTCCAGGTCGCCGCGGGCCTCCTCCAGTCGCAGGATTTCGCGTTCCCGTTCGTCAAGTTCGTCGGTGGTGTACCGGCGGGAGTTTTTCAGCGTCTTGATCTCGCGGTAGTCGTCCGGAACGGCGTCGGTTTCGGACTTCCCCACCTGGATGTAGTAGCCGTCGGTCTTGTTGCGGTCGACCTGCAGGTGGGTGATTCCCGTCCGCTCCTTCTCGCGGTCGGCGAGGCCGCCGAGCCACTCCCGGGCCTCCTCGTACTGGTCGAGCAGGCCGTCGAGTTCGTCGTCGTAGCCGCGGCGAAAGAGGCCGCCCTCCGTGACCGTCCCCGGCGGGTCCTCGGCGAGGGCGGCGTCGAGTTCCGCGCGCAAGTCGGCCGCCCGTTCTCGGTCGGGGCGGTCGACGATGGCCGAGAGCGGCGAGTCGGCGAGTCGAGAGTCGGTCACCGCGTCGACCAGCGCCGGCACCAGGCCGAGCGTCTCCCGGACCGCGATCAGGTCGTCGGCGTCGGCGCTCCCGCTCGTCGCTCGTGCCGCGAGGCGTTCGAGGTCGTAGGCGTCGTCGAGTATCTCCCGCACTCGGTCGCGGGCGAGGGCGGCGTCGGCGAAGGCCGCCACGCTGTCGAGGCGTCGGTCGATGACGGTCCGGTCGCGTCGAGGGCGGAGCAACCACTCGCGGAGGCGGCGGCGGCCGGCGCTGGTGACGGTGTGATCGACCGTCGCCAGGAGCGAGCCGTCCCGCTCGCCGTGCATCGTTTCCGTGAGTTCGAGGTTGCGCTGCGTGGTGGCGTCGAGATTCAGGTGGTCGCCGCCGTCGTAGGACTGGAGGCGCGTCATAGCTTCGAGGACGCCCGCACCCGTCTCCTCGACGTACGCAAGGACCGCGCCGGCCGCGGCGATACCTGCCCGGTCGTCGAGGCCGACGCTGTCGAGGGCGGCGTCGCCGAACTGATCACGGAGGGTGCGCTCGGCCCGGCCGGGGCCGAAGGCAGTGTCGTCGTGGTCGGTCACCGCCGCATCCGTGCGCTCCCGGATCCGGTCGCGGAAGTCGTCATCGAGGGTCGGCCCGGGAAGTATCTCGACGGGGTCGAACCGGTGGAGTTCGGCGCTCGCGTCGGTGGCCGAATCGGCCGTCGTCACGAGGAACTCGCCGGTCGTCACGTCGGCGAAGGCCAGGCCGTAGCGGTCGTCGACGACGGTGACGGCGGCCAGGAACTGCGCCGTCGGGTCGGTGGTCTCGAGCAGCGTCCCCGGCGTGACGACGCGCGTGATTTCGCGGGCGTGGCCGTCCGCGGTTTCGTACTGGTCGGCGACGGCGACGCGGTAGCCGCGTTCGACAAGCGCCTTCAGATACGGCGTCAGGTCGTCGACCGGTACCCCGGCCATCGGATACGTCGACCCGTGCGAGGATTTCTCCGAGACTTTCAGGTCGAGTTCGTCGCCGACGAACTCGGCGTCCTCTGCGAAGAATTCGTAGAAATCGCCGCACTGCATCGCCAGCAGATCGGCATCCGTCTCCGACTTCAGGGCGAGGAACTCCTCGACGATCCCATCGGCGGTCATACCCGGAGTCCGGCCGTCGGTGGCTAAAACGCTGTGGGTCTATATCTCTACTTCGTCCAGCAGCGTGAACACGCGGTCGCCGAGTTGCTCGGGCGTCTCGGCGACCACCTTCACGATGGCCTCCTTCCCGACATCGCCGCGGTCGAGCACGGCGACGGGGGTCTCTCCCGTCTCGTCGACGGCGCTTCCGAACGCGCGGCGGGCGCCCCATCCCATCGTGCCGCCCGCGGCGTCCTCGGGTTCGGCCGCGCGGTCGTACTCCGTGACGGGGCCGTCGAGGGCGGCCGTCGCGGCCTCCGTCTCGTCGTCGAACCGGCAGTTGACGGCAAACCGGAGGTCGGGGTCGAACTCACGGGCCGCGAGCAGGAAGCGGGCGACGTGACTCGACGCGCCGAGTCTGACGCCGCCGTTGGGAGCGACGCCAGAGAGCGTCCGGGTGATGCGCCCCTCGACGGCGGCCGTCTCGCCGACCGCCTCGGCGTAGGCCGTCGCGCCGACGACGTTCATCCCGACCTCGGGAACGAGTCGGGAGACGTCGCGGTCGACGAAGGCCTCGACGACCGTCGCCACGTCGGTCATCGTCCGGTGGCGGTCGGCGGCCTCGCGCAGGGCGGCGAGATGGTGGACCGATCCCGGCCCCGCGCCGACATCGAGACTGTACCGCACCGCCCGCTCCATGAACGCCGTGCCCGCCTCGACGGCGTAGCCGAGGGTTTCGCCGTGGGCCAGATGGCTCGCGATAGCGCTCGAAAGGGTACAGCCGGAGCCGTGGGTCGCGTCGGTGTCGATGCGCGCGTGTTCGAAGGTGCGAACGCGGGTGTCGACGCCAGCCTCGTCGTCCGTCTCGCTCACCAGCGTGTCCGTGACGGTGTCGCTACCGACGTGACCGCCTGTGACGAGGGCGGCGTCGGCGCCCATCTCCACCAGGGCTTCCCCGGCCGCGCGGGCGCGCTCTGGGTCGTCGGGGTCGATGCCCGTCAACACCGCCGCCTCGTCGGCGTTGGGCGTGACGAGTGTCGACGCCTCGATCAGCGAGGCGTAGGCGTCCTCGGCCGCCGGATCGAGCAGGCGGTCGCCGCTCGCGGCCACCATCACTGGATCGACGACGACCGGCGCGTCGACAGCGGCGAGACGGTCAGTGACGAGGTCGATAACAGGCTCGGTCGCGAGCATGCCCGTTTTCACCGCGCCGAGGTCGAAATCCGACGCGACGGCGTCGTACTGGGCACCGATCTCTTCGATCGGCAAGACGTGTGATCGGTCGACACCGAGGGTGTTCTGAGCCGTGACGGCCGTGACGACGGACGTGCCGAAGACGCCGTGGGCCCCCATCGTCTTGAGGTCGGCCTGGATCCCCGCCCCGCCCCCGGAGTCGCTGCCGGCGACGGTGAGCGCGACGGGCGGGGAGACGGGCGCACGACGGCGGCTCACAGGGTGTCCTCCTCGATCGGGTGCTGGCTCGGCGTCACTGACGAGTCCATGCGTACGCGTATTACGACCTGATATTTATCGGTGATGGACGGAGGGTGGGAGCGGTCGATCCAAGCGGCAAGACCTATCTACGACGGGAGGGAAACAATGGCCACGCAGATGTGGGAGCGCTCGTCCGGCCGCTTCGTCGCCATCGTCGCCGCCGTGTTGATCCTGTCGGCGGTCGTTCCGGGAGCTGGTGCCGTGCTGTCGACACCGGCGTCGTCGCCGGCACAGCTCGCGTCGGGACCGGTCCACCAGCAGGGGGTCGAAACCGACTCGGTTCGGCTCATCGTCTCGGTGCAGCCCGACGGCAGTTCGAACTGGACGGTCCAGTACTGGACGCGACTCGACGACGAGAACACCACCGACGCGTTCGAGTCGTTGCAGAGCGACATCGAGGCGAACCCGTCGAACTACTCCGACCGGTTCGCCACGCGGATGCGCTCGACGGTCAGTTCGGCCGAGAACGCGACGGGCCGGGAGATGAGCGCCAGCGAGTTCGACGTCCAGGCCGAGACGCGTACCCCGCCGCAGTACGGCGTCGTCACCTACACCTTCCAGTGGGATGGCTTCGCCGCAGTCCAGGACGACACCCTCCGGATCGGCGACGCCATCGAGGGCATCTTCCTCGATGACCGCACGCGCCTCGTCATCGAGTGGCCGAGCGGGTATACGCCGACCGAGGTACGGCCCGAACCCGACGAGCGGCGGTCCGAAGCCGTGGTCTGGCGTGGCGCCGAGACGAGTTTCGTCTCCGGTGAGCCGAGCGTCGTCCTCCAGCCGAGCGCTGCGGGCACGACGGTCGCCGGCGGCAACGGGGGCGGCGACACTACGACCCCGCCGTCCGACGACAGCGGGTCGGCACTCCCCCTGCTCGGGGCAGGACTCGCCATTGCGCTGCTCGTCACCGCGGCCTGGACCTATCGCGACCGCTTCCGCGGCGAGCGGAAGCAGGGAACTGCGGCTCCCTCGGCCGAGGGTCAGACGACCGCCACCGGGGGTGAGACCGCGGCCGAGGGTCAGACGACCGCCACCCGGGAGGACCTCCTGAGCAACGAGGAACGGGTCGTCCAGTTCGTCCGGGATCAGGGTGGTCGGGTGAAACAACAGGAGATCGTCGAGGCGTTCGACTGGACGGAGGCACGAACGAGTCAGATCGTCCGCGACCTGCGTGATGAGGGGAAACTCGAAGGGTTCCGTCTCGGCCGCGAGAACGTGCTGAAACTCCCCGACGAGGACGAGACGACCGACTGACCGTTCCGGCACCAAATCAGCGGGCGGTAGCCGGTCGCACCGGACCAAACCCCGTTTAATCCGGATTAATCGACCTTCAGGTTCGTCGTAGTTTATTGGGCTCACTCTCATAGCGAAAATCGAGATGAATCGAGAGGTTCCGGACGTCGTCGTGTTCGCGCTCGTCGTCGCCGTTGCGGTCGGGATGGTAGCGGCGCCGGTGTCGGCCCTGACGACGGATCGGGCGGGCGTGGCGCCGCAGACCACGGCGACAGCCGAAGCGGGAGGCAACGAGTCGGCCAGTAACGAGTCGCTCGCACCCGGTCAACGGCTGGCCGGCGTCGTCGGTGTGCAGGGCGCCGAAATCGACGGCGAACTCGAAGAACGGACGTTCGAGGCCCGCGTCTCGCGAGCGCGGTCGAACGCGTCGAAGGCGGCCGTCGTCGCGACGGAAGTCAACGACATCCGGGATCGGTTACAGACGCTCCGAGAGCGTCAGGAACGGCTCCGCGAGGCGTATCAGTCCGGGAATATTTCCACGGGAGAGTATCACGCCCGAATGGCGGTCACGAGCGCCGAACTCCGCACGGTTCGGAATCAGATCGATTCCAACGAACGGGTCGCCCGTGACCTCCCCGAGGCGGCGCTCGAAGCGCGAGGCGTGAACCGCACCGAACTCGATCGGTTGCGGAACGAAACGAACGAACTGCAGGGCCCAGAGGTCGCAGCGCTCGCCCGACAGATCGCCGGCCCGCCCGCCAATCGCGGCCCGCGAAACGCATCGGCGACGGCCGGCCAGTCCGAACGTCCTGCTGACATCCCGGTGAACGCCGGCCCGCCCGCGACTGCGCGCAACCAGTCGACCGACCGGTCTGCAAACGCGAGCAATCGATCAACACGTGGTCCACCCGCCGACGCGGGGACCCAGTCGGCCAACCGATCAACACGCGGGCCACCATCTGACGCCGGAGCCAACGAGACGGACGACACCCCAGGAAACGGCGCCGACGGCGACGGTGAGTCCGGCGACCGAGGAGCGAGCGACGGTGCCGACAGCGGGTCCGACGGTGCTGGTTCGGGAAATGGGAATAGCCCGGACGATCGAGGGAACGCCGACGACAGCGGCAACGCGGGCGGCGGTGGCTCGAATGACGGCGATAACGCCGGCAGTAGCGGCGATCCCAACGGCAACGGCAACGGCAACTCCGACAACGGCGACAGGTCGAACCGCGGTGGTGGACGCTAGTGGACTCGCCGCCACGGGTGTTGCTCGCGGACGACGAACCGGGGCTGCTCGACCTCTACAGCGCGTGGCTCGAGGGGATGGATGTCGAACTCGTCCGAGCCAGCTGCGGCGCGGAGGCGTTGTCGCACTGTGAGGACGGCGCCGTCGACGTGGCGATACTCGACCGGCATATGCCCCGGCTCTCGGGCGACGAAGTCCTCGAGACGCTGTGTGACCGGCAGACGCGTCCGCGGGTTGCCTTCGTGACGGCGGCGGAACCGGACGTTCGAATCGTCGAGCTGGAGATCGACGCCTACCTCACCAAACCGGTCGAATGCGAGGAGTTCGTCGGCCTCATTCGGGCACTCCTGCAGCGCGAGACGCTCTGTGAGGCGGTCGAGGGGTACGTCGTGAACCTCTCGAAGCGTGCCGCGTTGCTGGAGTCGAAGTCGTGCAGCATGCTGCGGAACGATCCGACGTACACGGCGTTCGAGGAAGAGCTCTCGCGGATGGCGAGCCAGCTCGACGGGCACCACGTCGACGACCCGTATCTCCGCCGACTCCGTCCCGACGGGAGCGATCCGAACCCCGCGGCCGATGCGCCGCCCTGATACGGCGTCGGAGTTACTCCGGTGGTCGCCGCCGCGGGCCGGGCCGGAGTCGCTGGTGAGTATCGTACATTTTTGTATGCGCCTCTCGATCCACCGAGCATGTCGTACGACATCTCGCTCATCCCGGGCGACGGGATCGGACCGGCGGTCGTAGAGGCCACCCTGCCCGTACTGGAAGACGCCGCGGTAGCCCACGGCTTCGACATCGAAACCACCCGCTACGACTGGGGCACCGACCGCTATCTCGCCGACGGAGCGATGATGCCCGAGGACGGCCTGGACGAACTGCGGCGTGCCGATGCCATTCTGCTCGGCGCAGTGGGGCACCCCGACGTGCCGGACCACGTCACGCTCAACGGGCTCCTCTTGCCGATCCGCAAGGGCTTCGATCAGTCGGTCTGTAAGCGACCGGCCGTGCTGTTCGAGGGTGTCGAGAGCCCCCTTCAGGACTACTCCGGCGGCGACATCGACATCCTGGTGTTCCGAGAGAACACCGAGGGCGAGTACGCCAACGTGGGCGGGCGCGAGCACAAAGGATTCGACAACGAGGTGGCGGTTCAGAGCGCGGTGTTCACCCGCCGCGGCACCGAGCGCGTCGTCCGGGCGGCGTTCGAGGCCGCGAGCGAACGCGACGGGCACCTCACGAACATCACCAAGTCCAACGCGCAAGCCCACAGCATGGTCTTCTGGGACGACATCGTGCGGGAGGTGAGCGTGGAGTACCCCGACGTAGAGGTGGAACGCCTGCTGGTCGACGCCGCGAGCATGGACTTCATCCGCCGGCCCGACGAGTTCGACGTCGTCGTCTGTTCGAACCTCTTCGGCGACATCCTCACCGACATCGGCGCCATCGTCACGGGGAGCATGGGGCTTGCGCCGTCGGCGAACATCGATCCCGGCGGCGACCACCCGGCGCTGTTCGAACCTGTCCACGGCAGCGCCTTCGACATCACGGGCGAGGGCGTCGCCAACCCGCTGGCGACGGTGCTCTCTGGGTCGCTCATGTTCGACGAACTGGGTGAACCCGCGGCCGCGGAGGCGCTGTGGGACGCCGTTGCCGAACAGCTGGCCGACGGCGACGCGCCCCGAACGCCGGATCTGGGCGGCGAGTCGACGACAGAAGCCGTCGCGGCTGACCTCCGTACGCGACTCTAACTACCGCTCGCCCGGAATCGCGCCGTCGGCGCGCATCGCCGCAATCTCGTCCTCGCTGTAGCCGAGTTCGCCGAGGATCGCCTCCGTATCTTCGCCGAGCAGCGGCGGCGCGCCCGAGAAGCCCGCCTCGGCGTGTTCGTAGTTGAGCGGATGCTCGATGACGGGGACGGTGCCGAGCGCGGGGTGTTCGATCTCGCGGATCACGTCGCGGGCCGCCGTCTGCTCGTTGTCGAGGGCGGTCGGCACGTCATAGAGCGGCGCGACGGGCAGGCCGTGTTCCTCCGCGAGCAGGTCGACCCACTCCTCGGTCGGCCGGTCGCGGAACACGGCTTCGAGTTCCGCTTCGAGTTCGTCCATGTGCTCCACCCGGTCGGGGTTGGACTCGAAGCGGTCGTCCTCGAGGAGGTCCTCGCGGTCGATCGCCACGCAGAGTTCTTCCCAGAGTTTCTGGTTGCCACAGCCGACGTTGAGGTAGCCGTCGGCCGTCGAGAACGACTGATACGGCGCGAGCACGGGGTCTTTGGTTCCCATGCGCTCGGGCTCTTCGCCGACGAACGCCTTGCCGGCCTGTTTGGTGAGCCACGGGAGCGAGGCGTCGTGCATCCCGATCTCGATTCGGTCGCCCTCGCCGGTGAGTTCTCGCCGAAACAGCGATCCGACGATGCCGAAGGCCGCCCACATCGCCGTAATGAGGTCGGTCTGGGGAAGCCCGACTTTCACGGGGTCGCCGTCCTCCGGTCCCGTGACCGACATGATGCCGCTCGTTCCCTGCACGAGCAGGTCGTAGCCGGGGCGGTCACTCCAGGGACCCGTCTCGCCGAACGCCGAGATGGAGCAGTAGACGATGTCCTCGTTCACCTCGCGGAGGTCGCCGTAGCCGACATCGAGGCGCTCTGCCGTGCCGGGGCGGAAGTTCTCGACGACCACGTCGGCCTCCGCGACCAGGTCGTACAGCGCCTCCAATCCGGCCTCGGTCTTGAGGTTGAACTCCACGCTCAGCTTGTCGTAGTTGATCGTCCAGAAGTAGGGCGACTCGCCGTTCTCGGCGGCCGTCTTTCCCGGGCCGTCGTAGTCGGGGTTCGGTTCGACGAAGGGCGGTCCAGAGTGGCGGTTGTCGTCGCCGACGTTCGGGCGCTCGACCTTGATGACCTCCGCGCCCTGGTTGGCGAGCATCAGCGTCGCGAACCCGCCGGTGACGAACGTCGTCAGATCGACAACTGTGATATCTTCGAGAATGCGGTCGGCAACGTCGTCGTCAGTCTCGTCCATACACCGCCACTGGTTAGCCCCCGCTAAAATCCTTCGGCGTGGGGCGAGACCGAAATCGGCGCGTCAGCCGCCGTCAGCGGCCGTACCGTCGGCTTCCGGCACCGCGTAGGTGGAACGGAGGTGGTCGAGCAGGTCGTCGACCGTCCCGGGGTCGTAGGTCCAGAACCCGTAAAACGAGCCTTCCTGGCGCTCCTCGGCCAGCAGGGCACATTTCGCGGCGTCGAGGCCGTCGCCGTCGTAGGCGACGAACCACGAGTCGCGGATCTCCGTGGCCGTCGAGAGGTGAAACGTGGGTTCGGGCGACGGGGAGAGGGCGTCGCGACCCTCCGGACGGGCGTAGACGTGGACGTCGAGCTCGCCGCGGTCGGCGAGGTGATCGTAGACATCGGCCTGGGAGGCGAACCGCGCACAGGTCTGGAAGCCGGCGTGGAGTTCGCCGGCCGCACTCCGCCAGGCGCGGTCCTCGATCTCCTTCGAGGCGGCGATCATCCGCTCGGTGTCGTAGGAGGTGAACATCGTCTCGTCGAGCTCGTCGAGCACCGCCTCGTACGTCTCGGGGGTGAATCCTGGCTCGACACCGCGGGCGGGCGCGAGGACATCGCTCACGTCGATGGCGGCGAGAAACTCGTCGTCGCGGCTCAACACCGCGTAGTTGCTGGGACCGGCCGCGGCGTCTGCCCGTTCGATGCGGAGATTGCGGTCGGCGAAATGGTCGCGGAGCGCGGCCGGAACGCCCGCTTCGGGGTTGAACACCGTCAGCGTCTTCTCCGCCGCGTCGACCGCGGCGATGAGTTCGAACAGCCCCATTCGGCCGGGTAGACGGGCGGCCGCTATTTGTGCTTTTGGCCCGCGTGACGCGTGCCTTTTGTACGCCGACGGCCTACGGTCGACGACGACCGATGACGGTCACCACGCTCCATCGCCCCGCCCATCGGGACGCCCTCGCGCAGCTCGAAACCGCCTTCCAGCGAGGCGACCTCATCACTGTCTTCGGACGGTGTACCGTCGAATACGACGGTCGGGCGTCGAGCAGCCTCGGCCCCGGCGACCGACTGCTCGTGCTCAAACCCGACGGTTCGGCGCTGGTCCATACGGACGAGAAACGCACCCCGGTCAACTGGCAGCCGCCGGGGTGTGACCACTTCGCCAGCGTCCGCGACGGTCGCCTGCGGGTGCGGAGCGTGCGACGCTCGCCCGACGAACTCCTCGACGTGCGGTTCGATCGTGTCCACCACCTCGCGGCGTACGACGTGACCGACCCCGACGAACTCGACCTCCAGGGAAGCGAGGCCGACCTCAAAGACCACGTCGTCGACCACCCGGAGCGGATCGAACCCGGCTTCGAACCGCTGGCGACCGAACGCGAGACGGCGGCCGGGCCGATGGACATCTTCGGCGAGGACAGCGAGGGAACGCCCGTCGTCGTGGAGTTGAAGCGGCGGCGCGTCGGCCCCGACGCCGTGGGGCAACTCCGGCGCTACGTCGACGCGCTGGGACGGGAACTCGGCGACGGACAGCCCATCCGGGGCATCCTCGTCGCCCCCTCGGTCACCGACCGGGCGGCGACGCTGCTCGACCGCGAGGACCTGGAGTTCGTCGCGCTCGATCCGACGACGGGACGGCCGCCGGACGGCGACCAGTAATTCCGACCGGCCGTCGCCAACTCTGCACCATCCGGACGTTTGATGTACGCCGTGGCAGTACACCGAGGAAATGGATCTACACCAACGGACGATCCGCCAGGACGTCCGCGAACTCGGGGAACTCCTCGGGGACGTACTGGAGGCACAGTCGTCGACGGCGGCGTTCGACGCGGTCGAAGCACTCCGCACGGCAGCGATCGATTACCGCGAGGGGGAGGCGCCGTCTCGCGACTCGCTCCGGACGGCGCTCGACTCGCTCGACTCCGACCTCGAGGGAGCGACCGCTCGCGCGTTCACCGTCTATTTCGAACTCATCAACCTCGCGGAGGAGCGCGAGCGGGTGCGCGCCATCCGCCGGCGGTCACAGGAAGGGACGCTCGAAGACAGCCAGACCGAGACGGTCGCGTCGCTCGTCGAGGAGGACGCCGACGCCGAAACGGTCCAGCGCGTCCTCGACGACGTCCACATTCAGCCGACGTTCACCGCCCACCCGACGGAGGCCCACCGCAAGACCATCAAGGCGAAATTGCGGACGATCACCACGCTCCTGGAATCGCTCGACGAGCGCCGGTTGACCGACCGCGAGCGCCGGAAGTCGTGGGACCAACTGGAAGCCGAAGTCACGAGCCTCTGGCAGACGCCACAGGTCCGCGACCGCCCGCCGGAGCCCGAAGACGAGGCACGGAACGTCCAGTGGTATCTGGAGAACACGCTCTTCGACGTCGTCGGCGACGTGTACGCCGATTTAGAGGAGACGCTCGGGCAGGAGTACCCCGACGTCGACGTGCCCAAGCTGTTCGAGTTCCGGTCGTGGGCAGGGAGTGACCGGGACGGCAACCCCGCCGTCACGGTCGACGTGACGACCGACACGCTCGAACGCCAGCGGTCGGTCGTCCTCTCGAAATACCGGGACGAATGCAAGCGCCTGTCGGGCATCCTCAGCCAGGACGCCGCCTGGATCGATCCCGGGGAGCGGTTCGAGGAGTCGCTGCTCGCCGACCGGGACCGCTTCCCCGACGTGGCCGCCGAGGCCGAAGAGCGGTACCCACACGAACTCTACCGGCAGAAACTGCGGCTGATGCGCGAGCGTCTGGAACGGATTGGCGACGTCCGTCCCGGTGGCTACGACGACGCCGACGAACTCGTCGCCGATCTCGAAGCCATCGACGAGAGTCTCCGCCGCAACGACGCCGAATCCGTCGCGGACGCCTACGTCGCACCCCTGATTCGCACGGTGGACACGTTCGGCTTCGCGCTGGCGAGCCTCGACCTGCGGGACCACCAGCAGAACCACACCGAGGCAGTCGGCGAACTGCTCGAAGCACAGGGCGTCGCGTACCGCGACCTCGACGAAGACGAACGAATCGACGTGCTCACCGATGCGATCATGCAGGACGCGCCGGTGGCCGACCTCGAGGCCCCTGGTGACGTGAGCGACACCGCCGAGCGCGTCTGCGAGCGGTTCGCGGCGCTTCGCGACTGGCAGCGGGAGTTCGGCGCCGACGCCATCGACACGTACTGCATCAGCATGACCGAGGAGCCGAGTCACGTCCTCGAAGTGCTGTTTCTGGCCGACCAGGCGGGCGTCGTCTCCCTGCCCGAATACAGCGGCCTCGACGTGGTCCCCCTGCTGGAGACCGAACGCGCCCTCGACGGCGCCCGGCGCATCATGGGCACGCTGTTCGAGAACGAGGCGTACGCGGCGGCGCTCGACTGCCGCGAGGACACCCAGGAGATCATGCTGGGTTACTCCGACTCGAACAAGGAGAACGGGTTCTTGGCGGCCAACTGGGACCTCTACCGGAACCAGCGCCGTCTCGCCCGCATCACCGACGAGTTCGGCGTGCAGATGCGCCTGTTCCACGGCCGCGGCGGGTCCATCTCGCGGGGTGGCGGGCCGATGCACGAGGCGATGCTGGCCCTGCCCATCGAGACGGTGACGGGCGAGATCAAGTTCACCGAACAGGGCGAGGCCATCGCCGAGAAATACGGCAACCCGCGCATCGCCGAGCGCCACCTGGAACGGATGCTCGACGCGCAGACACGCGCCCGCTACCAGTCGATGGTCGGGCCGGTCAGACCGACGCCCGACACCTGGACGGGCGCGATGGAGACGATGGCGGCGGCCGCCCGAACCGAGTATCGGGACCTGCTCGACACCGAGGGCTTCATCCCCTACTTCGAGACGGCGACGCCGATCACGGTCATCGAGGACCTCAACCTCGGATCGCGGCCCGCGTCGCGGTCGGGCGAGCGCACCGTGGAGGACCTTCGGGCGATTCCGTGGGTGTTCTCGTGGACGCAGTCGCGGTGTATCATCCCGGGGTGGTACGGCCTGGCGACCGGCATCGACGCCTACCTCGACGACGGCGGATCGATGGAGACGCTCCGAATGATGTACGAGCGGTGGCCCTTCTTCAAGACCACCCTCGACAACGCGGCGCAGTCGATCGCGCGGACGGATATGGAGATCGCGGCCCAGTACGCCGACCTCGCCCCCGCGGAGGCCCGCGAGCGGTTCTTCCCGCGCATCCGTGGCGAGTACGAGCGGGCGCGCGAACTCGTGTTGACGATCACCGATCGCGAGGACCTGCTCCGACGGGAGTGGTTACAGGAGAGCCTCGACCGTCGCAACCCCTACATCGACCCGCTGAACCACCTGCAGACGCGGTTGCTCGCCCGCGACGACCGGACGCCGTCCGAAGAGCGAACGCTCCGGCTGACGGTCAAAGGCATCGCGGCGGGGATGAAAAGCACGGGATAGGTTCGCAGGCTGCACCCCGTCGAGACGGGTGCTGACGGGGCCGTACGGCATCGAAGGCTTTATTCGCCGCCTCGGCGTCGGCTTTGACAAGTAACCATGACAGATAAACCCGCCTCCATGTACCGGGAGATCGACAAGCCGTCGTACACCCGGCGTGAGTACATCACGGGCGTTCCCGGCTCGAAGATCGCACAGCACAACATGGGCAACCTGCAGACTGGCCCCCAGGACTACCCGGTCCACATCAGCCTCGAAGTCGAGGAAGAGTGTCAGATTCGTCACGGCGCCCTCGAAGCCTCGCGCCTGTCGGCCAACCGCCGTCTCCTGAAGGAGATCGGTGAGGAGAACTACAAGATGGTGCTCCGGAAGTTCCCCCACCAGGTCATCCGGGAGAACAAGCAGGCGACCGGCGCGGGTGCGGACCGCGTCTCCGACGGCATGCGTCAGGCGTTCGGCAAGCCGGTCGGCACCGCCGCCCGCATCAACACCAACGAGACCGTCTTCACCTGCTACTGCAACCCCGAGGACGCCGACACGGTGAAAGACGCCTTCCGCCGCTCGTACAACAAGATCTCGCCGCCGTGCCGCATCGTCGTCGAGAAAGGCGAGCAGTTGCTGGTCGCGTAATAGGGGTTCTCGGAAGTCGTCGGAGATTCTCGCCGGGACGACCCACCGGGATCTCTGGACGGTTACGATACGCCCTATAAGTCAGCTCCCAGCCTTCGGCGGGCGACGTACCCACGCATTTTTCCCCGATCCACCCCCAGCGAGCGTATGCTCCGTCTCGCCGTGACGACCCAGGCCGAGACGTTCGACCGCCTGCGTGAACCGCTCGGCGAGCGCGGCATCGAGGTCGGTCACCTCGCAACCGAGGGGCGAACGATCGACCTCACGACGCCGCCCGCCGAGCGCTTCGACGTCGGCTACGTCTTCCCGTCGCGCACCCCCGAGGGAACCGCGCTGTCGGCGCGGCACGATCTGGACTGGGTGAACGGCCGGGACGCCGTTCGGACCTCGCGCAACAAGGGGGGCGTCATCGCGACGCTCGCGGCCGCCGGGCTGCCGGTGCCGAAGACGACGATGGTGTCGAGCCCCGTCGACGAGGCCGACCTCGTCGCCGCCGTCGAGGAGTTCGCCTGGCCCGTCGTCGTCAAGCCGAACGCGACGACGCGGGGCGTCGGCGTGGCGAAAGCGTCCGATATCGACTCCCTGCTCGGAGTCGCGGACTACCTCGATCTGATCCACGACTACCGCGCGACGGGCGACAAGACCTTTCTCCTCCAGGAGTACCTGCCCGACGCTCGCGACTACCGGGTGATGGTCGTCGACGGCGACTACGCCGGCGCGGTCGAGCGCCGCCTCTCGGACGAGGACCGGGCAGCGGGGCGCTGGAAACACAACGTCCACCGCGGCGCCGACGCCCGAGGGATCAGCCTCCCATCGGAGCTCCGGGAACTCGCAGAACAAGCTGCATCGGCGCTCGACGTGGCGTATCTGGGCGTCGACCTCCTCGTGACCGAGGACCGCACGGTCGTCGCGGAGACGAACGCTCGCCCGACGGTCGACACGGAGACGAAGTACGTCTCCGATTTTTACGATCGACTCGCGGCGCTGATTCGGGAGACGGCGGAGAAACGCGTGTGAGCGGCGTTATTCGACGTCGATGGCGGCGGAGTCGTCGATCTTGTCCATCGTGACCTCGAGGATGCCGTTGTTGAAACTCGCCGATGCGGAGTGTTCGTCGACGCGCGTGGGGAGGCGGACGCGCTCGTCGTACTCGCGGTGGGGCGAAGACGCGCTGATCGTGAGGGTCTTGCCGTCGCATTTCAGCTCGATGGCGTCTTTCTCCACGCCCGGAAGGTCGGCGACGAGACGCACCTGCTCGTCGTGTTCGTAGACATCGACGTGGGTCTCGGTGGTGAACCCGGAGCCGTCGCCGACGGGGCCGGTGCCGGCGCCGGGACCGGTCATCTCGTTCATCATCCGTTCGATCTCGTCGAAGATGTCGCCGAACGGGTCGTCGCGGTCGTCGCCTCTCATACGCGGCCGTACGCCGCTCCCGGGCAAAAGCTTTCTGACCGCGCCACACACCCTCACGACCGGTGGGGAATCGCCCGTTTGAAATACTCGACTCGCTATCGGGGAGACGAGGCATATGTTCAAGACGCTCGACGACATCGGGTCCGGGAAACGCGTCCTCGTCCGGGTGGATCTGAACTCCCCGGTCGAGGACGGCATCGTCAAGGACAACCGGCGGTTCTCTCGCCACGCTCGGACCATCCGCGAACTGGTCGACGCCGGGCACCGTGTCGTCGTCATGGCCCATCAGGGCCGACCGGGGCGGGACTCCTTCGTCTCGCTCGAGCAACACGCCGATATTCTCGCGGAACACGTCGGCACCCCCGTCGAGTTCGTCGACGACGTGTACGGATCGGCGGCCATCGACGCCATCCGATCGGTCGACACCAGCGAGGTGCTCCTTCTGGAGAACGTCCGCATGACCGACGACGAACTGCCCGAAAAGCCGCCGGAGGAACACGCCGAAAGCGAGTTCGTCCGGGCGCTCGCCCCGGAGTTCGACTGCTACGTCAACGACGCCTACTCGGCGGCCCACCGTTCGCACGCGTCGCTCGTCGGCTTCCCGCTCGTGCTCCCCTCCTACGCCGGGCGCGTCATGGAAGCGGAGTACGAGGCCAACACCAGCATCGCCAGCCGGGAGTTTGACGGCCCGGTGACGATGGTACTCGGCGGCGCGAAGGCGACGGACGTCATCGACGTCATGACCGCGCTCGACGAGGCCATCGACACCTACCTGCTCGGGGGGATCGTCGGCGAACTCTTCTTGCGCGCGGCGGGCTACGACGTCGGCTACGACGTCGGCGGGACCGAACTGTACGATCACCAGTGGGAGCGAAACGAGGAACGCATTCGAGAACTGCTCGAAGAGCGTGGTGACCGCATCCGTCTGCCCTCGGATCTGGCCGGCGAACGCGACGGGGAGCGCGTGGAGTTCCCCGTCGAAGACGTCGAAAAAGAACAGCCGTTTCTCGACGTTGGCTCGCTCACCGTCGACCGGTACGGGAGCGTCATCGAGGAGTCGGCGGCCGTGTTCGTGAAAGGTGCGCTCGGCGTCTTCGAAGACGAGCGCTTCGCCGACGGCACGGTCGGCGTCCTAGAAACCATCGCAACCACGGACTGCTTCTCGGTCGTCGGCGGGGGCGACACCTCTCGTGCCATCGAACTGTACGGCCTCGACGAGGACTACTTCTCACACGTCTCCATCGCGGGCGGCGCCTACGTCCGCGCGCTCACCGGGCAGTCGCTGCCGGCGATCGAAGTGCTTTGACATCCTCCCCGCGCTAAAGCACGGGGCTGTTCCCTTGCAGTTCCGGTAAGGCGGCGCGTCGCCGGAACGGGGCTCCCGCTTAGTAGTCCAGGCCGACGCCGAGCGCGTCGTTGGTGGTCGCGACGCTCTCGGCCCCGTCGGCGTCGCCGCGAAGCGCTCGGACGGCGTCGACGTTCTCCGGCACCACGTCGCTCTCCTGGTGGATGGCCTGGAAGAGATAGAGGTCGCGTCCCTCGACGGTGACCGACTCGGCCCAGATGCAGTTCTCCCAGAGGTCACCGCGCGGGCGGCCGACGTCGTCGGCGAACTCCTTGAGTTTCCCGGCGCCGTCGATGTCGGCGTCGGATGGTATACAGAAGAGGCGGCTCTCGTCGGCGAAGCGGTCGAGGACCTCCGCGGCGTCCGCCTCGGATTCGAGGGTCACGTTGACGCTGTGGGTGTGCATCAGCGTCGCCGGCACCTTCATCCCGAGCGTGTCGATGTCGAGATCTGGGAAGACGGTGTTGACATCGGGGCCGTGATGGGAGGGGATGGTCACCGGGTCGGGGAGGATGTCGTCGATGGGGCCGCGGCCGGTCTGGCCGGGGTCGCCGCCGCGTCGAACCAGCGTGACGCGCGCTTTCTCGACGCCGTAGGCCTCCCCCAGGGGCGCGAGGATGCGTGAGAGGCCGGTGGTGTTACACGAGACGACGCGGGCGGAGTCGGCGCCGACGGCCTCGTCGTAGTTGGCGCGGGCGTTGAAACTCACGTCCGCCACGTCGGCGTCCTCGCCGCCCTGGAAGATGGCGGGCGTGTCGTGTTCGGCGTAGAGGGCGCTGTTTTCGGCGCCGATGCCGGAGGGCGTACAGTCGACGACGATGTCGGATGCGGCGACCAGGTCCGCGACGTCGCCGGCGACATCGATACCCGCTTCGGCGAACTGGTCGGCGCGCTCCGGGATGGCCGCATAGAGCGGATAGCCCTTCCGGACGGCCGTCTCGGCCTCGAAGTTCGGCCGAGTCTTGGCGACGCCGACGAGGTCCATGTCCGGCTGGGCCTCGACCGCGTCCGCGACGCGTTTGCCGATGGTTCCGTACCCGTTGACGCCGACCTGTGTCATATCGCGGAGTCGACGGTGGACGGGCATAATCGTTTCGAGCGAGGCGCCACGGAGGGGAAGGGCTAACCCAAACGGGGCCCTCTCCCCACCCATGTCAGACGCGCTTCGCGAGGCCGCCGAGACGGCGGTCCACCAGTGCATGGCGCTCGAATCCGGGGAGTCCTGTGCGGTCGTCACCGACGACGAGCGCCTCCCGATCGGCGAGACGCTCTACGACGTGGCGAGCGACGTGACCGACGACGCCGTCCTCCTGCGCTATCCGCCGGGCGAACAGCACGGGACGGAGCCGCCCGCGCCCGTCGCGGCGGCGATGGCCGAGGCCGACGTCGTGCTCGCCCCGACGACCAAGAGTTTGAGTCATACGCGTGCCCGCAAGCGTGCGACCGACGCCGGCGCCCGCGCCGCGACCCTCCCCGGCATCACCGAGGACGTGATGATCGCGGGGCTCGACGCGGACTACGCAGCCATCGAGCGCCACTGTCAGGATGTCCTCGGACAGGTCGCTGGTGCGGAGACGATTCGGGTGACGACCCCCGCCGGAACCGATCTCACCGTCGAACCCGGGGACCGAGAGTGGCACACCGACACCGGCATGGTCCACGACGCCGGCGACTTCTCGAACCTGCCCGCGGGCGAGGTGTTCGTCAGCCCCGAGACAGCCGACGGGACGTACGTCGTCGACGGGACGATGATGCCCCACGGCCTGCTTGACGACCCGATTCGGTTCGAGGTCGAAGACGGCTACGTGACCGACATCTCCGACGACGGCGTTCGGGAACAGGTCGAGGCGGGCCGAGAACAGGTGGGACGCGACGCCGCCAACCTCGCCGAACTCGGCATTGGGACGAACGTCGGCGTGACCGAACTCGTCGGCTCCGTCCTCTTGGACGAGAAGGCGGCGGGAACCGTCCACGTCGCCATCGGCGACGACGCGAGCATCGGCGGCGACACCGAAGCACCGCTGCACCTCGACGGGATCATTCGAGAGCCGACTGTCCACGCGGATGGGGAGATCGTCAATCTCCCAACAGTCGAGCGGACGTAAGGCCGCGAGACGGGAAGGTCGTAGACCTCCCGACGGTCGACCGAGACTGAGTGGCCATCGGCCGTCGGACGGCCGCGTGCCACCCTCACACACCGCTCGACGCGTCGAAACACGGGTTTTTATCGCCTGACCGGTTAGAGGCGGACATGACTCATTCCGGACCCGACGCGGGCGACCGCGTCGCACTCGCCTGTCCCTCGTGTTCGGACGCGGGGACGACCGTCCACGAAGTACTGAAACCCGGCGGACAGCTCACCGTCCGCTGTACGGAGTGTGACCACGTCCACAAGGAACGGTACGACCCGCCGCGCGAAACGACCGTCGATGTCATCGTCTCGCAGGGCGACGAATCGCTGGCCGCGACTGTCGACGCTCCCGTCGAGGAGACGATCGAAACGGGCGACGAGTTCGTCGTCGACACCGCCGACGCCCTCATGCAGGTGCGGGTCACGTCTATCGAACTCGACGGGGACCGTCGCGTCGACGAGGCGACCATCGAGGACATCGAAACCATCTGGACGCGCGCCGTGGATAACGTTCGCGTCAACGTGACCGTGCACCCGAACGACGGGACGAAAGACGCCTCCCGGAGCATCGCGGTGTCGGTCCCGGGCGACTACGAGTTCACGGTGGGCGAGACGGCCGAGTTCGCCGACGAGGAGTTCGAGATCACCGGCGTGCAGATCCGTAGCGACGTCGACAGCTACCGATTCGACAAGTTCGACAAGGACGGCGACATGGTGTTCGCGAAAGACACCAAGCGGGTGTACGCCCGGGACGTCACCTCGACCGCGTGGTCGGCGTGGTGAGCAGGGAATGGCCTCCGATCCGAACACGGGGTTCGACGACGCCCGCGCGGCGCTCGTCGACCGTCTGATCGAGCGCGGCTACATCGACCGCCCGGCGACCGAACGCGCCATGCGCGCCGTGCCGCGCCACGCGTTCGTCCCGGACCCGCGCCGCGAGGCCGCGTACCGCGACCGGCCGCTGCCGATCGGTGCGGGACAGACCATCAGCGCGCCGCATATGGTGGCAGTGATGACCGACCTGCTCGCACCGGCTCCCGACGACGATATTCTAGAGATCGGAACGGGGTGTGGCTACCACGCCGCCGTGACGAGCGAACCGCTCGACGAGGGGACGGTGTTCAGCGTCGAGGCGGAACCCGAACTGGCGCGCGCCGCCCGGGCGCGGTTCGCGCGACTCGGCTACGACGTGCGCGTCTGCGTCGGCGACGGCCACGAGGGATGGGCCGCGCACGCGCCGTACGACGGCGCGTATCTGACCTGCGCTCCCGAGACGGTTCCGGAAGCGATTACCGAACAGGTGCGGCCGGGCGGGACCGTCGTCGCTCCCGTCGGCCGCGGCCAGCAGGAACTACTGCGCCTGACGCGGCGGGCCGACGGCAGCGTCGAACGGGAGAGGCACGGGAGCGTCCGGTTCGTCCCGATGCGGGCGACGGGCGTGGACGACTGATACGGATTGTTGTAACTGTCTACCGGTGGGTCGCCAAGACGGGGCAGCGACCCACCGGTACTGACTTAGAATAAACCGTATGAAACGGTCGGCCGTTCGGCATGCGCGCATCATTTATACGTATCAGCGCCAAGCCCCGGCTATGGATCCCGCGGTACTGCGCGAGGACATGGTCGATGGCCTCGAACACGCCCTCGGCAGCCTCGACGAGTCGCTGGGCACGGCGATGCGGTCGGTCCCACGACACGCCTTCGTCGAGGACCGGCCCTACGACAACCGGTCGAGCGAACACGCCGGGACCGTGGTGCTCGCCCCCCGAACCGTGGCTCGCCTGCTCGAAGCCCTCGCCGTCGAGGAGGACGACACCGTGCTCGTGATCGGCGCGGGCGTCGGCTATACGGCCGCGCTCCTGGCCGAACTCGTCGGGGAGCGCCGCGTCCACGCCGTCGACATCTCGCGCCGCGTGGTTCTCGACGCCCGTCGGAATCTGGGGACCGCAGGATACGAAGGGGTACTCGTCGACCGACGCGACGGCGCGGAGGGGCTGCCGGAGTACGCCCCCTTCGACCGCATCCTCGTCGAGGCGGCGGCGGTCGAGCCACCGGCCGCGCTCGTCGACCAGCTCGTGCCCGATGGCCGCCTCGTGTTGCCGATGGGGACGCCCGAGCAGACGCTCGTCGCCGTGGAACCGGACGGCCGAGGGTATACGATCGTCGACGAGTTCGGGACGACGACGCTCGCGCCGTTGCTCGTCGAGGGCGAACAGGCCGGCGGGGTCACGCGCAACCGCACCGAGCGCGAGGACCGCGAGTTCGCCCAGCAGGGCTATTTCGCCCCGACCGGGTGGGAGCAAGACTGGATCGACTGGGACCGGCAGCGCTAGCCCCCGCGGACGACCAGCACCTTGGCGTTGCCGCGGCGGTCGACGTATCCGCTCCCAGCGGGCGGCTTGACGGTTATCAACAGCGTTCCTTCGTCCTGATTCGGCCGTAACGCCGGCGAGAGCGAGACGGTGACCGTCCCGTCCTCATCGGTCGTCGCGGAGCGAACGCCGTCGAGGTCGGCACTCCCGGCTTTCACGAGTACCGTTGCGTCCGCGACCGACGACCCGTCGGCGCCGACGACGGTCAGCTCGATGGACTGCTCGCCGGGGCCGATCACTTCGGGTTCCGGACGAACGTCGAGTTCCGTCGTCGATAGGCCCTGAATACCGGTCAGCATGTTCATCATCACGCTCAGGCTGGCGACGCCGATGACGAGCGCGATGACCAACCTGATCGGCAGTCCTTCGATGGCGCGGGTGTCGGATCGGAACGCATCGAACATGGGCCGGCCTGGCGCCGTGTCCGTACTTGAACCTCCGGATCCAGGTTTATATCGCAAGCCGCGGCCAGCCCCGCCGTGCACGTACTCGGACGCACCGACGAGACAGGACCGGCCGTCCACCTCGGCGCATATCGCGCCGCCGACGGGAGCGACGGAGCGGCGGTCGGACTCGATCTCGAACACCCCCACGCAGCGGTCGTCGTCGGAAAGCGCGGCTACGGCAAATCCCACACGCTCGGCGTCCTCGCGGAGGATGCCGCCCGCACTGCCGGCGTCGCCCCCGTGATCGTCGACCCAATGGGCGAGTTCGGTGGTCTTGCCGCGACGGACGGGGCGGTCCCCGCTACCGTCGTCGAGGCGCCGACGGTTCCCGCCGACACCCTGCCGCCAGCGTCGTGGCCGGAACTGTTCGATCTCTCGTCGACGGACCCCGTCGGCGCCTTGCTATGGGAGGCAGCAAGCCACGCGTCGTCCCTCGGCGCGATGACGACGTACGTCCACGATTCCGGTGCGGACGCCGACGTGCGTCGCGCCGCGCGGAACCACCTTCATCTCGCGGATTCGTGGGGCGTGTTCGACGCCGCCGGACTCGACGCTGACGCGTTACTGTCCACCCAAGCGACCGTTCTCGACTGCGCGGGACTCGACGACCGGGCGACTGCCGTGCTGGTTCGGGCCGTCGCGGCGGGGCTGTACGAAACCTGTGTGGAGGAGGATCCGCCCCGGTTGCCGTGGCTCCTGATCGACGAGGCACACGCGTTCGTCGGCGGCGTCGCGGAACCGGCCCTCGAGACGGTGGTGACACGAGGACGGTCGCCCGGCGTCTCGCTCGTCGTCGCCACGCAGCGCCCGCGTGCGCTCCCGCCGGTGACAGTTTCTCAAGCCGATCTGTTGCTCGCCCACCGGTTGACCGCCGACGAGGATATCGAAGGACTGGCCGCAGCGACGCCCACGTATCTCTCCGGGTCGCTCAGAGAACGACTGCCGAGCGATCCCGGTGCGGCCGTCGTCGTCGACGACGTGACGGAGTCGGTACACGGTATACAGGTGCGGGAACGGGAGACGCCGGATCACGGAGCCGACCCACGGGTGAGCGCCCGTCAGTCGTCCAGCGACGTGCCACAGTCGGGGCACTCGCCGTCGACCACGGGGACCGGGGCCGCACACTCGGGACAGTAGTCGAGGTAGCAGGCGGGATCGCCCATACGCGACCGTTGGCCGCCGAGAGTCTAAACGTTCCCGGGCGACGAGACGGAGCGCTCTCCGCCCGTAGTCGGAGTAGACGACTCGTCGGACGGTACCGGCGTCGGCGCCCAGTCGAGATCTTCCTGGTACTGGAACGCTCGCCCCTGTTGCTCCGGGTCGAGCACCGTCAGCGCCAGCCAATCGTTGTCGAACAGGCCGGCGAGTCGTTCGTCGTCGGCCAGGATCGCCGTGACTCGCTGGATCGGCGCGTGAATCACCACGGAGAGGCGGAGCGGGGCGTGATACGGGGTGGCGTCGTCGTCGTACAGCGATTGGAAGGGGAGTCCCATCAGCAGGTCGCCGCCGTTGCCCTGCACCACGCCGAGGTTGCCGACCGCGTTGTGCGTGGTCTTGGAGCCACTGCCGTAGACCTCGTTGTCGACCGTCGAGAAGTAGTACTGCGCGCTGATCATCTGACAGACGATCATCGGCCCCGACATGATGTTTTCGAGGGCGTCACCGTCCGGATCGGTGGTCCAGTCGTACGAGTGCAGGAAACAGCGTCCGTCGAGGTCGACGGCGTCCGTGAGTCGGCGGGGGCCGATGACGAAGCCGGCGTTACCCGAGAGGCCGATTTCGGGGCGGGGTTGAGCCCAATCGGCCGTCCGTGTCTCCGCCGCGCGGACGCTGTCAGCCACGTCGTCGACGCCCATCGTCCGGAGTCGTTCCTCGGTCGCTGCGGCCTGGGCGCTGTCGAGGTTGTCACGCAGACGCCGGATCACGGCTCGGTGGGTCTCGGAAAGGTCCACGCCGTCGGTGAAGAGAGTGACATCGTCGGACGTAGTGTTGTGTTCGGCGGGGATGAACACCGTTTCCGACGGGATGTCGATGCCGGACTCGCGGAGGCGAGCGCGCACCTCGGAGTCGTTACAGATCGATGCGAGCGTCCGGGCGTTGGGTGTCCCGGGACTACCCGCACAGGCCCCGCAGTCGATGCTCGACTCGTAGGGATTGTTGGCAGTCTGACTCTGATGCCCCGTGATGACGACGACGGGAGCGAACTCCGTCCAGCCCATCAGATCGAACGCTGCCTCCGCGTAGAAGACCTTCCGGTCGGTCGACATGCCGTCCCGGTCGGTGTCCGCCGCGTCGGCGGTCGGCGTACAGAACGACGCCGGTCGCGGCGGCGTGAGTCGCTCCCGGAGCGTGCGAACACCGGCCGGAAGCAGCGTCCGAGAGGCAAGTGCCGCGCCGAACAGGCCGCCGGACGCCTCGACGAATCCGAACGCCGCCGCCACGTCGTTTTTGAGCGACTTCAGGAGTTTCGTCCCCGAGCGCGAGAGGCGGGACCATCGGTCGTAGGCCGTCGCGTCGTCACGCCGGTCGGTCCGCGGTCGCTCGGTGATGCGGTGGGTCGGGTCGACCATCACCGGACAGGATTCGGTGCGGGTCTTCGAGTCGTACGGCTGGTACTCCATGGGAATACCGAAGAACCCGCCGTAGCCGTACGTCTCGTACGGCCCCGTACGCTCGAGATGACGGCGGATGATCTCCGAACGCGTGTCGATACAGAAGACGAGTTGGGCGTCCGGATCGGGCGTCTCGTCCGCCGACACCGGCATCGCCTGCTGTATCTCGTCTACCAGGGTCTGTCGATAGCTTCGTTCCCACGCGGTCAACCAGAGTTCCGCCAGAACGGGGTCGTCCGTCCGGGTGTCGACCGCCATCGCGTCGGGCTTGATCGGCGTGTCCAGATGTTTCGCCAGAACCAGCCGAACGGCGACGTAATCGAGCAGCGTCACGGGGTGCTGCTCCTGCCAGAGGTTGACCTCGTCGTCCATGCGCTGCTTGATGAATCCGACCCATCCGGGCAGCGCGGCCAGATGATACTCGAAGATGGCGTCCCACTCCGCTTCGGAGTAGTCGCTCAGAACGGCGTACACCGCCTCCGACGCCGTCTCGGGGAGGTCGTCCAACCGTTCGTGGTAGCGTGACGCGACCGGCGTCACCGACGCCGGAACCTCCGTGTCGTACGGTGCCACCGCCCGCCACGATTCGTAGAAACCACGCTCACGGTTCGGCATCGGCCACGTCGCCTGTCCCTGATCGAGAAACGCCGCCAACCACTTCGCGAGCAGTCGGTTGAGCGTCTCGTCGTACTCGCGGCCTCGTGATTCGGTCGTCGACGCCATCCGGTCGAGGAGGGTCTGCGGATCGTCAGTGATCCCGTGGGCGTCGAGCACCGCCCGCAGTATCTCCGGGTCGATCCGCCCGTCCTCCCAGGCAGTCCGAAACTGTTCCGGCGTCGGATAGCCGCGACCGTCGAACAGCGCCTCGGCTTCCGTGACCGCGCGGTGGAACGGGCGGTCTTCGAATCCGGAGAGCGGATTCGCGCCGACATCGGAGTACAGCGGCCACACCCGGCCGATGCGTTCGGCCGCACTGTCGATCTTGGCTCGAACCGTCACCGAATCGAATGCACCCATAGTCGTTTTCTCCGCAGATGCGTGGACTTCTCTCGACTCTATTCTTAATTCTTCCCTACATATGTACTGAAGTATGGCGTATTCCTAAAACAAAGTGAATACAGAGAGGAGCGGCGAGTGGTGGAGAGACATCGGCGAAGCCGCGTTACATACTCGGTTCGATAAAAATAGACGTTTTAGGTATTATATCACTACTCTTCGGATGTATACAGAATACTTATCCCAAATAGACAATATTCGTCCTCCAAAATCGCATGGTAGAACACAGATCTTGGATAGATGTCGTCCCCGCTGTGTCGACGTACCTGACGTGGACGCTGTTCATCCTCGTCGTCGCCGGTGTCGGGTTGGGCGACTTCGGACCGACCGAGGGAGGCGTGCTCCACGTCGACGGACTGGCACAGGTCATGTGGATCGCCGTGACGTTTTTCAGCGGTATCGTTCAGAGCTTCTCCCGTCGATATATGGCAGCAGACCGGCACCAGGCTCGGTTTTTCGGCCGGATCCTCCTGTTCACCGTCGCCGTGCTAGTGATGACGGCCGCGAACCACGTCGCGCTCTTTCTCGGGGCGTGGACGGCGATGGGACTCGTCATGGCCAGGCTGATCGGGCACGTCGAGCGGTGGGAGCAAGCCACTGAAGCAGGGCGGATCGCACGGCGGTATTTCCTCGCCGGGAGCGTGCTGCTGTCCGTCGGCGTGTCACTCCTCGTCGTCGAAACGAACGCGACGACGATCACGGGCGTGGTCGAGGGGCTCGACGCGGTCTCCGCGGCGCCATCGGTACTCGCCACGGGGTTCGTCCTCGCCGCGGCGTTCGTCCAGTCGGCGCTCCTGCCCTTCCATCGGTGGCTCCTCTCCTCGATGACCGCGCCGACGCCGTCGTCAGCGCTGATGCACGCCGGGTTCGTCAACGCGGGCGGCGTCCTCCTGAGTCGGTTCGCCCCCCTCTTCGCGGGCGAGACGAATCTCATGCTCCTGATCGTCGTCGCCGGCGTGAGTAGCTCGCTCGTCGCGCAGGCGATGATGCTGGTCCAGCCGACCTACAAGGGCCGGCTCGGCTGCTCCACGATCGCGCAGATGGGATTCATGATCCTCCAGTGCGGCCTCGGCTTTTTCGCCGCCGCCGTTACGCATCTGATCGTCCACGGCTTCTACAAGGCGTACCTGTTCCTGTCGACCGGGTCGCAGGTCGAGGCGACGGTGCCAACGACCACGAACCACGACGGCATCGACCTCGGTCCACGGGCGGTCGCGCTCGTGACGGCCATCGCCGGCGGCGCCGTTTTCGCCATCCTCTCCGGTAAAGGGCTCGATCCCACGAGTACGGGCATCTTCCTGACCGTCGTCGTCGTCATCGCCCTGTTCCAGGGCGCGTCGCAGGTGCTCGCCGACCGGTCGCTCTCGCCGCTGGTCCGCCTGTTCGGGTTGCCGGTGGTCGCGCTCCCCGCGATCGCGCTCTACGCGCTGTGTTACAACGCGGTGTCGGGGCTGATGCATGACGTTCCGCTGGTCCACGCACCGATGGAAATGTCGGCCGCTCACTGGGCGTTGCTCGGCCTGTTCGTCGTCGGCCACGTCGCGGTCGAACTGGGGTGGCTCCAGCGGAGCCAACGGCTGTACGTGGCGCTCCTGAACGCGACTCAGCCGGATTCGCGGACGATCCCCGCGAGACATCGGGATATGGATGCGGGGGACTCCTCGTCATCTTGAAACAGGCGAGGCCGACGGAACGAGTCAGTGGAGCAGGGAGTCCCCGCAGGTGCGTTACGAGAGGACGGACTTGCGGGATGTGAACCACGGTCGTTCCGCGACGCGTCACTCCCGGGTTCGAACTCCCGTGCGACGATCGCCGTCTTCGATCACTCGCTCGTCGCTATGCTCCCCGCTCGTGGCGTAGAAGACGGAAGAACGCCCGGAGCGGGATTTGAACCCGCGTCACGACCGTGACAGGGTCGTATGATGGGCCACTACACCATCCGGGCCAACGCATCTACACAAACCGGGGTCATGGGAATAAGACTTACCATATGGCGGCGCCGTGGGTGGGTGTAGCGTGGTGGGGTCGCCGAAACGGCTTTGTACTGGGAGAGCGTGTGGCAACCCGTACCGATCCGCTCCCGCCGGCGGTTTTGGCGGGTCGATTAGCGTCGCGTCGCGGCTCTTTGGCAAGCGTTAAATGGATGGGTCGACAAGGGCGCCGTAGTATCTCGTGATAACTTCTCCACCCGAACATCCATGGTAGACGTAAGCCAACACGAACTGGTTCCGGAGCATACAGTCCTCGACGACCCGGAGCGCGTCGATGAGGTACTGGCGGAGTACAACGTCAGCAAAACGAATCTGCCGAAGATCAAGGTGAGCGATCCGGCGCTCCCCGACGAGGCCGAACGGGGCGACGTCGTCGAGATCGTCCGCGACTCGCGCACCACGGATCAAGCAACCGTATACCGACTGGTGGTCGAATGAACCGAGAGAGCCGACGCACCATTTCACGGGAGTATTTCTCGCAGGAACGACTCGCAGAGCACCACTTCCGCTCGTTCAACGCCTTCCTCGACCGGGGGATGCAGGAAGTCGTCGACGAGAAAGAGCGGATCGAGACGGACATCGGTGACAAAGAGGGGCAGGAACCGGTCTTCGTCGAACTCGGCGACGTGCGCGTCGAGACGCCGCGCGTCCGCGAGGCCGACGGGAGCGAGGAGCTCCTCTACCCGCAGGAAGCACGCCTACGCAACATCACGTACGCCGCGCCGGTGTTCATGGAGATGGCCATCGTCCGCGGCGGCGAAGAGGAAGAGGAAGTCGTCGTCGACTCCACCGAGACGAAGGTGGGTCGGATGCCGATCATGGTCGGATCGCACAAGTGTAACATCGGCGATCTGACCCGCGAGGAGCTTATCGACATCGGCGAGGACCCCGTCGACCCCGGTGGCTACTTCATCGTCAACGGCTCCGAGCGGGTGCTGATGACGAGCGAGGACCTCGCGCCGAACAAGATCCTCGCGGAGTACGACACCAAATACGGCGACGAGATCCAGGTCGCCAAGACGTTCTCGCAGCGTCGTGGGTACCGCGCGCTCGTCCTCTGTGAGCGCAACCGCGAGGGGATCCTCGAAGTTTCGTTCCCCTCGGTGTCGGGCAGCGTCGACTTCGTGACGCTGGTCCGCGCACTGGGGCTCGAATCCGACGAGGAGATCGTCCACCGGGTCAGTGACGACCCCGAGATCGTGAAGTTCATGCTGGAGAACCTGGAGATGGCCGAGGTCCAGACGGAGGAAGAGGCCATCGAGACGCTCGGCAAACGCGTCGCCGGCGGCCAGGGGAAGAACTACCAGCTCAAACGCGCCAACTACGTCATCGATCGCTATCTCCTGCCGCATCTCCACGAGGAAGGCGTCGAGGAAGAGGAAGTCCGCATCAACAAGGCCTACTATCTCTGCCGGATGGCCGAGGCGTGTTTCGAACTCGCCCTCGAACGCCGCGAAGCCGACGACAAGGACCACTACGCGAACAAGCGCCTGAAGGTCAGCGGCGACCTGATGCGTGACCTGTTCCGGACGGCGCTCAACAAGCTGGCCCGCGACGTGAAATACCAGCTCGAACGCGCGAACATGCGCAACCGTCAGCTGACGGTCAACACGGTGGTTCGCTCCGACGTGCTGACCGAGCGGCTCGAACACCCCATCGCGACGGGGAACTGGGTGGGCGGCCGGTCCGGCGTCTCCCAGTTGGTCGACCGGACGGACTACATGGGCGTGCTCTCGCACCTGCGACGGCTGCGAAGCCCGCTCTCCCGCTCCCAGCCCCACTTCGAGGCGCGGGACCTCCACGCGACCCAGTGGGGTCGCATCTGTCCCTCCGAAACGCCGGAGGGGCCGAACTGTGGCCTGGTGAAGAACTTCGCGCAGGCGATGGAGCTCTCCCAGAACGTGGAGGACGAACAGGGACTCAAACGCGAACTGGCGTCGATGGGGGTCGAGGGGATCCCCGGAATCGAAGGCGTCGACTCGATGGCGGATTAACATGGCTCAGGCACGCGAGGCGAAAGTATACGTCAACGGCAGTCTGGTCGGTACCCACCCCGACCCCGAACAGCTCGCAGAACAGATCCGCGAAGCGCGGCGTCGCGGCGACGTCAGCGACATGGTGAACGTCTCCATCAAGGAGCGCACGCGAGAGGTTATCATCAACGCGGACGCGGGGCGCGCTCGCCGCCCGCTGATCGTCGTCGAGGACGGCGAACCACTCGTCTCCGACGAGGAGATCGAGGCGGTCGAGGATGACGAACTCAGCTTCGAACAGCTCGTCGACCGCGGCTACATCGAGTTCATCGACGCCGAGGAGGAGGAGGACATCTACGTCGCCGTCGACGAGGACGAACTCAACGAGCGCCACACCCACCTCGAAATCGACCCGCAGCTCATCTTCGGCATCGGCGCCGGGATGATTCCGTACCCCGAACACAACGCGTCGCCCCGGATTACGATGGGCGCGGGGATGATGAAGCAGTCGCTCGGGCTGCCGGCGGCGAACTACCGCATCCGCCCCGACACGCGCCAGCACCTGATGCATTACCCCCAGCTCGCGATGGTCAAGACCCAGACCACCGAGCAGATCGGCTTCGACGAGCGACCCGCCGCACAGAACTTCGTCGTCGCCGTCATGAGCTACGAGGGGTTCAACATCGAGGACGCCTTGGTGATGAACAAGGGGTCGGTCGACCGCGCGCTCGCCCGCTCTCACTTCTTTCGGACCTACGAGGGCGAGGAACGCCGATATCCGGGCGGTCAGGAGGACCGCTTCGAGGTGCCGAGTCAGGACGTGCGCGGCGCCCGCGGTGAGGACGCCTACACCCATCTGGACGAGGACGGCCTCGTCAACCCGGAGACGAAAGTCGACGAGAACTCGGTGCTGCTGGGCAAGACCAGCCCGCCCCGGTTCCTCGAAGAGCAGGACGATATGGGCGGCCTGTCGCCCCAGAAGCGCCGCGAGACGAGCGTCACGATGCGGTCCGGCGAGGACGGCGTCGTCGACACGGTCACGCTGATGGAAGGCGAGGACGGCTCGAAGCTCTCGAAAGTGAGCGTGCGCGACGAGCGAATCCCCGAACTCGGGGACAAGTTCGCGTCCCGCCACGGCCAGAAGGGTGTCATCGGTCACCTGGCGCCCCAGGAAGATATGCCGTTCACGCAGGAAGGCGTCGTGCCGGACCTGGTGCTCAACCCACACGCCCTCCCGTCGCGGATGACGGTGGGCCACGTGCTGGAGATGCTGGGCGGCAAGGTCGGCTCCATCGAGGGCCGGCGCGTCGACGGGACGGCCTTCCAGGGCGAAGACGAAGACGAACTCCGGGGCGCACTCGAAGAGAACGGCTTCGAGTCCTCCGGCAAGGAAGTGATGTACTCCGGCGTGACCGGGGAGAAGATCGAGGCCGAAATCTTCGTCGGCACCATCTTCTATCACAAACTCTACCACATGGTGAGCAACAAACTGCACGCCCGCTCCCGCGGGCCGGTGCAGGTGCTCACCCGCCAGCCCACCGAGGGGCGCGCCCGTGAGGGTGGCCTCCGCGTGGGCGAGATGGAGCGTGAGGTGCTGATCGGTCACGGGGCGGCGATGGCGCTGAAAGAGCGCCTGCTCGACTCCTCGGACCGCGAGAACGTCTACATCAGTGCCGAAACGGGCATGGTCGCCGTCGAAGACGTCGACCAGCGCCGGGTGTACGACCCCGTCACCGGCGACGAGGACGACATCCACGAACTCGAGGTGAGTTACGCGTTCAAACTCCTCCTCGACGAGATGATCGCGCTCGGCATCCGACCGCGACTGGAACTCGAGGACGCAGTATAACCATGTCAATGCAGACACCAAAGGAGATCGGCGGCATTCAGTTCGGGTTGATGGACCCGGAGACGTATCGCGACATGTCCGCGACGAAGGTCATCACTGCGGACACCTACGACGACGACGGCTACCCGATCGACATGGGGTTGATGGACCCGCGTCTGGGCGTCATCGACCCCGGGCTGGAGTGTCGGACCTGCGGTCAGCACTCCGGATCGTGTAACGGCCACTTCGGCCACATCGAACTCGCGGCGCCCGTCATCCACGTCGGCTTCACGAAGCTCATCCGGCGGCTACTCCGCTCGACGTGTCGGGAGTGCGGACGGCTCGCACTCACCGAAGAGGAACGCGATGAGTACCAGGAGAACCTGGTTCGCGCGGAGGAACTCGGCGAGGACCCCAACGACGTGCTGAAGGCCGCGGTCCGGCAGGCGCGCAAGCAGAACTACTGCCCGCATCCGGACTGCGACGGCGTGATGCACGACATCAAACACGAGAAACCGACCACCTACTACGAGGTGCAGGACGTGCTCTCGGGCGAGTACTCGGAGCTCATCGCGGAAGCGATGCAGCCCGATCCCGACGAGGACGACGAGGGGACCAGTCCCCAGGAACTCGCCGAAGCCGTCGGCGTCGACCTCGACCGCATCAACGACATCATGGCGGGCGAGTTCCGGCCGAAAAGCGAGACGCGGAAGAAGATCGAGAAGGTCCTCGGCATCGACCTGACCGAGGAGGACATGAACAAGCTGATGCCCTCGGACATCCGCGACTGGTTCGAGGACATCCCCGACGAGGACATCGAAGTCCTCGGTATCGACCCCTCGCGCTCGCGGCCCGAGTGGATGATCCTGACCGTGCTGCCGGTGCCGCCGGTGACCGCACGGCCCTCTATCACGCTCGACAACGGCCAGCGGTCCGAGGACGACCTGACCCACAAGCTGGTCGACATCATCCGCATCAACCAGCGGTTCATGGAGAACCGCGAAGCCGGTGCGCCCCAGCTCATCATCGAGGACCTCTGGGAACTGCTACAGTACCACGTCACCACGTTCATCGACAACGAGATTTCGGGGACGCCGCCGGCGCGACACCGCTCCGGCCGCCCGCTGAAGACGCTCTCCCAGCGACTGAAAGGCAAGGAAGGACGCTTCCGTGGCTCCCTGTCCGGGAAGCGCGTCAACTTCTCGGCACGGACGGTCATCAGTCCCGACCCGACCCTCTCGCTGAACGAGGTCGGTGTCCCCGACCGGGTCGCCAAGGAGATGACCCAGACGCTGAACGTCACCGAGCGCAACGTCGACGAGGCGCGACAGTACGTCGCGAACGGTCCCGAGGGCCATCCGGGCGCGAACTACGTGCGCCGGCCGGACGGGCGTCGCCTGAAGGTGACCGAGAAGAACTGCGAGGAGCTCGCGACGAAAGTCGAGGAGGGGTGGGAGGTCAACCGCCACCTCGTCGACGGCGACATCGTCATCTTCAATCGCCAGCCGTCCCTCCACCGGATGTCCATCATGGCCCACGAAGTGGTTGTGATGCCGTATAAGACGTTCCGGCTGAACACGACGGTCTGTCCGCCGTACAACGCTGACTTCGACGGCGACGAGATGAACATGCACGCCCTCCAGAACGAGGAGGCCCGTGCCGAAGCGCGCGTCCTGATGCGCGTGCAAGAACAGATGCTCAGCCCCCGGTTCGGGGAGAACATCATCGGCGCCATCCAGGACCACATCAGCGGAACCTACCTGCTGACCCACGAGAACCCGCAGTTCACCGAGACGCAGGCGCTCGACCTGCTTCGCGCGACGAGCGTCGACGAACTGCCCGAACCCGACGGGGAGGAGGACGGCGAACCCTACTGGACCGGCCGGACGGTCTTCTCCGAACTCCTGCCCGACGACCTCAACCTGGAGTTCACGTCCTCGGCGGGCGACACCGTCGTCATCGAGGACGGCCAGCTCATCTCGGGCACCGTCGACGAGGACGCGGTCGGCGCGTTCGGCGGCGAAATCGTCGACACGCTGACCAAGGTGTACTCCAAGACGCGCGCTCGCGTGTTCGTCAACGAAGTGGCGGCGCTGGCGATGCGCGCCATCATGCACTTCGGCTTCTCGCTCGGTATCGACGACGAGTCGATCCCGGACGAGGCAAACGAGATGGTCGACGAGGCCATCGACGGCGCCTACGAGCGCATCGACGACCTCATCGAGACCTACGAGGCGGGCGAACTCGAATCCCTGCCGGGTCGGACCGTCGACGAGACGCTGGAGATGAAGATCATGCAGACGCTCGGCAAAGCGCGTGACAGCGCGGGTGAGATCGCTGAGGATCACTTCAGCGAGGACAACCCGGCGGTCATCATGGCCCGCTCCGGCGCCCGTGGGTCGATGCTCAATCTGACCCAGATGGCCGGCTGTGTCGGGCAGCAGGCAGTCCGCGGCGAGCGGATCAACCGCGGCTACGAGGATCGCACCCTGAGCCACTACGAGCCGAACGACCTCTCCGCGGAGGCACACGGCTTCGTCGAGAACTCCTACCGTGGCGGGCTCACGCCCCGGGAGTTCTTCTTCCACGCGATGGGTGGCCGCGAGGGCCTGGTCGACACGGCCGTCCGAACCTCGAAGTCCGGCTACCTGCAGCGCCGGCTCATCAACGCCCTCTCCGAACTCGAAGCGCAGTACGACGGCACTGTCCGCGACACGTCGGACACCATCGTCCAGTTCGAGTACGGCGAGGACGGCACCAGTCCGGTGAAGGTGTCCTCGAACGACGAGAGTCCCATCGACGTCGAAGGGATCGCGGACCGCGTCATCGAGGCCGAGTTCGACTCGGAGATCGACAAAGAGCGGTTCCTCGGGCGCGAAGAGCCGCCGACCAACCTCTCGGAGTACGCCGGGCCCGGCCTGAACAAGGCCCAGGGCATGGAGGTGGAATCCGATGACTGACGCCGACTACGAACACGTCACGGAGGACATCGAAGCCGTCGTCGAGGATACGGAACTCCCCAAGCGGCTGAAGACCGACATCTACGAGACCATCGAGGAGCGGGGTCCGGTGACGGTCGAGCAGGCGGACGACATCGCTCAGGCGACGGAGTCGCAGTATATCGACACGCGCGTCGACCCCCTCGACCCCGTCGGCACGGTGTCGGCACAGTCCATCGGCGAACCCGGAACGCAGATGACGATGAACACGTTCCACTACGCCGGTGTCGCCGAGATCGACGTGACCCAGGGACTACCGCGCCTGATCGAACTGGTCGACGCGCGGAAGACCCCCGATACGCCGATGATGACGGTGTATCTCGACGAGGAGCACGCGACCGACCGCGACCGCGCACACGAGGTCGTATGGTCGATCGAGTCGACGAAGATCCTCTCGCTGGGTGACGTCTCGACGAACGTCGCGGACATGCTGGTGCAGGTCGACCTCAACGAGGAGACGCTGCTGGAGCGGTGGCCGACGGTCGGCAACGTCGGCGACATCGCGAGCCAGATCGCGGAGACCATCGAGGACGCTCTCGGCGTCCAGACCCGCCGCGACGGCACGCTGATCGAGTTCGGCCCCTCGGAGCCGAGCTACCGCGAACTGCTCCAGCTCGTGGAGGAGCTTCGCGAAGTCGTCTTCAAGGGGATCGAAGAGGTCTCCCGCGTCGTCATCCGCAAGGAGACGCTGGACGACGGCGAGGAGGAGTTCGTCCTCTACACCGAGGGATCGGCCTTCGGCGACGTGATCGAAATCGAGGGCGTCGACGCCTCGCGAACCACGTGTAACAACATCCACGAGATCTACCGCAACCTCGGCGTCGAGGCGGCCCGCGAGGCCATCATCAACGAGACGATGGACACCCTCGAAGAACAGGGCCTCGACGACGTGAACGTCCGCCACCTGATGCTGGTTGCGGACATCATGACGAACCGCGGCACCATCGAATCCATCGGCCGCCACGGCATCTCGGGGTCGAAGGAGTCGGTGCTCGCCCGCGCCGCGTTCGAGGTGACGGTGAACCACCTGCTCGACGCCGCCATCCACGGCGAGCGTGACCGTCTGGACGGCGTCATCGAGAACGTCATCGTCGGCAAGCCGGTCGCGCTCGGCACCGGCGACGTCGACCTCCGGATGGGGTCGTTCAGCCCCGACGTGGGCCAGGCTTCGGACGACTAGATGCGTGTCACCCTGTCGGATCGTGACCGCCGATACATCGCCCGATTCGAGGACGAGACGGGCGCGACGGCCCGCGACTGTCTGGTCTTCGAGGACGACGACCGGGTCGTCTTCCTGGTCGCGGCCGGCGAGATGGGACAGGCGGTCGGCCCGGACGGCCGCCGCGTTCAGGCGGTCGAGGAGTCGCTCAGTCGGACGGTCGAACTCGTCGAGGACGCGGACACGCCGGAGGCGTTCGTCGCGAACGCGCTCGCGCCGGCCGCGGTCCAACACGTCACGATCAGCGACCAGGGCGACCGGATCGCCTACGCCGAAGTGCCCGAGGCGGACCGCGGGGCCGCCATCGGCCGCGACGGCCGAAATATCGAGACGGCGCGCCGCCTCGCGGAGCGGCATTACGACGTCGACGACGTGCAGTTGACCTGATTACGCGTCGTCGAGCGCGTAGACATCGCCGGCCTGCGTCGCGACGATGACGGCCCCGTCGACGGCGACCGGCGATCCCGTCACTCCTTGCAGAACGACATCCGTGTCGGTGCGCTCGCGCGTCGTCACGCGCCAGCGCTCGCTCCCACCGTCGCGGGCGAGCGCGACCACATCGCGCCCGGCTCCGACGAGGAGTGCGTCCGCGGTCAGGACCGGCGCAGTCGGCGTGCCGTCGAGCGCCGTCGACCACCGCTCGTCCCCTGCCGGCGTGAGCGCCGTGACGCCGCCGTCATGAGCAACGGCGACATCACCGGCGTCTGCCGCATCGACGGCAACTGAGTGGCGGACACGGCCGTCGACCGTAGCGTCCCACTGCACGTCGCCGGTCGCGGGGTCGAGCGCACGGACGGTTCCCGTGGCGTCGGCAACGATGACGCGATCCTCGACCACGGTCGGGGCGGCGAGGGTTCGGTCGTCGACCGACCGTTCCCAGACGGTCTCGCCGGTGTCGGTGTCGCAGGCGACGACCGACGCCGACTCGCCCGTGGCGTAAATCGCGCGGCCGTCGGCGACGGCCGGCGCGGCCGCGTACTCGCCGAGAGTGCGTCGCCATCTGACGGTGCCGTCGTGGTTGACCGCGGCGACCTCCTCGTTCTCGTAGCCGCCACCGACGAAGACGGCGTCGTCGGTGGGCGTGGGGGCGGCGTTCACGTCGTTGTCGGTCAGGGCGCGCCAGCGCACGTCGCCGGTGTCGGCATCGACGGCGATCAGGCCGCGGGGGACGGAGTCGCCGCCGTTCCAGACCGTCGCGTAGACGACGCCGTCGTGGACGGCCGGTGCGGACTCGGAGGCGTGGCCGGCGTCGACCGTCCACCTCGTGTCGCCGTCGGCGAGGGCGAGGTTCACCAGGTCGCCGTCGAAGGCGACGTAGGCCGTCCCGTCGTCGATGACGGGTTGGGCGGCGTCGTAGCGGGCGGGCGTCCGGCGCCAGGCGACGGAGGGATCGGACGGCGCCGACCCGGCGAGGCGGCCGGCGTTGGCGGCGTCGACCTGATACTGGGGGATCGACCCCGTGGCGTCGACGGGGCGGTTCGAGACGGTCGGCGGCGAGTCGGATGTGTCGGATCCGGAGCCACCGAACAGACAGCCGGTCAGAGCGGCGGGCAGCGCGCTACCGAGGAGGACGAGAGCGCGGCGGCGGGAGACCATAGCCAGCGGTCCCGGCGGCGACGGAATAAGCCTTCTGCAGAGGGAACCGCCTCTCACGCGCTCTCGGCGGTCCTTCGGGGCTCAGCGCCATTCTCCGGGCGCCGCTCAGTGGGGGAAAGTCGCTCAGATCGGATTAGCGGGGGCCCTAACGCGTTCTGAGACGGTCTCGTCGAGTCCGAAGAGGGAGGCTTAAGTAGCTCCGCCGGGAACGAAGTTGCACTATGGCGAACGGCAAGTATGCGGCCCGCAAACTCAAGAAGGACCGCCAGACCCGACGGTGGTCCGACTCGGAGTACGCGCGACGCGAGCGCGGTCTCCGGAAGAAGTCGGACCCGCTCGAGGGCGCGCCCCAGGCTCGGGGCATCGTCCTGGAGAAGGTCGGTATCGAAGCGAAACAGCCCAACTCCGCGATCCGGAAGTGCGTCCGGGTCCAGCTCATCAAGAACGGCAAGCAGGTGACGGCGTTCTGTCCCGGTGACGGTGCGATTTCCTTCATCGACGAGCACGACGAGGTCACCATCGCCGGCATCGGTGGCGCGAAGGGTCGTGCGATGGGCGACCTCTCCGGTGTGAACTACAAGGTCGAGAAGGTCAACGGCGTGTCGCTCATCGAACTCGTGCGCGGTAACGCGGAGAAACCCGTCCGATAATGTCCGAGAGTGACACCCCCGAACCCGACGCCCCCGCCGGGAGCGAAGAGCAGGAGACCGACGCGCTCCTCTTCGGCGTCTGGGAGACCGACGACATCGCGTATTCGGACCCGAGCACCAAGCGCTACATCAACGTGACGCCCATCGCGAACACGATGGGTCGCCACGCATCGAAGCAGTTCCAGAAGAGCGAAATCTCGATCGTCGAGCGGCTCATCAACCGCCTGATGCAGACGGACGAGAACACGGGCAAGAAACAGCAGACGACGCGCATCGTGCGCGAGGCCTTCGAGCTCGTCCACGAGCAGACCGACGAGAACCCGGTGCAGGTGCTCGTCACGGCCGTCGAGAACGCCGCCCCGCGTGAAGAGACCGTCCGCCTGAAATACGGCGGTATCTCCGTCCCGCAGGCCGTCGACGTGGCGCCCCAGCGCCGCGTCGACCAGGCGCTGAAGTTCCTCGCCGAGGGGACCCAGCGTGGCTCCTACAAGACGCCGAACAGCGCCGCCGAGGCGCTCGCGACGCAGCTGACCGGCGCCGCCGACTACGATGTCGGCGCGTACGCCATCAACCAGAAAGAGGAAGCCGAGCGGGTCGCCGCCGCCGCGCGGTAACGTCCTTTTTCCCCAAACACCTACGTCGGTGCCGGGCGAGCGGGGGACTATGTCTGCTCCCGGTTCGCTCGCCGACACGCATACAGTTCGGAGCCCCGGCCACGTCGAATACGGCACGGGCGCCGTCGCAGCCCTCGAATCCTTCGCGACGGATCACGCTGCCGACACCGCACTGCTCGTCACGGACGACCATCTGTCGTCGAGTGGCGTCATCGACGCGCCACGCGCCCGCCTCGAAGCGGCGGGGCTGGACGTGGCGGTGTACGACGGCGTCGTGCCGGAACCGAAGCTCTCGATGGTCGAGTCCGCAGCGGCGCGAATCCGCGACGCGGGCGACGTCCTCGTCGTCGGCGTCGGCGGCGGGAGTTCGATGGATACGGCCAAGCTCGCGGCCACCGCCGCGACGGCCGACGAGTCGCCGCGCGAACTGCTCGGGC
Organism: Haloplanus sp. XH21; assembly: GCF_023276355.1. Taxonomy (NCBI): domain Archaea; kingdom Methanobacteriati; phylum Methanobacteriota; class Halobacteria; order Halobacteriales; family Haloferacaceae; genus Haloplanus; species Haloplanus halobius. The sequence continues at coordinate 56,305 of NZ_JALLPL010000001.1, forward strand.
GGGACAACGTCTCCGGCCGGAGCGTCCCATTAGCTCTCGTGCCGACGACGGCGGGGACGGGGAGCGAAGTCACCGATGTCGGCGTGTTCGCCGACGATCGCGACGGCGGGGCGAAAAAGGTCGCGTTCTCGCCGCACCTGTTCGCGGACCTGGCGGCGGTCGATCCCGACCTGACGAAGACGATGCCACCGAGCGTCGCGGCGGCGACGGGACTGGACGCACTGACACACGCCGTGGAGAGCTACGTGAGTCTCGACCGCACGCCGTACACGGACACGCTGGCTCGGCGGGCGGTCGAACTCGTCGCCGAGAACCTCCGGCCGGCCGTCGCACAGGGGGAGCACAACGACGCGGCCCGCGCCCGGATGAGTCTCGCGGCCACGCTCGCCGGCCAGGCGTTCATCAACTCGGGGCTGGGGGCGGTTCACGCGCTCACTTATCCGCTGGGGATGGAGTGTGACCTGGGTCACGGGCTGGCGAACGGCGTGTTGCTCCCGCACGTGATGGCGTACAACGTGCCCGCCGAAATCGAGCGGTTCGCCGGCGTCGCGTCCCTGCTGGGCGCCGAGCGTCGCCCCGGCGAGTCGACGCGGGCGTTCGCGTCGCGGAGCGTCGACGCCGTCTTCGACCTGTTGTCCGACGTCGACGTGCCGACGAGCATCGCGGCCTACGGCGAGTTCGATCGGGCGACGTTCGAGCGGTTCGCGGACATCGCGTTCGAACACTCCGCGCACAACATCGCGGCGAACCCGCGGCGGATGGACCGCGGGGACGTGGTGAGCGTGTTCGAATCGGCAGCGGCGGGTCGCTAGTCGGCCGCCTGCCGATCGTCGATGGCGTAGGCCCGCGTCACGGCGACGAGGTCACGCCGGAAGTCGCTCTCAGTTGGCTCCTCGGCCAGCGAGCGGAACTGGCGTTTGAACGTGTCGAGACCGACATCGGGCGCGTCGGCCGCGGCGGCTCGCCCCAGATCGTACAGGCGGTGGTCGGCGTCGATGAGACCGTGCCGTTCAGCGAGGCCGAGGGCGAAGGCGGCGTTGACGGCGGTGATGTCGGGGTCGGCACCGACCGAGACTCGGCGGGAGTTGGGGTCGGTTGGGCGGGTGTCCGCGTCGGGCGTGTCGGCGACGGCGGCCGCGAGTTGGGATTCGAGAAACTGGACGAGTTTCGCGGCCGGCGCGACCGAGAGCGTGATGTCGTCGGCGTAGATGTCGCGCATGTGGTTGGCGATCTGATAGCAATGAGTGAGTTTGCGGCGTTCGACGCTCTGGCCGGAGAGCGCGAGAAAGAGCGCCTCGTCGGTCGACTGGGTGTGAGAGGCGTGGCCCTCCTCGTAGCGGGCCATGTGCGCGAGTTCGTGGAGGGCGAGTTCGCGGGCCATCGCGCTCGTCGCAGCCTGGCGGGAGATGTTGAGGACGTGGTGGTCGTCGTAGTGAGCGACCCAGGTCCGTTCGTCGGGGTCGTCCCGAACCTGAACGCGGACCGGACGGTCGAGGTCGTGTTCCGTCGACAGCAGATCGGCGGCGCTGAGAAACGGATCCGGTGGGGCACCGCCCTGTACGCGAACATCCATGCTTATCATTACCACGGTGCAAGCGCGTAAGACGGTTGTGGTCCGTCAGGATCGACGCCACAGTCGTGGTATCGCGTACCACACGGCACCAGCCGCCGGAAATCGGCGGTTTCGCCTCCGGCAAAACACTACCCTTTTGACCCTCCTGGCGGTACACGTCAGTAATGGGCCGACGAAAGAAGATCGTACAAGAATGTGAGCGATTGATGGACAAACCGGAGAACATCCGGAACATCGCCATCGCCGCTCACGTCGATCACGGCAAGACGACGCTGACGGACAACCTGCTGGCCGGGGCAGGGATGATCTCGCAGGACACCGCGGGCGAACAGCTCGCGATGGACACGGAACAGGACGAGCAGGAACGCGGCATCACCATCGACGCCGCGAACGTCTCGATGACGCACGAGTACGAGGGCGACAACCACCTCATCAACCTCATCGACACGCCGGGCCACGTCGACTTCGGTGGCGACGTGACCCGAGCGATGCGCGCCGTCGACGGCGCGCTGGTGGTCGTCGACGCCGTCGAGGGCGCGATGCCCCAGACGGAGACGGTGCTCCGGCAGGCGCTCCGCGAGGGCGTCAAGCCGACGCTGTTCATCAACAAGGTCGACCGCCTCATCTCGGAACTGCAGGAAGGCCCCGAGGAGATGCAGGAGCGACTCCTCTCGGTCATCCACGACGTGAACGAACTCATCCGTGGCATGACCGAGGAGATGGAGGACATCGACGAGGACTGGACGGTTTCCGTCGAAGGCGGCACCGTCGGGTTCGGATCCGCGCTGTACAAGTGGGGCGTCTCGATGCCCTCGATGCAGCGGACGGGCATGGACTTCGGCGACATCATCGACCTCGAGCGCGCGGACAAGCGCCAGGAACTCCACGAGCGGACGCCGCTCTCGGACGTCGTGCTCGACATGGTCTGTGAGCACTTCCCGAACCCCGTCGACGCCCAGCCCCGCCGTGTCCCGCGCATCTGGCGTGGCGACGCGGACTCCGACATCGCCGACACGATGCGACTGGTCGACGAGGACGGCGAAGTCGTCATGATGGTTACCGACATCGGCGTCGACCCCCACGCGGGCGAAATCGCCGCTGGACGTGTCTTCTCCGGCACCATCGAGAAGGGCCAGGAACTCTACGTCTCCGGGACGGCCGGCAAGAATCGCATCCAGAGCGTCGGCATCTACATGGGTGGCGAGCGCGAGGAAGTGGACCGCGTGCCCGCCGGCAACATCGCCGCCGTCACCGGTCTCAAGGACGCCATCGCCGGCTCCACCGTGTCGAGCGTCGAGATGACGCCGTTCGAGTCCATCGAGCACATCTCGGAGCCCGTCATCACGAAAAGCGTCGAGGCGAAGAACATGGACGACCTGCCGAAACTCATCGAGACGCTCCAGCAGGTCGCCAAGGAAGACCCGACCATCCAGATCGAGATCAACGAGGAGACGGGCGAGCACCTCATCTCCGGGCAGGGTGAACTCCACCTCGAAGTCATCGGGCAGCGCATCGAGCGCAATCAGGGCATCCCGATCAACACCGGCGAACCCATCGTCGTCTACCGCGAGGCCCCGCAGCAATCCTCACAGGAAGTCGAGGGTGTCTCGCCGAACCGCCACAACAAGTTCTACATCACGGTCGATCCCCTCGACGAGGACATCGTCGACGAGATCCAGATGGGGAACGTCTCGATGGACATGCCCGAACTGGAGCGCCGTGAGGCGCTGCAGGAGGCCGGCATGGACAAGGACACCTCCCAGAACGTCGAGCAGATCCACGGGACCAACATCCTCATCGACGACACGAAGGGGATTCAGCACCTGAACGAGACGATGGAACTCGTCGTCGAAGGGCTGGAAGAGGCGCTCGACGACGGCCCGCTGGCGGCCGAACCCGTCCAGGGCGCACTCATCCGCCTGCACGACGCGCGTCTGCACGAAGACACCATCCACCGTGGCCCGGCACAGGTCATCCCCGCCGTCCGAGAGGCCGTCCACCGCGCGCTGATCGACGGCGAGATCCGCCTGCTCGAACCCGTCCAGAACGTCCGCATCGACGTTCCCTCGGAACACATGGGTGCGGCGTCTGGCGAGATCCAGGGCCGCCGTGGCCGCGTCGACGACATGTACCAGGAGGGCGACCTCATGGTCATCGAGGGCATCGCGCCCGTCGAAGAGATGATCGGCTTCTCCTCGGACATCCGGAGCGCCACGGAAGGCCGTGCCTCCTGGAACACCGAGAACGCCGGCTTCCGCGTGCTCGCTGACAACCTCCAGCCGGAGAAGATCAAAGAGATCCGCGAGCGCAAGGGCATGAAGCTGGAACTGCCGCCGTCGGTCGACTACATCTAACCCGGCGCGGCTCCGTTTCCGCAGACGTTCTCCCGCACGCCGTGATGGACATCCGCGAAGTGACCGAGCGTTCGGTGCGAGCGACGACCGATGCAATCATATACCTTCTTTCCACAGTGTATGGTATGCCTCGCGGCACGACTACCGACAGTCGACGTGTCGGCACGGAGCTACCCCGCGGCCCCTCCCCGTCGCCGATCACAATTATTCCGACGGGTCGTGCCGCGGGGGTGACGGCCTGAATGGCTGACGACGCCGTCACCACCGACGAACTCGAGGAGGAGCGCACCGACGGCGGTGAGCGCCCCCAGACCCACACTATACGGCTTGAGCTACAGGACAAGCCGGGCGAACTGCTGTCGGCGCTGCGTCCCATCGCCGACAACGGCGGCAACCTGCTCTCGATATTCCACGAGCGGGGGAACCTCACGCCACGTGGTCACATCCCGGTCGAGGTGGACGTGGAGTGTCCGCCGGACCGCTTTGACACCATCGTGGAGGCGCTCCGCGACGAGGGCGTGAACGTCATCCAAGCCGGTGCCGAGCGATTCGGTGAGGAGATGGCGCTCCTACTGGTCGGCGACATCGTCGATACCGACTTGTCGGATACGCTCCGACGCATCGAATCGAGTACCGACGCGACGCTCGCGGACCTGTCGCTGTCGGCGCCGGAAGGACGCGACGGCGCGTCGAGCGCCCGCCTGCGACTGGCGACGCGAACCGGGCGCACCGACGAGGTGTTCGCCCACGTCCGCGACATCGCCGAGGAGAAAGACCTCGACGTGATCGAACCCCTCCTGGAGGTGGCGGAATGAGCCTTCGACTCGCCGTCATCGGCGTCGGCGCAGTTGGTCGTTCCGTCGTCGAACTCGCGCCGGAGTACGGGCATCGCGTGACGGCAGTCGCCGACTCCAGTTCGGCGGCCGTCGATCCGAACGGCCTCGACGCCGACGCGGTGTTCGAGCGCAAGGACCGGGAGGGCGTCGTCGGCGACGGCGACCCGGCGGACGCCCTCGCGGCCGACTACGACGTCCTCGTGGAGGCGACGCCGACGACGCTCGGCGACGCCGAACCCGGGTTCTCACACGTCAAGGCGGCGCTGGAGCGGGACCGCCACGTCGTCCTGGCGAACAAGGGGCCGGTCGCCGAGCGGTACGCCGACCTGATGGCACTCGAACGCGAGAGCGAGGGGGCAGTGCAGTTCGAGGCGGCTGTCGGCGGCGCTATCCCCATCCTCTCGACCATCAGCGACTTCGGGCCGAATCAGATCACGGCGGCCCGCGGCGTCCTCAACGGCACGGCGAACTTCATCCTCTCGCGGATGGCTGCGGAGGGGCTGGGGTACGAACACGTCCTCGCCGAGGCCCAGGACCTGGGCGTCGCCGAGGCGGACCCCGCCTTCGACGTCGAGGGGACCGACGCGGCGCTGAAGTTCGTCATCCTGGCGAACGTGCTCAGCGACGGAGACCAAGTGTACAGCCTCGACGATGCGCGAGTCGAGGGCATCCGCGACATCCCCGCGAGCGCGCTGGATCTGGCGGCCGAAGACGGCCGGACGGTTCGCCTGATCGGCGAGGCGACCGCCGACGGCGTCCGGGTCGGCCCGCGGCTCGTCCCGAAGCACGACGCCCTCTCGGTCACGGGCACGCGAAACATCGTCCAGTTCGAGACGGTCAACGCCGGACAGTTGCACCTCAGCGGACGGGGGGCCGGCGGCCCCGAGACCGCGACGGCCATCCTCTCGGACGTCGGGCGCCTAGAGTAGCGGCCGCCCGCTCGACGGGGGTGACCGTGCGGTGACCTCTCACAAACCCCCGGACGGCGCGGGGATGCTCTGTAACGCGTATCGAAATGGTTTTAGGTGAATCAAGCGAATTATTCCTCACCAAGCGCCTTAGCGCGTGATTCCACCATGAGTGACAAACCGCACCAGAATCTGGCCATTATCGGCCACGTCGACCACGGCAAGAGCACGCTCGTCGGGCGACTCCTGTTCGAAACGGGGTCCGTACCGGAGCACGTCATCGAACAGTACCGCGAAGAAGCAGAGGAGAAGGGCAAGGGCGGCTTCGAGTTCGCCTACGTGATGGACAACCTCGCCGAGGAGCGAGAGCGTGGTGTCACCATCGACATCGCCCACCAAGAGTTCGACACGGACGAATACTACTTCACCATCGTCGACTGTCCGGGTCACCGTGACTTCGTGAAGAACATGATCACGGGGGCCTCCCAGGCCGACAACGCGGTGCTCGTCGTCGCGGCCGACGACGGCGTCGCGCCCCAGACGCGAGAGCACGTCTTCCTCGCGCGGACGCTCGGGATCAACGAACTGATCATCGGCGTCAACAAGATGGACATCGTCGACTACAGCGAGGACACCTACGAGGAAGTCGTCGGTGAAGTCAAGAAGCTCCTCAAGCAGGTCCAGTTCGGAACGGAGGACGCGTCCTTCATCCCGATTTCGGCCTTCGAGGGCGACAACGTCGCCGAGAAGTCCGGCAACATGGACTGGTTCGACGGGCCGACGCTGCTCGAATCCCTGAACGACCTGCCGGCGACGGAGCCGCCGACGGACGCGCCGCTCCGCCTGCCGATTCAGGACGTGTACACCATCTCCGGCATCGGGACGGTCCCGGTCGGCCGTCTCGAAACCGGGACGATGCACGCCGGCGACAACGTCAGCTTCCAGCCGTCTGATGTCGGTGGCGAGGTCAAGACCATCGAGATGCACCACGAGGAAGTCGACTCCGCGGGCCCCGGCGACAACGTCGGGTTCAACGTCCGTGGCGTCGGCAAGGACGACATCCGCCGTGGCGACGTCTGTGGCCCGGCCGACGACCCGCCGTCGGTCGCCGAGACGTTCCAGGCACAGGTCGTCGTCATGCAGCACCCGAGCGTCATCACGGCGGGCTACACGCCGGTCTTCCACGCCCACACGGCGCAGGTCGCGTGTACCATCGAGTCCATCGACCAGAAGCTCGACCCCGCCAGCGGGGAAGTCGCCGAGGAGAATCCGGACTTCATCAAGTCCGGCGACGCGGCTGTCGTGACGGTGCGACCGCAGAAGCCGCTCAGCATCGAGCCGTCCTCGGAGATTCCGGAACTCGGGAGCTTCGCCATCCGTGACATGGGTCAGACCATCGCGGCCGGCAAAGTGCTCTCGGTCAACGAGCGATAGATGCAGCAAGCACGCGTCCGCCTGGCGGGTACGAGCCCCGAGGACCTCGACGACATCTGCGACGAAGTCCGCGACATCGCGGGCAAGACGGGGGTCAACCTCAGTGGGCCGATCCCGCTGCCGACCAAGACCCTAGAAGTCCCGTCCCGGAAGTCCCCCGACGGTGAGGGGACCGCGACCTGGGAGCACTGGGAGATGCGCGTCCACAAGCGTCTGATCGACATCGACGCCGACGAACGCGCGCTTCGCCAGCTCATGCGCATCCAGGTGCCGAACGACGTCAGTATCGAGATCGTCCTCGAAGACTGACGGGCATCGTCCGGCCTTCGACACGGCGCTAAGGCGTTCCACGCTTTTCCGTCGCGAACAGAAGGGTACAAGTGTGCCCGTCGGCTGTATCTAACTGCGGGCTCGTAGATCAGCGGTAGATCGCTTCCTTCGCAAGGAAGAGGCCCGGGGTTCAAATCCCCGCGAGTCCATCGGAGCGACCGAGTTTTTCGAGGGAGCGAGAATGGCGAGCGGGATTGAAGTAGACGAGTCGCAGCCCGCGCAGCGAAGCGAGCAGGACCGTCTCGGCGTGGTTCAAATCCCCGCGAGTCCACTCGACTCACTTCGTTCGTCTCGTTCCCTCGCGTGCCCCCACTCGCTGCGCTCGTGGGGACCCCGCGAGTCCATTTAACTGCGGGCCGTTCCGAACTATCCGGTTAGGCGCCGGTATAGCGCCTCGTTCAGAATATTCGCAGGACAGCAATGATCTCACGGCCGGAAAATGTCGTCTGACCCATCGACTACTGCAGGAAGTCGGGGAGTTCTCGTTCTTCGTCGCTCGGCTCGATACCGAGTTCGTCCCGCAGGAAGGTGTCCGGATCGGAGATCCTCTCGCCGCCGCCTTCGTGAAGTGCGAGAACCTCGGCGAGTTGTGCGAGCGCCGCAGCACGGGTGTTGCCACCGCGGGTCAGCTCCGTTTCGAGGTCCGTAGCGGTGATACCCCCGTCGTCTTCTTTGGTGAAGACGACGCCCGCCGCTTCGTCGTGGCCACGCGTCGCGCTCGCCATTACCGTGAGATGGGGCCGACATCGACGATAAGCCTTCGGCCGAGCCGTCGCCAACAAAGGAGACTCCCGCCCAGCAGGTACACTCGATGCCCCCCACGCTTCGCTCCCCGCGAATCCGCTCCCACCGCTCGAAAATATTGTCACCAGTCATGAACTATTCAACACCCCCACACGTCCGTGGGGATGGGTCCCGAACACTCCCTGTACCATCGTCCCACTGGGACCCCTTCCACCACTGGGAGAGTCCGCGGCCACGATGGGCCGTCTCCCTTTCTACGCGTCGAGTCGACACCAGCGGACGACCATCACCGCGACGTAGCCCATAGCGAGTCCGATCGCGACCGCTCGCAGCAAGGCGACGTGCGCCGCCGATGGGTACTCAAAAAAGACGACGACGAGCAGCGCGGCTATCGCCCCCACGAGCGCGGAGAGCCCGTAAGCCTCCCGCAGGGTCGGACGGAGCGACCCCCGGCACGGTAGGTGGCTAGAGCCCGCGATCAGTGAACCGGCCTTCCTGCTCGTAGATGTTCACGAGTTCCTCGATGAGTTCCTCGACGGTTTCGTCCTCGGCACGGTGGTCTTCGAGTCTGTCGGCCAGGTCGTCGCTCACTTCGATGGTCCGAGACATACCGGAGGGCACGGACGGAGGGAGTAAAAGGTGGCCCCAAACCGTCCCCGACGTGATGACCGCGGTCAGTCCTCTTCGGGCGGCAGTCCGTTCTCGTCCAGCACCGTCCCGTCCTCGTCGACAGTGACGATACCGCGGTTGTTCACCGCGTAGGGATCGAGACCGATCTCCTCCATGAACCCTTTATACAGGCGTTCGACGGTCTCCCCGTCCTTCTGCCGGTCCGAGGCGCGGTCACAGAGCGCGATCAAGTCCTCGGGCACGTCGTTCTCGTGGACGATCCAGTGGTTGATCAGGTCGGAGAGCCGCCGGATCGGCGAGGTGAAATGGCCGTAGATGTCGAAGTTGAGGGCGTGGTGACCGCCGAAGGGGTCGTTCATGTACTTCGCGCGGGGCATCACCTTCAACACGGCGCGCTGAATCTTCGAGAGCATCCGGTCGGGCGCGGTTTCGAGCGCGCCGTTGACGGCCTTCCGGGGGTCGTCCCACTTGTCGGAGGGGATGGAGACGCCGTTGAGCTCCTGAATCTCGCGGAGGGCGTCGTTCCACTGGTCCGGGGTCGGCTGTGGGTGGACGCGGTACATCGCTTCGACGCCGCGGTTCCACATCAGTTCGTGCGTGACGGCCTTGTTGGCCTTTAGCATGCATTCCTCGATGATGGTGTGAGCGCGGTCCCGTCGGGGGTTGAGAACGAGCGAGCCGTCCTCCTTACGCTGTTCGTGCATCCGGTCGGCGAGTTCGAACGCGAGGGTGTTCTCCTCGTGCAGCGGCGCCTCGGGGTCCTCGAGACGCTTCTCACACTGACTGTAGGTGAGGCGCTCGTCGCTCCGAATGACGGATTTGTAGATGTCGATGGTCTCGAAGGAGAGCGTCTCGGGGTCGAGTTCCATCTCGACGGTGTGGGCGAGACGGTCCTCGTCGGGCACGAGCGAACACACCGTCTCCGCGAGCGTCGGCGGAAGCATGTGGATGGTGTAGGACGGGAGATAGACGGTGTTCCCGCGCTCGACGGCCTCCTCCCACATCGTGGAGTCGGGGTGGACGTAATGGGTCACGTCGGCGATGTGGACCCAGATGCGGTAGGCGTCGTCCTCCTCGCGGACGCTGATAGCGTCGTCGAAGTCCTGCGCGTCGATAGGGTCGGTCGTCCAGGCCGTCAGATCCCGCAGGTCGCGACGCTCGTCGAGTTCGTCCTCGATCTCCTGCTGGACGCCCTCAGTTCGTTCGCGTGCCTCCCGGAGCACCTCCGGGGGAAACTCGTCGCGAATCTCGAACTCCTCGAACAGTTCCTCGCGCTTCTCCTGCAACTGGCGCGCTTCGGCCGGCGAAACCTCGACCGGACCTTGGCCCTCGGCCGTCCCGGCCTGGGCCTGCGCCTCCGCGTCGTTCGTCATGGCGTACACTACACGTGACGGGTAGTTAGACGTGTCGGGCGGCGACGCGAAGCCGTATAGGGCTTGTGAACGCCGGCGCGATGGTTGGGTCGGGTCAGTCAGCCGGACGGCTCGTTGACGATCTCCGCGTTCGACGAGTTCGCCATCACGCTCCGGAGTCCCTTCCACGCGTTGTGTTTGCGGCTGTACCCCTCACCGGAGGTAGCGATACGTTGCCGTTGCGGTGGCGGAGTCGCCAGCGCCACTCCCCGCTCCGGTCACGGAAGACCTCGAACCGGGCAAGCGACTGCGACCCGTCGGCCGCACCCCCCGGCGCTGGGGCTGCATTCGCGACCTCTTCGTCCGGGACTTGGGCTGCATCCGACGCCTCCCCGTCCGGCGTCGTCGCCGGTGTGGAGGCCGTCTCTGCCGCCTCCTCGTCCGGTGACGCCGCTGCCTCGGTCGTCGCTTCGGAATCCCCGTCCGTTGGCCACTCCAGTTCGAGTTCCAGGCTCGACCCGTCGGCGTCGGTCTCGAACTCGATTTCGAAGGTCGCCTCGGCGGGCGCGTCGACGGTGATGGCGTCCGCCCCCTCGCCCAACTGGATGGCGCCGGTGAGCAGTCCGTCAGCCACGCCACTCAACACGGCGGCGATGGCCTCGCGACTGGCGATCCATTCGGCTTCGTAGTCGTTTCGGGACACGCTGGGGCTCACGAGACGCTGCGTGTTAAAGCGTCGCGAGGGATGCAGCGGTCGGCGGCGGAGGCACCGAGGGCACCGCCGTCTCAGGACTCCGGCTCCTCTCGCGATTCGTCGCGTTCCTCGACGGCGCCGTAGTAGCGTTTCAGAAACGCCTCCTGCGAGATGTCGTCGTCCGCGATGTCGACGAGCATGGCTTCGAGGTCGTCGCGTGGCTGGTGACAGAGACCGCGGTAACACTCCTTACAGAGGTGTTCGAAGTCCTTGCCGCGACGGCTCCAGCGGTCGCCTTCCTTGTCGTACTCGCGAGCGTCGGCGCGGGGGAGCGATCCACCGCACGCGATGCAGACGACCGTCGTTTCATCCCCGGAGCCATCCGGTCCCGAGCGCCACATGTCCGACAGCAGGTACCACGCCCACTTAGCGTTTGTTCCGGTCGCGGTTGGCGGTCCATCCGGGCGACTTATCCGCCGAGCGGTCCCACGCCACCAGTATGGAGGTCAAATCACGCCACCACCTGCGGAGCGACGAAATACGGGAGTTGGAGACGACGCTCGCCGAGGCGCTGGGCGTCGACCTCGACGGCGACACCTACGAGCGCGTCGACCTCGTGGGGACGGAGTTCGATCTGGTGCTCGTCGACGGCGTCCCGGCCGTCTTCGTCTTCGAGGGCGAGCCGTTCCTGACGGTTCGCGGGGCCAACGCCTACCCGCCGGAACGACGGGTCGTCACCGTCGACGCCGGCGCCGTCCAGTTCGTGAGCGACGGCGCGGACGTGATGCGCCCGGGCATCGTCGACGCCGACGAGGATATCGATCCCGGCGACTTAGTCGTCATCGTCGAAGAGACCCATGACAAGGCGCTGGCGGTCGGTCGCGCGCGCGAACCCGGCGACGACATGGTCGGTGACTCGGGCAAAGTCGTGGAGTCGGTCCACCACGTCGGCGACGACCTCTACGAGTTTTCGGTCTGATAGCGGTCGAGCGCGGCCTCGTAGCCGTGTTTCGCGCGCCGGTACGTCTCTCGCAGCTCCGCCACCGGCGACTCGTTCGCGTCGACGCGGAGATCGTGATAGAGCGGCTCCGGCTCGGAGCCGGGCGTCGTCACGACGACGGCGGCGCTCCCCACCGGGAGATCGGTCCGTCGATCGCCGCCCGCCCGCTCCGCGGCCGCGAGCGCCGTGATCAGACGGCGGACGAGCGGGGCGTCGCGTTCGTTGTCGCGGTAGCCCTGAGCGAGGGCGGCAAGGACTTCGTCGTCGGCGAGCGACGTGCCCGCGACGCTGTAGCCATCCCCCGAGGCGTGAGTCGCGACCGGCCGGCAGTCGGCGCCGGTGTGGGCCGCCGTGGCGTGAGCGTCGACGCCGTGAATCTGGAGGGTCGGCGCGTCGGCGGCGCGGGTCGCCACCACGTCGTCGATGCGCCGCCCCGCCGCGAGGTCGGCGAGGGACCGCAGACCGAGGTCGGCGTCGGTGACGCCGGCGGTCGCAACGGCACCCTGCTCGCTCACGTGCGGGCAGACGCTTCCCACCGCCGGGAGCCGCGTCGCGGCGGCAACGCCGAACCGCGGCGCGTCGGCGCCAGCGACCTGCTCACGGACACAGAGACTGTAGGTCACGGTGGCTCCACGGGGGCGATCCTGAAAAGCCCGCTCACCGGCGTCGCACAGGGCGGATGTCTGACGTAAGAACTAATGAGACGGTGGTCGCTGTAGATAGTATGGGCATCATGAGCAAGATCCTCGGCGGGGGCGGCACGCACAGCACTGACGACTACGTCGAACTGAACCTGGACGATTTCGATACGGCGCGGGCCGAAGCGAGCATGCAGGTCCACATCGCCGAAATCAGCGAACAGCGTGACGCCATGGCGATCAAAGACGCCGTCTACGACGGCGACCTCGTCATCGCGGACATCACGCGAATGAGTCCGAGCGACAACGTGGTCGACCGCATCCTCGAGGACCTCCGGCAGGTGGCGCGCGAAGTCGACGGCGACGTGGTGCAGAAAGGCGACGACCAGATCATCATCGTGCCGACGGGCGTGAAGATCAGCCGAGAGAAGCTGTCCTGAGAGGGTATCGGAAGCCAGCAGCGAGTCTCACCCGAGTCGGTGAGAATCTATCGACAGTTACGATACCCCCGAAACCGACAGGGTTTCAGCGGTCAAGCCCCCAGTCGGGCGTAGATGAGCAAGGACTACATCGAGGTTCGCGGGGCCGAGGAACACAACCTCAAGGACCTCGACGTCCGCATTCCCCGCGAGGAGTTCAGCGTCGTCACCGGCCTCTCCGGGTCGGGCAAATCGTCGCTCGCGTTCGAGACGGTGTACGCCGAGGGGCAGCGCCGCTACATCGAATCCCTCTCCGCGTACGCCCGCAACTTTCTCGGTCAGATGGACAAACCGCAGGTCGAGAGCGTCGAAGGGCTCTCACCGGCCATCTCCATCGACCAGAAGAACGCCGCCAACAACCCCCGGTCGACGGTCGGTACCGTCACCGAACTCCACGACTATCTGCGCTTGCTGTACGCCCGCGTCGGCACGCCACACTGCCCGGAGTGTGGCCGCGAGGTGGGCGAGCAGAGCGCCGGACAGATGGTGCGTCGCCTCCTCGAACTCCCCGAGGGGACGCGGGCCAAGCTCTGTGCGCCCATCGTCCGCGACCAGAAAGGCGCTTTCGAGGACCGCTTCGACGACCTGGTGAGCCAGGGCTACAGCCGCGTCGAGGTCGACGGCGAACCGTACGACCTCACGATGAACCGCCCCGAACTGGACGAGAACTACGACCACACCATCGACGTGGTGGTCGACCGGGTGCGCATCGACCCCGACGCCCGCTCTCGCATCACGGACTCCGTCGAGACGGCGCTCGAAGAGGCGGGCGGCGTCCTCAAGGTCGTCCTCCCCGATCCGCCCGCCGGCGTCGAGCTCGGCGGGGCGACCGCCCGGTCGACGGGCGACCTGGCCGACGGCGACGCGGAAGACGACGACGCCCCCGACCGCCTCGTCGTCGAGTTCTCCGAGGACCTGGCGTGTACGCACTGCGGCATCGACATGCCCGAAATCGAGACGCGTAGTTTCTCCTTCAACAGCCCGCACGGCGCCTGTCCGGAGTGTGAGGGCATCGGCAACACGAAGGAGGTCGACCCGAGCCTCGTAGTGCAGGACCCGAGCAAACCGCTAAAGAACGTCTTCGAGCCCTGGAGTTACAATCGGTCGTACTACCAGCGCCAACTCGACTCGATGGCGCGGCATTTCGGCGTCTCCCTGGACACACCGTTCGAGGAGTTGGACGACGAGGTGCAGGACGCCTTCCTTCACGGCACCGACGAAGAAGTGCTGTTCAAGTGGACGACCAAAAACGGCGTACGCCGGAAAGAACAGCCGTTCGAGGGGGTCATCGGCAACCTCGAACGCCGCCACGTCGAGACGGACTCGGAGAACACGCGCGAGCACATCGAGGAGTTCATGGCCGTCACCACCTGCCCGGCCTGTGACGGCACGCGCCTCAAACCCGCCTCGCGAGGCGTCCGCGTCGACGGCACCTCGATCACCGAAGTGAGTCGCATGAGTATCGCCGACGCGCTCGCCCACTTCGAGGGGCTGGAGGCGTCGCTCACGGAGCGCGAACGCACCATCGCCGAGGAGATTCTGAAGGAGATCCGCGCCCGTCTGGGCTTCATGCAGGAGGTCGGCCTCGACTACCTCACCCTCGACCGCGAGGCGTCGACGCTCTCGGGCGGCGAGTCCCAGCGCATCCGCCTGGCGACGCAGGTGGGGTCCGGCCTCGTGGGCGTGCTCTACGTCCTCGACGAGCCCTCCATCGGCCTCCACCAGCGGGACAACGACCGCCTGCTCGACACGCTGGAGGGCCTCCGTGACCTGGGCAACACCCTCCTCGTCGTCGAACACGACGAGGAGACGATGCGCCGCGCGGACAACATCATCGACATGGGGCCCGGGCCGGGCCGGCGCGGCGGCGAGGTGGTCGCCCAGGGCGACTTCGAGGACATCGTCGCGAGCGACGAGTCGGTCACCGGCGACTATCTCGCGGGGCGCACCGAAATCCCGGTGCCCGACGACCGCCGCGACACCGACGACGGCGAACTCGTCGTCCGCGGCGCGCGCCAGCACAACCTCAAAGATCTCGACGTGGCCATCCCCATCGGCCAGTTCGTCGCCATCACGGGCGTCTCTGGATCGGGGAAGTCCACCCTGATGCACGACGTGCTTTACAAGGGCCTGGCGCGCGAGATGAACGACAACACCTCGGTCGACCCCGGTGATCACGACGCCATCGAAGGGGACGACGCTATCGAGACGGTGCGCCTCATCGACCAGTCGCCCATCGGGCGCACCCCGCGCTCGAACCCCGCCACCTACACCGGCGTCTTCGACCACGTCCGCGAACTCTTTGCGGAGACGAAGCTGGCGAACCAGCGCGGCTACGAGAAGGGTCGCTTCTCGTTCAACGTCAAGGGCGGCCGCTGCGAGGAGTGCGGGGGCCAGGGCACGGTCAAAATCGAGATGAACTTCCTCTCGGACGTACACGTCCCCTGCGAGGAGTGTGGGGGCGACCGCTACAACGACGAAACCCTCGACGTGACGTTCAAGGGCGCGACCATCGCGGACGTACTGGAGATGGAAGTCGACGAAGCCCTGGAGTTCTTCGAGGCGAACCCCGGCATCCGCCGCCGACTCCAGCTGCTCAAGGACGTCGGCCTGGGCTACATGAAACTCGGCCAGCCCTCGACGACGCTCTCGGGCGGCGAGGCCCAGCGCGTCAAACTCGCCGAAGAGTTGGGCAAGAAGGACTCGGGCGAGACGCTCTACTTGCTCGACGAACCCACCACTGGCCTCCACTCCGAGGACGAGCGCAAGTTGATCGAGGTGCTCCACCGCCTCGCCGACGCCGGCAACACGGTGGTCGTCATCGAACACGAACTCGACCTAGTGAAAAACGCCGACCACGTCGTCGACCTCGGTCCGGAGGGCGGCGACGGCGGCGGCGAACTCGTCGCGACGGGGACGCCCGAAGCGGTCGCCCGCGAGGACGGCTCCCACACCGGGCGCTATCTGCGCGACCTGCTGCCGGACGTGGATCTCGCGGGCCCACGCGACGACCGGAAGAAACCCGCGAAAGCCGCGAGCGACGACTAGCCGTCTCCGTCGCAATAAAATCCCCCGGGGCCCAACCCCGGGTATGATGTACGTCGAACCCCCGACTGGTCCCGCCGCCCACGACGCGGGTCGACCCGCATGAACGTCCGCATCCGCGGCATCTACACGACAGCGCTCACGCGCCGATTTCTGGACGCCGACCACCGCGTCGTCGACGCGTCGCCACCCATCCGCGAGCGATTCGACGCGGCCCTCTCGACCGGCCCGGCCGACATCGACATCGAGACGAGCGACGACCGACAGGGCGTGCGCGTCGGCGGCGACCCGGACGCGGTGCCGACGGCCGTCGACCGACTCACGACGGTCGCCCGCGACGCGTTCGCGTGGCCGTCGCCGGCCCCGGAGGGGGCCCTCTTCGATGCACGGGTCACCGAGACGCTCGGCCGGGGCGCCGTGTGTGACCTCGGCGACGGCGACGGCTTTCTCCCCTACGACAACGTCGACACGCACGTCGAGGTCGGCGATCGAGTCCGGGTTCGAGTCGCGGCGTCGATGCCCCCGTGGGCCAACCGCCGGCCGGTCCTCGACACCGACATCGAGATGCGGGCCGGTCCCGCGACGCTCGTCCACGGCGGCTCGGGCGTGACCGTCGACACCCGCGACGACGCCGCCGGGCGCGAACTCGCCGGCATGACCGACCTCCTCGGCGTCGACGTGCCCGACGGGTGGGGGTTGCGGTGGACGGAGACGGCGACCGACGCGGACATGGATACGCTCGCGGCGGCGCTGGAACGGGCCGTAGACGAAGTGGCCGACATCGAAGTGACGCTCGACGAACCGGTCGAGCCGACGCGGCGACTGGCGGCGCCGACGGCGACGACCTGGGTCTGGTTCGGCCGCGAATCCCGCTTTGCGCTGGACGAAGACCGTCGGCGCGTGACCGAGACGATGACTGGCCACCACCGCATCAAGGCGGCATCGAGCGAGGCGAGTCGCGCCGTCGACTTCGCGGAGGCGCTCCAGGCCGGCTCGTCGGAGTTCCCCTTCGAGGCGGTGACGGAGACGTTCGGCCCCGACGTGGGCGACCACGTTCGTCTCGATCACGGCAAACCCGACGGACGGCGCATCGTCCTCGGCCGGGCGGAGGTGATCGACCGCGGCGCCGACGGCACGCTGACCGTCCGCCGCGAGATGACGGCTGGCGGCACCTACGACGCCCTTCCCGTCGACCGCGAGGACGGCGATGTCGCCATCACGAAACTCCGCGAAGGCCGGTGGTGGTATCCGACCGTTTACCGCGACGAGGACGGCGAGCGCAAGGGGACCTACGTCAACGTCTGCACGCCCGTCGAATGTTTCCCGGACGCCGTCCGCTACGTCGACCTCCACGTCGACGTGGTGAAGGGCCCGTCGGGTGAGGTGCGCCGCGTCGACGACGACGAACTCGACGCCGCGGTCGACGTTGGCTACGTCTCACCGGCGCTGGCGGAGAAAGCCCGCGCCATCGCGTCGAGCCTGGAGAACGCGGTCTGAGACGGCCGTTGTGCGTCAGTTCCGGCGGTCGCCCGTCCCACCGGTTATCGCGCTCGCCAGCGCCCCGAGAACGACGGCGTCGTCGCCGTGGTCGGTCAGGCGGACCGTCGGAACGTCGGTCGTCACCCGCTCGGGAAGTCGCTCGCGGAGCGGTTCGAGCACACCATCGGCGTTGTGTCTCGCGACGCCGCCGCCGACGACCACCGTCTGCGGCGCGTAGACGTGGACGACCGTCGCGACGCCGATGGCGTTCCAGCGAGCGATGCGCTCGACGGCGCGAGCGGCGAGATCGTCGGTCTCGGCGTGGGCGAACACGTCGGCGGTGGAAAAATCATCGTCGTCAAGCGGGAGCGCCGTCGGCTCGCCCGCGTGGAGAGAACGGGCGTAGTCCGGGATGTTCGCGCCAGCGCAGTACGCCTCCCAGTGACCCGCACCGCCACAGCCACAGGGTCGCTGTCCGTCGGGGTCGACGGTGACGTGGCCTACCTCCCCCGCGTTGCCGTTCCAGCCGGACAGCACGGCCCCGTCGACGACCGCCCCCGCACCGATACCCGTCGAAAGCGTGAGATACACCATATCCTCGGGCGCGTCGGCGAAAAAGCGCTCGCCGATGGCGCCGGCCGTGGCGTCGTTGTGGAGGAAGACGCGCCCGGTCGCACACAGGGTTTCGAGCGGTCCGGTGAGCGGGATGCGACCGACGCCGGCGGGCAGGTTCGCGGGGGCGACCGCCGCCCCCTCCGCGGGGTCGATCGGTCCGACCGCGCCGACGCCCGCCGCGGCGACCGACTCGGGCGCGACGCCCGCGTCGGCACATGCCTCGCGGGCCGCGTCGACGACGGCCTCGGTGACCGCGGCCCCGCTCGCCGTCCGCGGCGTCGCGGCGCGGTGCGTGCCCACCACGTTGCCGGCGCGGTCGCCGACGACCGCTCGAACCGATGTCGCCCCGAGGTCGACACCGAGATACGTCGCCATCGATCCGTGTTCGTCGCCGCGGCAGTTATACGCTCGGTCCCGGACCACCCATCTCTTTGCGCGGGCGCTCCGAGAGCACGGTATGCTCACTACCGACCTCTCCGACCGCGTCGCGCTGGTGACGGGGAGCGCGACGGGCATCGGCCGCGAACTCGCCCTCTCGATGGCGGAGGCGGGGGCGTCGGTCGCCGTCCACTACCACACGAGCGAGGAGGCCGCCCGCGCGACGGCCGCGGTCGCTCGCGAGACGAGCGGCGAGGCGACGACGGTGCAGGGCGACGTGACCGACCCCGACGAGGTCGACGCGATGTTCGACGCCGTCGAGGCCGACCTCGGCACCGTCGACGTGCTCGTCAACAACGTGGGCGATTTCGCACCCAAACACTGGGAGGATATCGATGTCGAGACGTGGAACCGCGTGCTAGACACGAACTTCAACGGCACGTATCTCTGCTCGAAGCGGGCGTTGCCCGAGATGCGCGAGGCGGGGGACGGCCGCATCGTCAACATCGGCTACGCGGGCACGGAGAAGGCGCTCGTCTACCCGAAGAACTTCCCCTATCTCGTGGCCAAGACGGGCGTCATCATGTTCACGCGGATGCTCGCGAACGACACGAACGAGGACGGCATCACCGTCAACTGCATCTCGCCGTACGTGGTCGAAAACTCCGACGAGTTCCCGGCGGAGGCGCCGCGTGGCCGATGGGCCTCATTCGCGGATCTGCGGCAGGTGCTCTTTTTCTTCCTCGACGCCGACAGCGACTACGTGAGCGGGGAGAACGTCGAAGTAGACGGCGGGTGGATTCCCGAGGCGCTCTAGGCCGACGGCACGTCGTCGGGGTCGTCCTCGACGGACCGTTTCATGGAGTCACGGCGGGATTTGGCGTCCCGCTTCGTCACTTCGAGCAGGAAGTCGTTTTTCGCGCTGACCGCGTCCTCGGCGGCATCGGCGTTGCCCTCCTCGATGACCTGCGCGGCGTCTTTCTCTTCGAAGTGGACCGCGAGGCGGTCCTTCTTCCCGCTGTATTCGGCGGCGCCGGCGACGATGCGTTCGAAGACGGGATTGTCAGGGTCCCCGACGACGTAGAGGTCGTTGCCCTCATACTCCTCGGTTCCGGTCACCGGGCCGAAATACTCCTCGATAGTGCCCTCGAGATCGGGGGCGTTCTCGTCTAAGGTTTCCCCGCGACGCATCTTGTACTCCTTCATGGCCACCGCTTCGGAAGGCGACGGTTTACGAGTTTCGTCCTCGGAGTCGGGGGACGCGACGCATACGTCTGGCTGTCCGTCGATACCGCTGGTCGCCACTCGGAGTGGCGACTATCGTGAGACAGGGATCGCCGGCAGTGTCACCGCTCGCGTTCGGCGATATACCCCTCGTGACACTCGGGGCAGATGTCGCCCGCACGCATCGACGACTCGCCGGCGGTGCGGACGTACTCGCAGTTCGGACAGAAAAACTCCGTCTCGCCAGCGCTGTCGTCGCCGACGCGTTCGACCGTCTCGGCGGCGACGAACTGCTTACCCGCCGCCTGGCCGTCGGCCGCGGCCCCGTTCGTGGCCGCGGTGTCGGCCTCCGCGTCGCCCGCCGACTCCGGCGCCAGGCCGCCGCCGAAGTCGACATCGGCCGGAGTGCCGTCGGCCGCCTCGGCGTCGAACCCCTCGTCCGTCCCGTCGGGCGTGGGCCAGTCGTCGTCGTCGCTGACGACCGTGGCGCCGTCGTCGACGGTGTCGGCGTCAGCACTCGGCGCCGTCTCCGCCGTGTCGGCGGCCGCTTCGGCGTCCTCGACATCCGCGTCAGGCCACTCGCCGCGGGAGCGCTCCGGTTCGGCGTCGTCCGAGTCGTCAAGGATGATCGCGTCGTCGACGCCGTCGTCCGTCTCGACCGGGGCATCGCCCTCGGCGGCGACAGGATCGGTCTCGGAAGCGGTGACAGCATCGGGTGATTGCGCGGCATCGGCGGTCGCGTCGGGCGACGGTGCGTCGGCGGTCGCGTCGCCCGGCGTGTCGCTCTCGGCGTCGGCCGCGGCGGTTTCGTCCGGCGATCCGTCACCGGGGTCGGGCGTCACGCCACCGCCGCCGAGACCCGTCGACACCGACTCTTCCTCGGAGGTCCGCACGGGTCGCACTTCCTTGTTCTCGCTGACGGTCCGGCGTTCCCCACAGCGATCACAGGTTTCGACGGTCCGGTAGGTTACGACCACCTCATTGCCGCGTTCCTCCCGCTCACGCTCCACCTCGCGGTTCGCGTATTCGTGTCCCAGCAGGCACCTGAGTCCCATTGCGCGAAGGTAGGGGACCGCTACACCAAAAGCGTCCGTCAGACGCACGTCCGACGCGGCCACGGCCGGGCGGTACAGGTAAACCGTCCGCGGCCGTTACCCCCGCCTATGAAGGCCAAACGGGAGTTCCGGGACCGCGAGGACGTGGAGGTGGACATCCTCGATGCGCTGGTCGACCGGGGTAGCGAGGGGATGACCGTCTTCGAACTCCGGGCGGCCGCCGACGTCGATATCGACACGCTGGAGGACGCGCTCTCGGAACTGAAATCGGATTCGCTCATCTCGGTCGAGACGGAAGACGGGCGGACGGTCGTGCTCCCGGACGACCGCGTGGTTCCCGACCCCGGAGAGGCGCCGGACGAGGACGAGAGCCTCTTCGACGCGGTGCGCGAGCGCCTCGGTCTCTGAGACGGTTCTTGTGAGTCAGCACCGCCGATCCGCCGGCCCGTCTCGGCGAACAACCGGTACACAGTTACAACGATCCGTATGAGACGGAGGGTACCGTTCACCGGTAGTCGCCGACCACTGGAACAAAACGGTCCGGTTGCCCCCGCCGCGACCGCGTCCCTTTTTCCCACCGCCCGCGTAGTCCCGTCGATGACACGGGGTCTCCACGCCGACTACGGCGCCGAGTTCGAGACGCGGAGCGGCCGAGAGATCGTCGCTCACTACGGTCGCCCCGAGCGGACGCACCTCGCGATCCGCAACGGCGTCGGCGTCATCGAGATGGCCTACGGCGTCGTCGTCGTGGAGGGGTCCGACGCCGTCGGCTTCGTCGACAACACCGTCTCGAACCGCGTACCCGAGGCCGACGGCGAGGGCTGTTACGCCCTCCTGCTCGACGCCCAGGGCGGCATCGAGACCGACCTCTACGTCTACAACGCGGGTGAGCGACTGCTCTGTTTCACGCCACCCGACCGCGCCGAACCCCTCGCCGAGGACTGGAGCGACAAGGTGTTCATCCAAGACGTTACCGTTCGCGATGCCTCGGCGGAGTTCGCCGTCTTCGGCGTCCACGGCCCCAACGCGACGGAGACGGCCGGGACGCTGCTTGCGGGCGCTGAAATACCGGAGGCGTCGCTCACCTTCGTTCGGGGCGCCATCGCCGACGCCGGCGTGACCGCCATCGCGACGGACGAGCCGACGGGCGAGACGGGCTACGAAATCGTGTGTGCCAGCGACGACGCCGTGGACGTGTTCGACTCGCTGCTCACTCGCGGCACGCCAACGACGCCCGTCGGGCACCGGACGTGGAACACGCTGACGCTCGAAGCCGGCACACCGCTGTTCGAGTCGGAACTCGAAGGCCGGATTCCGAACGTCGCCGGCGTGCGCAACGCCCTCGATTTCGACAAGGGGTGTTACGTCGGCCAGGAGGTCGTCTCCCGCGTCGAAAACAAAGGGCGACCGAGCAAGCGTCTCGTCGGCCTGACGCTCGATGCCGTCCCCGCGCCCGGCGCGGCGGTGTTCGACGGCGACGACGCCGTGGGCGAGGTGACCCGCGGCGCCGAGAGCCCGTCGCTCTCGCGACCCATCGCGATGGCGTACGTCGACAGCACGACAGCGGCGACCGAACTCGCCGTGCGCGTCGACGGGACGGACATCGACGCCAGCGTCACCACCCTGCCGTTCGTGGAAGGGAGCGGCCGGTCGGCGCGCGTCCCGCGTTACGACTGACCGCGGTCGCCGTCGGCGCTCCCCGGCGGCGCGTCGTCGCGTCCGTCGGGGCGCTTGGCGTCGTCGCTGTCGACCCATCCCGAGACGAGCGCGCGGAGGTGCTCGATCGACAGGAAGGAACTGGGACGGTCCATGTGGACGCCGATCTCGCCGTCGAGGGCGCGCAGGCCGAGGCGCTGGATCGGCGCTGGGAGCGAGTAGGCTCGCCGTATCATGTGGCCCAGTCGAATCTCCCGGGAGAGGTCGTCACGCCACGCCCGTTCGTAGTCGGAAAGGGTCGACGGCCGTGTGGGATCGATGGTCTCGGCGGCTCGGTCGGCCGCCGTCATCCCGTAGAGGATGCCGCCGCCGGTGAAGGGCTTGGTCTGGGCGGCGGCGTCGCCGATGAGAAAGGCCCGGTCGCTCGTCACGGTGTCCGGCGGGCCGATGGGAATGGCGCCGGAGCAGACCCGCCCCGTGTCGGCGCCGTAGTCGTCGAGCAAGCGGTCGAACCGCTCGGTCACGTCGGTACCCGGCGGCGCCGCGAGGCCGTACTCCACGCCCGCCTCGCCCCGGGGGATGCGCCAGGCGAAAAAGCGCGGCACCGTCAGGTGGACGTCGACGAAGTCACCGTGGTCGGCGTCGTCGGCGAACGCGAGGACGCCGTGGAGGCGCTCGTCGGAGTCGGGGAGTCCGACCTCTCGGCGTACTCGCGAGACGGGGCCGTCACAGCCGGCGA
Source organism: Haloplanus sp. XH21 (assembly GCF_023276355.1). NCBI lineage: Archaea > Methanobacteriati > Methanobacteriota > Halobacteria > Halobacteriales > Haloferacaceae > Haloplanus > Haloplanus halobius. Next base: position 79,468 of record NZ_JALLPL010000001.1, read on the forward strand.
CCAGCCGCGCCTCGAACGTTCGGGTCTCCCCCTCCGTGCTGGCGGTCACCGTCACGCCATCCGCGTGTTCCTCGAGGCCAGTGACGGTGTGTCCCTCGCGCACGTCGGCGCCCGCCGCCCGCGCGGCGTCGGCGAGGATGCGGTCGAGTTCGACCCGGTCGATGACGTTCGACACCTCTTCGGACTTGTAGAAGGGGTAGGCTCGGGAGTCCGGCCCGCCGAGGCGGAAGTTCGCGCCGTACACCCGGTTCTGGAGGAGGGCGGCTTTCGCGTCTCCGGGGACGTAGTCCCAGATGTCGGTGCTGACGTGGCCGGAACAGGCGAGCGGCGTTCCGACCGTCCCCTTCTCCAGGGCGAGCACGTCGTACCCGGACTCGGCCGCCCGACGGGCAAAACGGGCGCCCGCCGGCCCGACGCCGACCACGACGAAATCGTACATGGATGAGAGGACCGGACAGAGCTATAAAAAGAGACCGAGTGGGGACGGAATGCCGGGGCGAGGCGTTCCGGTCGGGCCAAGAACTTAATCGCTGGCCACCCACCCCACGTTCATGTCGCGTAGACGGGACCCGGTCGAGAAACGCGCCGACGACGCTGTCGACCTCTACGACATCGCTACCTGGGAGCGCCGCGGTGTCATCGACGGCATCGCGTCCGGAATCTATCGCGTGCTGGTCGCCTCGGCGCGACTGTTCATCGTCGTAGTCGCGTTGCTCATCCTGGTCGGCATCGGCGGGTTGAGCGCCCTGACCGACCCACAGATCGGGGCGCTGACGCTTCTCTCGGCACTCCCGGCGCTCGGCCTCGCCATCTACGTCCGCCGCTCCGACATCACGAGCAACGAACCCCTCTCCCTGCTCGTCGCGACCTTCCTCCTCGGCGTCCTGACGGCCAACTTCGCGGCGGTGCTCAACTCCGCGTTGAAAGGCGTCTTCTCCACGCTCGGCTTCGTCGGCACCATCCTCTTTTTCTACCTCGTCGTCGGCCCCGTCGAGGAGACGGTGAAACTGCTCGCGGTGCGCCTGTACGCGTACGGCACTGAGAGTTTCGAGGCGGTCGTCGACGGCGCGGTGTACGGCGCCGTCGCCGGACTCGGCTTCGCCACCATCGAGAACGCCCTCTACATCACGCAGAACCTGGACGCGCCGACGGCGACGACGGCCGGCCTCGGTCTCATCGGTGCCGGGGGGGGCATCACCGCCATCCGCGCGCTCGCTGGCCCGGGACACGTCATCTACTCCGCGTTCGCGGGGTATTATCTCGGCCTGGCGAAGTTCAACCCGCAAAATCGTGGCCCGATCGTCATCAAGGGCCTCCTCGTCGCCGCGCTCATCCACGCCACCTACAACGCCACCGTCGGCATCGGAACGGGACTGATCGCGTTCGCGACCGGCCTGTCGCAGCTCCCCGCCTTCCTGGTGTACGTCCTGCTCTACGACGGGATCTTCGGCCTGCTGCTCGTCGGAAAGATCCGGCGGTACAGCACGGCGTATCGCCAGGCCCACGCGGCCGAGGAGCGCGACGAGTCGTCGTTCGACGTCGAGTCGACCGAGTTCGAGTAGGCGTAACGGAGTTCTCGATAGAACGATCCGGGGAGTATCTGCCCCTATCAGACCAGCCGCTCGACGTATTTCGCCACCACGTCGACCTCGACGTGAACCGGATCGCTGGGCGATTTCGCCGAGAGCGTCGTCAGATCGTACGTGGTCGGGATGATGGCGACCGACACGGTCCCCGCGTCGTCGTCGAGTTCGGCCACGGTGAGGCTGATGCCGTCGAGCGCGATGGACCCCTTGGCGACGACGTACTGCCGCAGGTCGTCCGGGAGGGCGAAGGTAAAACGCCAGTCGTCGCCGACGCGTTCGATGGCGTCGACGGTCGCCACGCCGTCGACGTGGCCCTGGACGATGTGGCCGTCGAACCGGCCGTCGGCGGGCATCGCCCGCTCCAGATTGACCTCGTCGCCACCGTCGACCGTGCCGAGATACGTCTTCGCGACCGTCTCCTCCGCGAGAAACACCTCGAACCAGTCATCGGCGTGGCGTTCGACGGTGAGACAGACGCCGCTGACGCTGATGGACTGCCCGTGGTCGACCGCATCGAACTCGTGGCGCACGCGAAGCCGTCGGCCGTCGGCGCTCTCCTCGACGGCCACGACCGTGCCCGTCTGCTCGACGATGCCCGTGAACATACCGCTCGTTGGCGGTCGCCGGAGTAAGGGGTTCCGATACGCCGCACGCGTCGCGAACGGATCTGCCGGACGAAGACGATATGGGCGGGCGACCCGTACTGACGGCCGATGCGACTCGGCATTCTAGAGACCGTCGGCCTCGCGGCGACGCTGATTTTCGCCATCCCGGTCGGCCTGTTCGGCATCGAGACGCTGCTCGCCGGGCAGACGGCGCTCGGGACGGGCCTCGTCGTCGTCGCGGTGTTGATGGTCGTCCTGCCCCGACGGCTCACGACGCCCGCTGATCTGCCGGGGGCCATCGCGGAGCGCGTGGTCGGCCGCGCGGTGAAAGACCCGGACGAGGAGAACTAGTACGCCACCGGCGACAGGGATGTCGGCGTCGCGTCGAGAACGCGACAGCCGGATTCCGTGACGGCGTAACACGTGCCGATGCGGACGTGGCCGTGGTCCGGGGCCGGGGCCGTCGCCGTCGGCGCGAGCGCGAACACCTGCCCGGCGGCGAGCGAATCGTCCGTGGAGAAGTCGGGCGGATCCCCGTCGGCCACGCGAACCCCCCGCGCCACGTCGCCCGCGGCCGTCAGTCCGTACGCACCGAGTTCGGCGACGGCCTCCTCGACGACCCGCCGCGCCGGCAGGGTGGGTTCGACGACCCGCCGGACGGCGTCGTGGGCCATCCCCACCGCGACGGCCGCGCGCCGTTCCCAGCCACCCGCGCCGTCCACGACGAACGTGCGCGAGAGGGGCGTAGTCACCCCGTCGACGCGGGGCGTGAGAGAGACCATGATGGGCGTGCCCGCCCGGAGCGTCCCAGCGGGTTCGACCGTCGTGTCGGCGGCGTCGCCGCCGTGTCGAGCGACGGCCGCGTCGGCGACGCGTTCGAGGTCGGCCGCCGTGAGCGGGTCGCTCTCGGCGTCGTGGAGACGGTCGTCAGTCACCGTCGCGTCCGCGAGACGGGTCGCGACGGCGACGACGCCCGCGCTGGCGGCCGCGAGCGCCGGTTCGGCCGCCGCACCGGCGGTCACGGTTCAGGAACCGGCGTCGCCTGAGCCTCCTCCAGCATCTCCTCGACGTCTTCGTCGCGGAGTTCGTTGTGGAGGAGGACGCTGACCGGCAGGGTCGGCGCGCCGCCGATGAGGTTCTCCAGCAGCACCAGCCGTTCGCGTGCCCGACTCATGCCGACGTAGAACACGCGGCGTTCGTTGTCGGTGAGAATCGGGACGGGACTTGTGTGGGCGGTGAACTCCTCGACGCCCTCAACGGCGGTCGGATCGTCGACGCTCGCGGCCATCTGCTCGACCACCTTCTCCGTGAGGTCCGTACAGACGAAGACGTGATCGGCCTCGCGACCCTTCGCGGAGTGGATGGTGCCGACGCGGACGCGACTCGGATCCATCCCGTGGTAGTCGGCGTCGAAGTAGGCGTCGACGGAGTTGCGCTGGAAGCTCGTTACCTTGCGCACCATGTCTCCCGCGGACTCGACACCGGGCAGGAACGGCGCGTGGTCGATGACGGCCGCCGGCGGCACCTCGAGTTGGGCGATGTCGTCGACATCCGCCTCTTCCTCGCGGTCGTCGAGGTAGTCGTAGAAGTCGTCGCGGTCGTTCGTCCCGAACGCCGAATCCTGGAGCATGTCGGCGAGGCGGCGCGCCTCCAACCCGGTGATGGGGTCGTCGGCGTCCAGTTTCTCGATGGCGCGGACGTACTGGGTGAGGCGGTCGGTCCACATCCGCTGGTCCGTCATCGCGGAGAAGGGGATGCCCTTCGGGAGGAAGTCGTCGATGAACTGGAACATCTGGTAGCGGGCGCGAAAGAGGATCATCACCGTCTCGTCGGTGGTGTCGACGGTGTGCTGGACGTTCCGCACCACTTCGAACATCGACGGACTCTGGATACCTTCGACGACGCCACCCTCCTTGCGCGGGTTGAGGTCTTTCTCCTGGCGCTTGTCGATGTGGCGGATCTCCCGGTTGACGACGTTGAGGATGCGCGAGGGGAGGCGATAGGAGTTGGGCAACACCACGTCCTCGTCGACGTCCGCATCGAGCAGGATGTTGGGGTCGGCACCCTGCCACGCGTAGACGACCTGGTCGTCGTCGCCGGCGATCAGCACGCCCTCCATGTGGGGTTTCCACTCCTCGAAGACATCGTACTGGAGGGTAGTGATGTCCTGGAACTCGTCGATGACGAGGTAGTCGACGTGGGGGACGAGCGAGCGCTGGGCCACCCGTTCGAGCATGTCCGCGAAGCCGACCAGGCCGTGTTCGCCCTTGTACGACCGCCAGGCGCGGATGACCGCCGGCACGTCGATCCGTTCGTCGCCGGTGGGCCAAGTCGGCGTGTACTTGTTCCCTTCCTGGGCCTCGGGGTCGATCTCCGGGGGCAGACGCACTTCCTCCACGTCCCACTGGAAGGGGACGTCGTACCAGTCGGCGACATCGCGCTGGGTGCGCTGGAGCCACTGGCTGGTGGCGATGATCTTGTTGCCGAGCGTCGTCGACCGGGCGGTGCGGCGGCCGGCACCGCCGTACTCGTCCTCGTACTCGACGCCGTACTCCTCGCAGAACGCCTCCTTGTCGTCCTCACCGACGACGTCGCCACGCGAGAGGTCGAGGAGTTCGTACGCCTTCGCGTGCATCGTACAGACGTTCCCCTTGAGCGCACGGGGGGACTTATCGAGGCGCTCGGCCAGGCGTTCGCGAACCTCGGCGGCCGCGGCGCGGGTGTAGGAGACGACCAGAATATCGCGAATACTCACGTCGTCCTCTTCGAGTAGTTCGTCAACGCGGTCGAGGAGGGCAGTGGTCTTCCCGCTCCCGGGGCCGCCGAAAAGACGGGTGACCGTGGCGTCGTTGCTCATCAATGCCTTACACGCCCCGAGGAACCCTGAATCTTGCCCTGTACGGGCGTCGGCCTACGCGGCCGACTCCGGGTCCCAGCCGCAGACCGAGCAGTCGGTCGCGGATTCGTCGTGGAGTGCTCCACAGTCCGGGCACTGCAACTTGTTATAGGAACGCTCCCAGCGTACCGGTGTCGTCTCGTGACCGTTGGTCTCGAGGAACTGGTCGAACAGTTCGTCGTCGTGTTCGCTGGGTCCTGCTGCCATACACGCCATGGTATGGCATACCACTACTTAGGCGTACCGGTGTGGGTAAGTCTCACACGAACGGCGAAGCTACAGGTCGTACAGCGCGCCGTATTTCGCCGTCGCGTAGTCGACGAAGGCGTCGGCCGCGACGTCCTCGCCGGTCGCGCGGCGAACGAGTTCGTTCGTCTCGTAGCGCTTGCCGTGACGGTGGATGCGGTCGGTCAACCACTCGTGGAGCGGGTCGAACTCGCCGCGCCGAACGTGGTCGGTGAGGCCGTCGATGTCGCGTGCGGCGGCGTCGAACAGCTGTGCGGCGATGACGCTCCCCAGGGAGTACGTGGGGAAGTAGCCGAAACTGCCGTGGGACCAGTGGATGTCCTGCAGGCAGCCCTCGGCGTCCGTCTCGGGGCGCACGCCGAGATACGACTCCATCTTGTCGTTCCAGACGGCGGGCACCTCGCTCACGTCGAGGTCACCGCGCACCAGGTCGCGTTCGATTTCGAACCGGAGGACGATATGCAGGTGGTAGGTGAGTTCGTCGGCCTCGACCCGGATCAGGTTCGTCGGGTCGACGGCGTTGACCGCCTCGTAGGCCTCGGCGGCGCTCACGGTGCCGAGCGCGGGGAAGTGGTCGACGACGCGGGGGAGGAACCCCTCCCAGAAGGCCTGCGAGCGGCCGACGTGGTTCTCCCAGAGCCGAGACTGGGACTCGTGCACGGAGAGGTCCCGCGCTTCCCCCAGCGGCGTCCCGTAGGCGTCGTCGGGCAGACCGAGCGTGTAGGTGGCGTGGCCGAACTCGTGGACCGTCGAGAGCAGGGCGTCGATCGGATCGCTCTCGTCGTAACGGGTGGTGATGCGGGCGTCGTAGGTCGTCCCCGTCGAGAACGGGTGCGGAGCGACGTCGAGACGGCTGCGCTCCCAGGGGTAGCCGAGAGTGTCGAGCGCGTCCCGCATCAGCGCCTCCTGGCGGTCGGTGTCGTAGGTGCCGGCGAAGGCGTCCGTCGCCAAGTCGGCGTCGGCGGCGCGGATGTCGTCGACGAGGGGGACGACCGCCTCGCGGAGCGTGGTCAGCACGTCCTCGGCGTGCGAGAGGGGGAGGCAGGGTTCGTACTCCTCGAACAGCACGGCGTAGGGGTCGCGGTCCGGGTCGATGTGGTCCGCATACGCCCGCTTGAGCGCGAGGTGTTCTTCGAGATGGGGCGCGAAGGCGTCGAAGTCGTCGTTCTCCTTCGCGTCACGCCACGCGGGCAGGGCCTCCGAGGACGCCGCAGAGATGCGTTCGACCAAGTCCGTCGGCACGCGCACCGCGCGCTCCTGTTCGCGACGCACCTCGCGGACGACGGCCGCCTGGTCGTCGTCGAGGTCCGTGGCCGCCAGTGTATCGAGGAGGTCGTCGAGTTCGTCGGCGGTGAGCAGGTCGTGGTGGACCGCCGACAGCGCCGATAGCTGGCGCGAGCGAGCGGGGGTTCCCTCCTCGGGCATCATCACCTGCTGATCCCAGGAGAGCAGGTCCGAGGCGTTCGAGACGGTGGTGATCCGTCCGATGCGGTCGAGCAAGTCGTCGTACGTGGCCGGCGTATCGCTCATAGCCGGACGTGGACCCGCGCCGTAATACGGGTGTCGTCCGTGCGGGGCCGCTGGTGCGCGCCACCGGATCCTACCACGGAGTGGTAACACCTTTGAGGGCGAGGCGTCGACCGGTGGGCATGACCGATACGAACGCGGGTGGCTCGGCGCCGAGTCTCACCGCGCGATTCGAGGCGTATTTCTCCGAGATGGGACCGTCGTGGGTCGCTGGGGCCATCGCGGCCGGACCGGCGACCATCGCCAGCCTGGTGACTGGGGGCGCGCTGTTCGGCTACAGTCTCCTCTGGGTGGTCGTGCTCTCGGCGGGCGCCGGCGCACTCGTCCAGTATCTATCGATGCGGCTCGGCCTGCTGACCGAGCGGGGCATCGTCGCCGTGGTCGAGGACCACCTCGGCGAAACCTGGGCGTGGCTCCTGGTCGCCGACGCCGTGATCGCGTCCGGCGTCGCCCAGCTCGTCATCATGAAGACCGTCGCGACGGTGTCGGCGACGGTGACGGGCGTCGACGCGCGCGTCTGGGGCGTCGCCTGGGCGCTCATCCTCGCCGTCGGCCTGGCGGGGCGTGGCTATCGCTTCCTCGAACTGGCCGCGAAACTCCTCGTCTCGCTGGTCGTCGTCGCGTTCGTCGCCAGCCTGTTCGTCGTCCCCGTCGACTACGGCGCGGCCGTCGCCGGCCTCGTGCCGAGCATCCCCTCCGGCGGCGCACTGGTCGCCGCCGGCATCCTCGGCGGCGCGGTCCACATCACGCTCATCACGATGCAGTCCTACACGATGCGCTCGCGTGGCTGGACCCGTGACGATTACGACACCGCGACGTTCGACATCGGCGCGTCGATGCTCGTCGCGTTCGGGATCTACAGCCTTGCCATCTTCCTCGTGACCGCGAGCGTTCTCACGCCCGACAACACCCTGACGGCCGTCGGCGCGGCGCAAGCGCTCGGCCCGCTGGTCGGCGCCAACGCCAAGTGGCTGTTCCTGCTCGGTCTCTGGGGCGCGGCCGTCTCGACGCTCGGCGGCAACACCATCGTCCCGCCCTTCCTCCTGGCCGACAAACTCGGCTGGGGAACGACCATCGACGACTCCCGCTACCGCGGCCTGCTCGTCGTCGTCGCCCTCCTGTCCGCCCCAGGGGCGTTCATCGGCGGCGCCGTGCTGGGCCAACTCGTCCTCGTCCTCGCGCTCGGCACCGTCGGCACGCCCTTCGCCATCGCCATCGTGCTCTACCTGCTGAACTCCGACGCCGTTCCCGACCGGAACTCCACGCTCGCCAACGTCGGCGGCGTGGCGCTTTTGGGCGTCACGGTCTACCTCGCCGCCAACTTCGTCCGCGAACAGGTGCCCGATGGCGTCGACCCGCTTGCCGGAAACATGGCCGGACTCGCCAGCATCGACCCGCTGCCCGGCGCCGTGCTCGCGTTCGCCATCGCACTCGGCATCGCGATGGCGGGGCTGGGCGTGAAATACGTCGCGGAGGAACTCGTCTGAACGGGTCGTGAGCGACCCCTCCGTTCCCCTTGCGGGCACGACGCTCGTCGTCGGGCCGTCGAACGCCGGCAAGACCCGACTGACCGCCGAGGCGTTGCAGTCGTGGGTGGAGCACGAGGGGACAGCGGGCGTCGCCATCCTCGAGTTCGCTCCCGAACTCGAGCGCGACGGCCGGATTCTCGGCGGCCGTCTCGACCGCTTTCTCACGCCGCCGGCCGACGCGTGGCAGGGTGTCCTCGACGCCCACGCACCGCGGACGACGGCCGACTCGCCGTCCGAGGCGGTCGAACTCGCCGCCGACAACGCCCGCCGTGCCGACACCCTGTTCGACGCCGCGCCCGACGCGCCGCGGGCCGTCTTCGTCAACGACGCCACCATCCCGTTCCAGCACGCGGACGCCGACCCGACGCACCTGCTCGACTACTGTGCCGACGCCGAGATGGCCGTCCTGAACGCGCTGGAGGCGGACGAAATCGTGGGCGACGACGCCGTCTCGCGGGCCGAGCGGCGGACCCTCGACGCCTTCCGGTCGGCGGCGGACCGCGTGATTCGCCTGGATGACGGGTGACACCCCCATCTCTATCCGCCCACCGACCGATGCGGGCGTATGGTCCCGCTACAGATACCCGGCCTGCCCGAACTGCTCGTCATCGTCTTCATGTTCGGCCTGTGGCTCGCACTCCCGGCGTTCGTCGCGCTCGTCGTCTACCAGTTCATGGACGGTCGAAACGCGGACGAGGAGCGCATCGCAGCACTGGAAGCCGAAATCGAGGACCTCCGGAACGAACTACCGGACGAGTGATTCGGCGGCCCGCCGGTAGAGCCGTTCGCACCGCTCCAGCACGTCGATACTGACGCTCTCGTGCTCGGTGTGGGCCTCGCCGGGTTCGGCGGCGCCACAGACGACACACGTCGTCCCCGCCGCCGCCAGCCACCCCGCGTCGGTCGCGTGGGGTTTGGCCACCCGTTCGGGCGTCCCATCCTGCGATTCTCGTGCCGCCGCGAGCACCGCGTCGGCGAAGGCTGCGTCGTCACACGCCATCGGCGGCAAGTCCTGATCGACCTCCCACTCGACATCCTCGACCGATTCGGTGCGTTCGAGCGGCGCGCGCTCGCCCGGAACGGTGCGCTCGTCGACAGTGACGGTACAGCGGTCGGGCACGACGTTCCACGCCGATCCGCCCTCGATTTCGGTGACGGAGACGGTGCCGTCAAGGTGTTGGCCGAGGACCGTCGTCTCGGGCGCGTCCATCTCGCGGACGATATCGACCGCGTCACACGCCCGATACACCGCGTTGTCGCCCGCCTCGGGTTCGCTCGCGTGGGCGCCCTCGCCGCTGGCGACGAGCGTGCTCCCGCGACGGCCCATGTGGGCGACGGCGACATCGGTCACGCCCGGCACGGAGTAGCCGGTCGACCCCTCGCCGACGACGGCGAAGTCGGGGGCGAAACCCTCGTCGATGGCGGCCCGAGCGCCGACGCCGCCCTGCTCCTCGCCGACGAACGAGGCGAAGACGAGTTCGTCGACCGGGTCGACGCCGGCGGGCGTCCGCTCGTCGAACGCGGCGTCACGAAACGCTACCATCGCGGCCGCCAGACTCCCCTTCATGTCCGCGGTACCGCGGCCGTAGAGACGGCCGTCGCGCTCCTCGACTACGTAGCCGTCGCCGTCGACCTGCTCGTCGGCCGGTGGCACCACGTCGTGGTGACCGACGAGGGCGAGCGATCGGGGGCCGTCGCCGCGCCGCGCGATGACGTTGCCGCCCGAATCACGGTGGACGGTCGCGTCCGTCTCCTCGCGGAGCCACGACGCCACGGCGTCGCCCGCGTCGCGCTCGTCCTCGTGGCTCGGAATCGATACCAGACGGCGAGTCAGCGCCACCACGTCGCTCATGGGCGCGTCCACGTGATACGGAGTATTGTAACTGTCTTCCGGTGAGTTGCCGATCCGTCTTGGCGATTCACGGGAGCGATTTATACGGGACAGACCACGCCGCCGTCCACCGGCTATCCGCACCAGGCAGGCCGCTCCCGTGACAATCAGTTGAATACCCTTTTCCGTCTCGCCCCCCGAATTTGGATATGAACATCGTACCCGATACGAGTGCGGTTATCGACGGACGCGTCTCCGAGCGCGTCGAATCGGGGATCTACGAGGGGGCGACGATCACCGTCCCCGAGGCCGTCGTTGGCGAACTCGAATGGCAGGCCAACGAGGGCCACGACACCGGCTGGGAGGGCATCGAGGAGTTACAGCGCCTCGTCGAACTCGCCGAGACCGGCGACATCTCCATCGACTACTACGGCGAGCGCCCGAGTGCCGGGCAGAAACGCGAGGCCGACGAGGGCGAGATCGACGCCATCGTCCGCGACGTGGCCTCGGATCTCGACGCGACGCTCCTGACGAGCGACGTGGTGCAGGCCGAAGTGAGTCGGGCGAAGGGTCTCGATGTCGAGTACGTTGAACCCCGCGGGCGCGACGCCGAGGGCCTCGAAATCGAGTCCTTCTTCGACGAGACGACGATGAGCGTCCACCTCCGCGCCGGGTCGAAGCCGAAGGCCAAGCGTGGCGACATCGGCGACATGCATTACCAGGTCATCGGCGACGAGGTGACCACGGAAGCGGAGATGAAGGAGTTCGCCCACGACGTCAAGGAGACGGCGCGGGCGAGTCCGGACGGCTTCATCGAACTCGACGAACCGGGAATGACCATCGTCCAGTTCCGGTCGTACCGCATCGCCATCGCCCGGCCGCCTTTCGCCGACGGGTTCGAGATCACCGCCGTCCGTCCCATCGTCAAGACCGAACTCGACGACTACGAGTTCGCGGACGAACTCAAAGACCGCCTGCTCGAACGCCAGCGTGGCGTGCTCATCTCCGGCGCGCCCGGCGCCGGGAAGTCCACGTTCGCCCAGGCCGTCGCGGAGTTCCTCTCCAGTCACGACAACGCGGTGAAGACGATGGAGAAACCGCGCGACCTGCAGGTCGGGCCGGACATCACACAGTACACCGCCCTCGGCGGCGACATGGCCAAGACGGCCGACTCGCTGCTGCTGGTCCGACCGGACTACACCATCTACGACGAGGTGCGCAAGACCGACGACTTCGAGGTGTTCGCCGACATGCGCCTCGCCGGCGTCGGCATGGTCGGCGTCGTCCACGCCACCCGCGCCATCGACGCCCTCCAGCGACTCGTCGGCCGCGTCGAACTCGGCATGATCCCGCAGGTGGTCGACACGGTCATCTACATCGAGGCCGGCCGCGTCGAGACCGTCTACGACGTGACGACGCAGGTGAAGGTGCCCGAGGGCCTCACCGCCGAGGACCTCGCCCGCCCGGTCATCCAGATCGCCGACTTCGAGACCGGCAAGCCCGCCTACGAAATCTACACCTTCAACCGGCAGGTCGTCACCGTTCCCCTCGACGAGGACGGCGAGGAGAGCGAGACGGGCGTCTCCCGCCTCGCGCGCAAGGAGGTCGAACGCGAGATTCGCTCGATCGCGCGCGGCCACGTCGAAGTCGAACTCAAGGGCCAGAACGAGGCCGTCGTCTACGTCGAGGAAGACGACATCTCCTACGTCATCGGCAAGGGCGGCGGCCGCATCAGCGACGTCGAGGAGCGACTCGGCCTCAGCATCGACGTGCGCACGCTCGACGAGAAGCCGGGGGGCGGCGGTAGCGGTAGCGGTGACAGTGGCGGCGAGACGGGCGGCGCCAGACCCGCACAGGAAACCGTCGTGACGCCCGAAGTCACCTCGCGGCACGTCGTCATCGACGTGGCCGACAGCGTCGACATCGGCGAGACGGTCGAAGTGCGCGCGGACGGCGACTACCTCTTCACCGCGACGGTGGGTCGCGGCGGCGAGATCCAGGTGTCACGCGGGAGCGCCATCGCTGACGAACTCGAAGACGCCATCGACCACAAAAAGCGGATCACCGTCGTTCCGGCCTAGTCGCACTCGACGCAGGGCGCGTCGGTGTCGCCTTTCTGTTTTGCCACCGCGGCCTCGTCGAGCTGGTAGAGGTTCTGTCGTGCGTCGGCGAAGTAGACATCCTCGTCGACGACGCCGATATCCTCGAGTCGTTCGAGCGCGTATCGGACGGTTCGAGCCGACAGCATCGACTCCTCCACGATCCCCTTCTGGGTCAGTGACCCGTTGTATTCGAGGACCTTGAAAACCAGTTTCGCGCTCGGGGGAAGGTCGTCCAGACCCTCCTCTTCAGTTCCAGCCATCACGTTGATCGAACGGGGCCACCGGCATAAATCTTCACCGACACGGGGTTGGTCGTATCGAACCCCTTTTCATGTCCGGTGCCGGAGAGTCGTGTATGGCTACGGAAACGCAAACCGGTCTCACGGGGCACGTTCGCGGGGTGACGGTCACCACGCTGGCCTGTCTCGCCGGCGTCGCCGCGGCGGTCGTCTCCGCCGCCGTCGTCGGGACTGGCCCGGAGGCAGCGAGCAGCGTGCGGACGCTCGCGTTCCTGGTCGCGGCCATCGCCGGCCAGTACCCCCTGCTGAAGGCCGTCGGCGTCGACGTATCGGAGTTCGGCGCGAAAGACCACCTCTACGTGGCGTTTATGACGTTCTCGCTCTGGTTCGTCTCGTTCGCCATCCTGCTCACTACCGGCGCGTCCCTCTGATCATGGCCCGGGACAGTATCGCGGTCGTCGACCTCGATCGGTGTCAACCCGACCGCTGTAACTACGAGTGTGCGAACTTCTGCCCCCCGAATCGCACGGGAGAGGAGTGTATCGTCACGCTGGAGGAGCGCCACGACGATCCCGACCTCTACGAGGGCGGCCCCGAGCAGATCAGCATCTCCGAGGAGCTCTGTCTGGGCGAAACCTGCGGCATCTGCGTCGAGAAATGCCCCTTCGACGCCATCGAGATCATCAACCTCCCTCAGGAGTTGGAGGACGAACCCATCCACCGCTATGGCGAGAACGCGTTCTCGCTGTACGGCCTGCCGGTGCCCGAATCCGGCACGGTCACGGGGATGCTCGGTCCGAACGGCATCGGGAAATCCACGGCCGTCCACATCCTGGCCGGCGAAATCCTGCCCAACCTAGGCAACTACGACACCGACCCCAACTGGGAAGCGGTCCTCGACCGCTACCGCGGCACGGCGCTCCAGAACTACCTCGAACGCCTGAAGGAAGGCGAGGTGAGCGTCGCCCGCAAACCGCAGTACATCGACCGCATCCCCGACCAGTTCGACGGGAAGACCCGGGCGTTGCTGGAGAGGACCGACGAGCGCGGCGTCGTCGACAACCTCATCGACCGCCTCTCGATCCGGCCGGTCATCGACCAGCCCATCGACACGCTGTCGGGCGGTGAACTCCAGCGCGTGGCGCTCGCGGCGACGCTCGCCCGCGACGCCGACTTCTACTTCCTCGACGAAATCACGCCCTACCTCGACATCGGCCAGCGCGTGACCGCCGCGCGCCTCGTGCGCGAACTCGCCGAGGATGAGGACCGCTCGATGCTCGTCGTCGAACACGACCTGGCCGTCCTCGACCTGCTCGCCGATACGCTTCACGTCGCCTACGGTGAGCCCGGTGCCTACGGCGTCATCACCGACCCCAAATCCGTTCGCAACGGCATCAACGAGTATCTCCAGGGCTACCTCGACAACGAAAACATGCGCATCCGCCCGAACGAGATCACGTTCGAGGAGCACGCGCCACGGGAGTCCACGACGGGGACACCGCTCGTCGACTATCCCGATCTGACCAAATCCTACGGCGAAGGCGAGTTCTCGCTCGACGTCGAGGGCGGCACCATCTACGAGAGCGAAGTCCTGGGCGTCGTCGGCCCGAACGGTATCGGGAAGTCGACGCTGGCGAAACTGTTCGCCGGGTCGCTCGAACCCGACGAGGGCGAACTCGACTTCAGCCTGGATATCGCGTACAAGCCGCAGTACGTCGAAGTCGACCAGCCGATGCGCGTCGACACGTTCCTCTCCTCGATCACCGACGACTTCGGCACCTCGTTCTGGAACACCGAAATCGCCCAGCCGCTCCAACTGGAGCGCATCATGGAACAGCAGTTGACGGACCTCTCGGGCGGGGAGCGCCAGCGCGTCGCCATCGCGGCCTGCCTCTCGGAGGAGGCCGACCTCTACCTGCTCGACGAACCCTCGGCCCACCTCGACGTCGAACAGCGGGTGCAGGCCACGACGGCCATCCGGCGCTACGCCGAGAACCACGACGCCACGGCGATGGTCATCGACCACGACATCTACATGATCGACCTGCTCGCCGACCGCCTGATGGTCTTCGACGGCGAACCCGCCGAACACGGCCACGCCTCGACACCACAGGGCATGCGCTCGGGCATGAACGACTTCCTCGCGGACCTCGACATCACGTTCCGCCGCGACGAGCGGACCGGACGTCCCCGCATCAACAAGCCCGACAGCCAGCTCGACCGCAAGCAGAAACGGCAGGGCGAGTACTACTACACGCCGTAACGGGTGGGCGCGGGGCGTGCGGCGACTGCGGGACGCTCGCAACCATTAACGCGCTCGACGCCGGGGCATTCGACATGACCGAGGCCGCCGACCTCCTGTTGACGAACGCGGAGGTACATACGCTCGCCCGCCCCGACGAGACCCACGAGGCGGTCGCCGTCCGCGACGGCCGGATCGTCCGCGTCGGCGACGCCTACGAACTCGACTTCCTGGCGGGCGTCGGGACGCGGACGGTCGACCTGGGGGGTCGGGTCGTCCTCCCCGGATTCGTCGACGCCCACACTCACCTCGAACTGCTCGGTCGGAAGCGCGTTCACGCCGACCTCTCGGAGGCGACGAGTCGCGACGAGGCGCTCGGCCGACTGCGGGCCCGCGCCGACGCCGTGGAGGCGGGCGAACCCGTCCTCGGCTTCGGCTACGACGAGAGCGCGTGGGACGACCGGCGCTATCTCACCCGGGACGCGCTGGACGCCGTCGACGCCGCAGGCCCGGTGGTCGCCGTCCGCGAGGACCTGCACGTCGCCTCGCTCGACTCGACCGCGCTGGAGCGGTTCGGCGGCGCGTTGCCCGAGTCCGACGTGCGGCGCGAGGCCGGCGAACCGACGGGCGTCGTCGTGGAGGCCGCAGCCGAGGCACTCCTCGACGCGCTCTCTCCCTCGCGGTCGCAGCTGGACGACCTGCTCCGAGCGGCCCAGCGTCACGCCAACGAGCGCGGCGTGACGGGCGTCCACGACATGGTGCGGCGCTCCCGGGCGCCGGCCGTCTACCGCGACCTCGACACGGACGGCGACCTCACGCTCCGGGTTCGGCTCAACTACTGGGCCGACCACCTCGCCGCCCTGCAGGAGACGGGACTGCGCACGAACCACGGCGGCGGGATGGTCGACGTGGGCGCAATCAAGACGTACACCGACGGAAGCCTCGGCGGGAGGACGGCCCGACTCAGCGAACCCTACGCCGACGCGCCCGACGAACGGGGCGCGTGGACGGTCGACCCCGACGCGTTCCGGGACCTACTCGACCGGGCCGAGTCGTCGGGGTTCCAGGTCGCCGCTCACGCCATCGGCGACGAGGCCGTCGACATCGTCACCGGGGCGTTCGCGGAGCGGGAGGATCCGGGCACGGCCCGCCACCGAATCGAACACGCGGAGCTCGCGAGCGACGACGCCACCGACCGCCTCGCCGAGACCGGCGTCGTCGCGTCGGTTCAGCCGAACTTCCACCGCTGGGCGGGCGAGTCGGGGCTCTACGCCGACCGACTGGGCGACCGACGGACGAAGACGAACCGCCTGCGCCGACTCGCCGACGCGGGCGTCCACCTCGCGTTCGGCAGCGACTGCATGCCGCTCGATCCACTCTACGGCGTCCACCAGGCGGTCACCGCGCCAACGGCGGCCCAGCGGCTGGACGTGACCGAGGCGCTGCGGGCGTACACGCTGGGGAGCGCGTACGCGGGCTTCGACGAGGACAGACTGGGCACGGTCGAACCGGGCAAATGCGCCGATCTAGTCGCCGTAGAACGGTCGCCGTGGCAGCAGCCGGACGCCATCGCCGACATCGACGTGGCGCTGACCGTCGTCGACGGCGACGTGGTGTACGACGGAATTTAAGGTCTCGCCCCGCCGACTCCGTCCATGACCGCCTTCTTCGACCGCTTGCGCGAGCGCATCGACCGGGTCGACAGCGTCGTGTCGGTGGGTCTGGATGCCGACCCGGACCGACTCCCGGAGTTCCTTTCCGACCGCGACCTGCCACGGTGGGCGTTCAACCGCCGGATCATCGACGCGACCCACGAACACGCCGCCTGCTACAAGCCGAACGCCGCGTTCTACGAGGACGCCAACGGCTGGGGGGCGCTCCGGGAGACGGTGGCCTACGCCCACGGGAAGGACGTGCCCGTTCTCCTCGACGCCAAACGCGCCGACATCGGCAACACCTCGCGCCAGTACGCGGAACTGCTCGACACCGTCGACGCCATCACGGTGAATCCCTACATGGGCCGGGACTCGCTCGACCCCTTTCTCTCGCGCGAGGAGGCGGGCGTGTTCGTCCTCTGTCGCACGTCGAACCCGGGCGGGGCCGACCTGCAGGACCTCGAACTGGAGACGGGCGAACCCTTGTACCGACGGGTCGCAGCGCTGGCCGACCTCTGGAACGAACACGGCAACGTCGGCCTCGTCGTCGGCGCGACGGCGCCGGAAGAACTCGAAGCGTTGCGGGCCGAGGTGCCGGACATCCCCTTCCTCGTCCCCGGCGTGGGTGCCCAGGGCGGGGACGCCGAAGCGGCCGTCGAGTACGGCCTCGCCGACGGCGTCGGCCTCGTCAACTCCTCGCGGGGAATCATCTTCGCGGGCGAAGACGCCCCCGATGGTGAGGACGCCTACTTCGGCGCCGCAGGCGAGGCGGCCAAACGGCTCAAGAAACGCCTCAATCAGTACCGGTAGGGCGGGCCGTCCGACCCGTGGCGCGTCTCGGACGCGCAGTGTGAACACAGCCCCGTCGCGCGGTCGTAATGCTCGGTGCAGACGAGTGCCCCGCAGTTGTCGCAGGTGTGGCGGGCGACTGCGTTCTCACACACTTGGCACACGCCAGCGACGCTCATAGTTGGTGTAGGGGGCGCGATGCCTTGAGCGTCCGGGCGAGATACTTCGGGCGTTCCACCAGTCGCGACTCACCCCACCGAACCGACGATCAGAGTTACAGTCGTGGACGACGGAGGGAGACCGTGGACCGGGACCGACTCGTGTTTGGGCTGTCGGCCGTGTTCGCCGGCATCACCGTCGTACTGGTGGTGCTCGCGTTCGCCCGCCAGCTATTCCTGCTGTTCCTCGCGCTCCCCTTCGGGGCGACATCGTACATCATGTGGCAACACGCGACGGGACGGTTAGCGGACCGGGCCCGGCGAACGACTCGACGGACGGGACGGACGCGGCGGGCCTCGTCCCGAGAGCGACGGGCGCCGGGCGGATTCGGCGCGACGGCCGGCGGCACGGGATCTCGAACCAGAGAGCGGAGCGCGGGCACGCGCGACTCGGTGCTGACTCGACGCGAGGCCTACGAGACGCTGGATCTCGACTCCGATGCGGGCGAGGAAGCGGTACGGCGAGCGTACCGCGCGAAAGTCAAGGACGTCCATCCCGACGCCGACGGGGGCGACGAGGAGGCGTTCAAGCGGGTGAACCGGGCGTACGAGCGCCTACAGGAGTGACCGCTGCCAGGCTACGAACACTGTGACAACTATACCCACACGACGGAAAGCGTTTTGGCAGGTCACGGCCTAACACGCCCCATGACCGCCGACCGGGCCGTACTGCAGGAGGCCCTGGACCGTGGCGAAGAGGAAGGTGGGCCGATCGAGTTCAAGGAACGTCTCTCGCGTGACGTCCACCTGGTCGACGGCCGCATGGAGAGCCTGGCTGCCCAGTTGCGCCACCGCGTGCTCTCGGGCGACGGCGAGGCGACGTACGTCGTCGGCGTCACGGACGACGGCCGCGTGGCCGGCATCTCCGCGTCGGCGTTCTCCGAGACGATGGACGTGCTCTCCTTGCTCGCCGAGGAGGCCGGCGCTCATATCGAAGACGTGGAGACGTGGGGCGTCGACGAGGACGGACTGGTCGGCGTCGCCACCGTGCGCGAGGGGTCGATCCTCGACACCGACGACTCCCACATCGTCGTCGGCACCGCGGGCCACGTCGACCACGGCAAGAGCACGCTGGTCGGCACGCTCGTCACCGGCCAGGCCGACGACGGCGAGGGCGGGACCCGCTCGTATCTCGACGTCCAACCCCACGAGGTGGAACGCGGACTCTCGGCGGACCTCTCCTACGCCGTCTACGGCTTCGACGGCGACGGCGCGGTCCACCTGGACAACCCCCACCGCAAGACCGACCGCGCACGGGTCGTCGAGGAGGCCGACCGGCTGGTGTCGTTCGTCGACACCGTCGGCCACGAACCGTGGCTTCGGACGACGATCCGGGGACTGGTCGGCCAGAAACTCGACTACGGGCTGTTGACCGTCGCCGCAGACGACGGCCCGACCGAGACGACGCGCGAACATCTCGGCATCCTGCTCGCGACCGAACTCCCGACGATGGTCGCCATCACGAAGACGGATCTGGTGAGCGACGAGCGGGTTCAGGAGGTCGAACGCGCCGTCGAGCGTCTCCTGCGCGACGTCGAGGAGACGCCGCTCCGCATCGAGCGCCACGGCGTGAACGCGGCCGCCGAGGAGATCGGCGACGTGGTGCCGATCCTGCAGACCAGCGCCGTCACGGGAACGGGGCTCGACGCCCTCGACGACCTGTTCGAGCGCCTGCCCAAGACCAACGGCGGCGACGGCGACTTCCGGATGTACATCGATCGCACGTACGCGGTGACGGGCGTCGGCGCCGTCGCCTCCGGCACCGTCAACTCCGGCACCGTCGAGGCGGGCGACGACCTCCTGCTCGGCCCGATGCCCGACGGCTCCTTTCGCGAGGTGGAGGTTCGCTCCATCGAGATGCATTACCACCGCGTCGACCGCGCGGAGGCGGGCCGCATCGTCGGCATCGCGCTCAAGGGGGTCGACGAGGCCGAGGTGGAACGGGGGATGGTGCTCCTGCCCGCCGACGCCGACCCCACGCCCGTCCGCGAGTTCGAGGCCGATGTCGTCGTGCTCAACCATCCGACGCGCATCGGGACGGGCTACGAACCCGTCGTGCATCTGGAGACCGTCAGCGAGGCGGCCATCTTCCGGCCCGAGGACGGCCACCTCCTGCCCGGCGACCACGGCACCACGACCGTCGAGTTCAAGTTCCGGCCGTATCTGGTCGAGGAAGGCCAGCGGTTCGTCTTCCGCGAGGGGCGGAGCAAGGGCGTCGGCACTGTCACCGACATCACGTAACCGTGGGTCGGGCCGGACCGCTCCTGTGGAGCGCCGTCGCCGTGCTCACTCTGTTCGTCTACGCCGCGCTCGCCTTCGTCACCTATCGCGCGCTCCTCCTGCTGTGGGCACAGCGCCCTGCCACCCTCACGACCGCCGTCGTCGTCGTCGGCCTCGCGGTCGTGTTCGGCTACGCGAGCTATCGGGTGGGAACGGCGCGGCTCCGGTTCGCGCTCGACGCGGTCGAACTGCCTCGGCGAGCGGCGCCGCGCCTGCACCGCCGCGTCGACGACCTCGCCGAGCGGCTGGGCGTCGAGTCGCCGCGACTGCTGGTCGCGTCGATGAACCAACCGAACGCGCTCGCCCTGGGCGGCGCCCGCGACGGCGACGTGGTGCTCGACCGGTCGCTGTTTCGCCTGCTGACGGCGCCGGAACTGGAGGCCATCGTCGCCCACGAACTCGCGCACCTGCAGCGGTGGGACAGTCTGGTGAAGACGCTTGGCTACAGCCTCGTCCGCATCCTGACGGGCCTCGTCTGGCTCGTTCTCCTGCCGGTCGCCCTGCTCGTCGTCGGCGTCGCTCGCGCCCTCGCGCTGGCTCGGGGCGGTGATCCCGGGACCGTCCACCGGGCGGCCCGCGTCGCCGACGCCGCGGTGACGAGCCTGGTCGTCGTCTGTCTGTTCGGCCTGTTGGCAGTGGTCCAAGCGTACTCCCGTCACCGGGAGTTCGCCGCCGACGGGACCGCGGCGCGACTGACCGGCCGGCCGCTGGCGCTGGCGAGCGCACTGGAGAAGATCAACCGCGCGACGACGCCCGGGGGACTCCTGTCTCGGCTGGTGATCCACGGCGAGGAAGAGCGGCTGGGGACCGATCTGCTGGCGTCGCATCCGCCGATGACCGCGCGGATCGAGCGCCTGCGGGAGCGCGCGGAGGGCGACGAAAAGGCGGTGCAACGGGAGCGCATCCGGCGGTAGCGGCTCCCGATGAAATCCTCGACGAAGGAGGGCGTGCATGGCTCTAATCGGGCAGTACAGAGGATATACCCGCCGCGAGCGAACGGAGTGAGCGAGCAGGGAAAGAGCCGACCGCCGGGAGGGTCGCAGGCTTTTGATCGAGCTTTTGTCAGGGAGGCGCCGAAGGCGCCGACCGCAGCAAAAGGTCGGTTCGCCGTTCGGCGACGAATTCGCCCGGATCCTTACCCTTTTAGGTGGTTCCTCCCGGATTTAGCGTATGGGATTCGACGAGATGGATGTGGATACGATATGGATGGACGGCGAGTTCGTGGACTGGGACGACGCCCAGATCCACGTGCTCACACACGGACTCCACTACGGAACGGGGATCTTCGAGGGCGTTCGCTGTTACGACACCGAAGAGGGGCCGGCGATCTTCCGCTGGGACGAGCATCTGGATCGGTTCTACAACTCGGGCAAGCCCTACAACCTCGATATCCCCTTCGAGAAGGAGGAACTGACGGCGGCGACGAAGGAACTCATTCGCCGGCAGGACCTGCCCTCCTGTTACATTCGCCCCGTCGCCTACTACGGCTACGATATGCTCGGCCTGAACCCCGAGAGCTGCCCGGAACAGGTCGCCATCGCCGTCTGGCCCTGGGGTGCGTACCTGGGCGAAGACGCCCTCGAGAAGGGCGTCGAGGTCACCGTTTCGTCGTGGCGAAAGTACTCCTCCTCCCAGATCCCGACCAACGCCAAGACGGCCGGCCCCTACGTCAACAGCGTGCTGGCGAGCCTGGAGGCCGAACGCGAGGGCTACGTCGAGGCCCTGCTGCTCAACGAGCAAGGCAACGTCGCCGAAGGCCCCGGCGAGAACCTGTTTCTCGTCCGCGACGGCGAAATCTACACCCCGGGGCTCGCCGAGGGCATCCTCGGCGGCATCACCCGCGACACCGTCATCACGCTGGCCCGCGAACTGGGCTACACCGTCCACGACGACGTCAGCATCAGCCGCGGCGAACTCAACACCGCGGACGAACTGTTCTTCTCCGGCACGGCGGCCGAAGTCACCCCCATCCGCAAGGTCGACAACGTCGTCGTCGGTGAGGGAACGCGCGGCCCCGTGACGACTGAGATCCAGCAGGCCTTCTTCGACCTGGTCGAACGCCGGACCGACGACCACCCCGAGTGGTTCGAGTTCGTCGGGATGGAGTGAGACGGGCCGTTGTAACGGTGTCCCGTCGGTCGCCGCCCACGGGAGCGGTGATCGCCGGAGCTGACTTCCAACAGTCCGACTGAGGTCTCACGGCGCGTCGTCGCCGTCGTCGTCCGCGCCGCCACCGTCGCCTTCCGCCGCGACCGCGATGTCGACGGCGCCGGTCTCTTCTTCCGCGAAGCCGGCGCTGAGGATGCGCGTCAGCGCCTCCTCGACGCTCTCGCCCGTCTCTTCGATGCGGTCGGGATCGACTTCGATGACGAACCCCGTGGTGATGTTGGGCGCGGTCGGCATGAACAGGACGTCCTGCCCGTCGGGCGTGGTCTTGCCCGTTTTGAACGCGGTCATGCGGATGCCAGGCCAGGTCTCCAGCCGAACCGGTTTCTGGAGGTCTTCGGTACCCGTCAGCGCCGTCTCGACGGCGAGTTTCGACGCGTTGTAGAGGATGCGGATCAGCGGGACGCGGTTCATCGCGCTGTCGAGGCCGCGCTCGACCAGTCGCCCGGCCGTGGTGCGCATCAGATACCCCACCGACAACACCAGCATGACGAACACCACGAGCGCCACTGGCACTCCGTAGTAGGGCGGAAGCGTGTCGATGATGGGAAGGTCCGCCACCCGGGAGTAGAGCCAGTTGAGGACGACGAGCGTGACGAGGATCGGGACGAGGACCACCAGCCCGCTTGCGATGTCGCGTCTCCACGAGGACATTGTCGAGATGGACGAGGGCCGGGACCTTCAGCGTGTTCACCCACCGCGACGGACGGTGGGAGCCGCGCGGATCGACACGGGAACACCTTCCGTGGCGCGAATACGCACTATTAACACGCCCCGTGTATCTACTCGTCGTATGGTCATCTCGCTCGTCGCGGGCGCGCTCTGGGCGATGCTGCCGGCGTACGTTCCGAACAACGTCGCGGTGCTCGCCGGCGGCGGCCGCCCCATCGACGCCGGCCGGACGGTCGGCGGGCGGCGCCTCCTCGGCGACGGCAAGACGTGGCGGGGCACGGCCGCGGGCACGCTCGCGGGCGTCGCACTCGCCCTCGTTCTCAACGCCGTCCGGCCGAGCGTCGCGACGGCTTTCGGCGTGTCCCTGCCGTCCTTTCCGCTGCGGGCTGCGGTCGGCCTCGCGCTCGGAGCGATGCTCGGCGACATCGGCGCCTCGCTACTCAAACGGCGCATCGGCCGCGAACGCGGCGCTGCCGTGCCGGGACTCGATCAACTGGATTTCGTCGGCGGCGCGCTCCTCCTCACGCTTCTCCTCGCGCCGTCGTGGACGCTGTCGACGTTCACGCCCGCGCGGCTGGTCGTCGTCCTCGTCGCCACGCCGCTGTTGCACGTCGTCACCAACGCCGGCGCATACCTCCTTGGGCTGAAGACCGAACCCTGGTGAGCGCGGACCGTCCCGTTTATGGTCGTTCCCGGCGGCGAACACGCTAATGGCGAATCAGGAACTCATCGAGGCGCTCCGGGCCGCGGACGCAGTGAAGTTCGGCGAGTTCGAACTCTCCCACGGCGGCACGAGCGACTACTACGTGGACAAATACCTGTTCGAGACCGACCCGCAGTGTCTGCGCCTCATCGCGGCGGCCTTCGCCGACCGCGTCGGCGACGCGAAACTCGCGGGAGTCGCCCTCGGCGCGGTGCCGCTGGTCGCGGTCACGAGCGCCGAAACCGGCCGCCCCTACGTCATCGCGCGAAAGCAGGCCAAGGAGTACGGCACCGGTAACCGCATCGAGGGCCGACTCGACGAGGGCGAGCACGTGATCGTCCTCGAAGACATCGCCACGACGGGGAAGAGCGCGCTCGAAGCGGTCGGGGCACTCCGGGAGGCGGGCGCCGTCGTCGACCGGGTGCTCGTCGTCGTGGACCGCCAGGAAGGGGCCCGAGAGCGCCTGGCCGAGGCGGGCATCGAACTCGAGGCGCTGCTCACGGCGGACGACCTGCTCGCGGACGAGTGAACTCGCCATGCCAACTGTTAAGTTGCGTTTCGCGGATATGCTCAGTCATATATGGCCTTACGTGACTCGCTAGCGGACTTTTTCGAGTTCGAGGAGCATGGGACCGACCTCCGAACGGAAGTGCTCGCGGGACTCACCACGTTCCTGACGATGTCGTACATCGTCGTGGTGAACCCGAGCATCCTCGCCGGGATTCCGGGCGAGAAACCCGGAATCGTGGTGTCGGGCTACGGCCACGGCGAAGTCGTCTCGATGCTCGCCGTCGTCACTATCATCGCGGCGGCGACGGCGACGCTCATCATGGCGCTGTACGCGAACCGACCGTTCGGACAGGCGCCCGGCCTCGGTCTCAACGCCTTCTTCGCGTTCACCGTCGTGGGCGCGCTCGGCATCTCCTGGCAGACGGCGCTCGCGGCCGTCGTCGTCGAGGGCGTCATCTTCATCGCTCTCACCGCCATCGGCGCCCGGGAGTATATCATCCGGGTGTTCCCCGAACCCGTCAAATTCGCCGTCGGGACCGGTATCGGCCTGTTCCTGGCCGTCATCGGCCTGCAGGCGATGCGCATCGTCGTCGACGACCCCGAAACGCTCGTCCAGTTGGGACCGGTGGCCTCCGATCCGGTCGCCATCGTCTCTGCCGTCGGCCTGTTTTTCACCTTCGCGCTGTACGCGCGGGGGGTTCGTGGATCAATCATCATCGGCATCCTCGGTACGACGGCGCTCGGCTGGGTCGTCGCTAACTCGGGGCTGGTCGGGAGCGACGCGGCGTCGCAACTGGTCGCCGGCGGCGCGAACGCCACCTACGACATCACCCCGCTCGCGGGGGCGTTCGTCACCGGCTTCGCCGACATCGAGGCGTTCACCTTCGCGCTCGTCGTGTTCACGTTCTTCTTCGTCGACTTCTTCGACACCGCAGGGACGCTCACGGGCGTTGCCCAGGTCGCGGGCTTTCTCGACGACAAGGGGAACCTCCCCGACATCGACAAGCCGCTGATGGCCGACGCTATCGGGACCACCGTGGGCGGAATGCTCGGCACCTCGACGGTCACCACCTACATCGAGTCGGCGACGGGCGTCGAGGAAGGCGGCCGGACCGGCATGACCGCGCTCGTGGTCGCGCTCCTCTTTCTGGCGTCGCTCGCCGTCGTCCCGCTGGCGGCGGCCATCCCCCTCTACGCCTCCCATATCGCGCTCGTCGTCATCGGCGTCGTGATGCTGAGCAACGTCGTCGACATCGCGTGGGACGATCTCTCCTACGCGATTCCGGCGGGAATGACCATCCTCGTGATGCCGCTCACCTACTCCATCGCGACGGGCATCGCGGCGGGCATCGTCACCTACCCCATCGTGAAGGCCGCACGGGGCGAATGGGCGGACGTGCGCCCCGGGCACTGGGTGCTCGCGGCCGCGTTCGTGCTGTACTACGTCGTGCGGACGCGAACGCTCGCGGCATAGCCACGCACAGCCCCGCCGCCCTCAAGTTCGCGGAGCGCGTAGCGGGATTCGATGACACTCGAACTCTACGAACTGCCAAGCTGTCCGTACTGCGCGAAAGTGAAGACGAAACTGGACGACCTCGGCCTCGACTACGTCTCCCACGAAGTACCGCGATCACACGACGAACGGACGGAAGTCGAAGAAGTGAGCGGCCAGACCGGTGTGCCGGTGCTCGTCGACACGGAACACGGCGTCGAGGGGATGCCGGAAAGCGACGACATCGTCGAGTATCTGGAAGAGACGTACGGCGCTCGCGCCGAGAATTAGGGATTATCGGAACGGTCGATAGATTCGCGCCGGATCGGGCCGGTGCGGATCCATCATGACTCCGGATAAGCTCTATAACTAGCTCTCGGCGGGCGACTGGGCCCGTTCGAGGATGAGGTCCCGAAGGTCGTCGGCGTCGCGCAACGAGGAGAGTTCGTCCTCGCTGATCAGGGCAGTGCCCGCGACCGAATCGCGTTTCTCACGCTCTTCGGTGACGTACACCGAACGGGTGCGCGTCACCCTGCCGAGCGAGGACATGATGCGGGCGCGTTTCTCCGCGCTGCTGGTGAACGCGGAGTGCCCCGTGAGCAGGCTCTCGGAGCCGCGGTCGCCGTCCTCGCTGACGGCAGTGAAGGGCGCGCGCGTCGTCGGATGGACGGTGAAGCCGACGCGGGCGAGCACCGCGAGGACGTGGTCCTCGTCTGGGTCGACCGCGGGGTCCTCGGGGGTGGGGTCGGCCTCGCGGACCGACTCGGCCCCGTTCAACACGTCGACGGGGTCGCTGAAGGGCTGGTCGAACAGGTCCTCAAGTTTGACCGCCACCTCGATGCTGGCGTTCATCCCGTCCTCATATTTCGAGACGGTGCGCCGCGAGACGCCGAGTTCGGTCGCGAGACGGCCCAGACTCCAGCCGCGTTCCTCGCGCTCGTCCGCCAACAGGTCGCCGTCGATGTTGACGTAGAGACCGCCGGGCGCCGCGTAGATGAGCGGCGGGACGTTTTCGACGAACTGGTCGAACGCGGTATCGGGGTTGATGACCGGCACGCCGTGGCGGAAATACACCACCTCGGGTTTGAGTTCCTCGTCCCGAGTTCGAAGGCCGATGACCAGCGGTGTCGCCGACAGATACGAGCCGAGCCGTCGCATCTCCATGCCGGTTTCGGCGTCGAGACTGTCGACGTTGGCGAGGATCTTCACCAACAGGAGGTCGTCACCGCGCCGCGCCGCAAGGTCGAAACTCTTCGGCCGAATCGAACACCGGTCGCTCACCGCGAAGTCCGCGTCCTGAAGCATCGCAGTGATGTTTCCGACCAGTGCTGACCGTGACATACCCAAACGTAAGCGTTCCGCGACATATATAGGTTGCGTCGGTGATCCGCTCCCCGTCCGGCGATTGGACCAACGACCCGCTGCGCCGGCGACGCGAAACCGCTTTCCTCGTCGTGGGCGTAAGGCGCTCGTGACGCTCGTCGGCATCGACGACACCGACTCCCGCGACCGGGGAATGTGTACGACGTACGTGGCGGCCCGCGTCGCCGACGCCATCGCGGCCGGCGGCGGCACCGTCGAGCGACGGCGCCTCGTCCGGCTCAACCCTGCCGTCGAGTTCAAGACGCGCGGCAACGCAGCGCTGTGTATCGAAACGGATCTCGATCCCGCCCGGGCGTTCGACCTCGCCGCCGCCGAAATCGAGCAATTCGCCGTCGTCGACGACCCGCGAACGAGTCCGGGCGTGGTCGTCGCCGACGCGACGGCAGAGACGGTGGCCGACCCGGTCGTCGACTTCGCCCGTCGGGCGCTCCACGACCGCCTCGACCCCGACGAGGCAGTGACGTGTCTCGAGCGCCAGGGCTACCGGCATCGCGGGTGGGACGGCGGCCGGGGGCGTGTCGGTGCCCTCGCGGCCATCGGCGCCGCCCGGGCGTTCGACGACTGGACCTACGAACACATCGTGTACCGCGAACTCGACCGGTGCGGGACGCCGCGGAAAGTCGACCGCGAGAGTGTCTTCGCAGCGGCCGAGGCGGCCTATCCAGACGCCTGGGATACGGTCGACCGCGCGGAGGACGAACTCGTCTGCGTGCCGTCGGCGCCCGGCCCCATCCTCTACGGCATCCGCGGCGACGACGCCGAGACGGTCCGATCGGTGGCGGCAGCCATCGAGAGCGAACCCGTCGAGCGCGAGGTGACGTATCTCACCAACCAGGGGACCGACGCCCACCTCCAGCAGGGGCCGGTCGAGACAGTGCGCGACGACCGGGCGTATCGCGTCGACGGCGCCGTCGACGACCCCCCCGAGACCCGCGCGGGCGGGCACGTCCACCTGACGCTCCGCGATGACGACGCGACGCTCCCCTGCGTGGCGTTCGAACCGACCAAGCGCTTCCGCGACCGGGTGCGGGCGCTCCGGCCCGGCGACCGGGTGACGGTCTGTGGCGAGGTGAGTCAAGGAACGCTCAAACTCGAAAAGTTCGCGCTGCGAGACCACGTGACGACCGAACGCGTCGTGCCGGCCTGTCCCGACTGCGAGCGATCGATGAAAAGCGCCGGGCGCGACCAGGGATACCGGTGCCGTGACTGCGGAACGAGCGCACCGGGGCGTGTCGACCGCGAACTCGACCGCGAACTCGACCCCGGATGGTACGAGGTGCCGCCGTGTGCCCGCCGGCATATCGCCAAACCGCTCGTTCGCGGCGGGTTCGACGCGCCGACCCATCCCGAGCGGTAAGCGTACTTATTTCGCGTCGCCAGTCAGCGGGAGGACCACGTCGGCGTCGGCGTCGGCGTCGAGGACGCCCCGCTCGCGGTAGATGCGGAGTCCGGCCGGCGCGGCCGCGGCCGTCGGTTCGACCTGGAAGCCGCGGCGTTGGAGGTCGTCACGGGCGCGGGCGACGGCGTCGGCCGACACCGAGATGGCGTCGCCGTCGGTTTCGTCGATAGCCGCGTCGATGGCGTCGCGGCGAACGGGGTCGCGGATCTGGATGCCGTCCGCGAGGTCGTTCGATCCGTCGTCGCCGTCGCCCCGCGCGGTCGCGACGGGGGCGTAGCCCGCCGCCTGTACCGCGAGCAGGCGGGGCATCGCGTCCGTCCAGCCTGCATCGCGGAGCGCGCGAAAGCCGCGGTACGCGCCGAGAAAGAGCGTGCCGTGGCCGAGGGGGAGGACGAGGGCGTCGGGCACCGACCAGTCGCGCTGGGCGGCGAGTTCGATGCCGAAGGTCGCCGTCCCGGCGAAGAAGGCGGGGTTCCAGGCGTGGCTGGCGTACCAGCCCTCGCCGTCCTGGACTGCCTGTCGGCAGGCCGCGGCCACCGCCTCGCGGTCGCCCTCGACCTGAACGGCCGTGGCCCCCGTCGCCTCGATGGCTCGCCGTTTCGCCGCCGTGACCGACGCCGGGACGTAGATGTCGGCGTCGAGACCCGCGCGGGCGGCGTAGGCGGCGATGGCCGCGCCGGCGTTGCCCGACGAGTCCTCGATCACGCGGTCGACGCCGAGTTCGAGCGCCCGCGAGATGACGGCCGCCGCGCCGCGGTCCTTGAAACTCCCCGTCGGCGAGACGTACTCCAGTTTGAACGACGCGTCCCAGTCGGGGGCGTCGAGCAGCGGCGTGAACCCCTCGCCGAGGGTGACGAGCGGCGGGACTGGCAGGAAATCATCGAAGGCACCGATCCCGCGCCGGGAGTCGAACGACGCGAACGCGGGCGGCGGACCGGTCGGCAGGGGCGTGGTGGCGAACTCGAGCGGCGCGCCGCAGGGACATCGCCAGCGGTCGTCGAACGTTTCCCCGCACCGGGGGCAGATGAGCGAGGCGGACATCATGCGGATTATTGTAACTGTCTACCGGTGGATCGCAAAGACTGTTCGGGGAGCAACCGGTACTGATAGGAATTATCGGCAGTCACTATAGATTCTCGCCGTGACGGGTCGGCGAGAATCTATCGACCGTTCCGATAATCCCTCTGACTTACAATAAACCGCATCAGTAGGTGTCCACGTTCTTGCCGACGGAGCAGACGTACTCCCCGCTTGCGACCTGCGGGAGGCGGCGACTCCGCCAGAAGATGCCGTCGTTGTCGGCGGTGACCCGGGCCTTCAGTTCGCCGAAGGTGTCGGTCACCTCGAACAGGATCTCGTCGGCGCTCACCCGGTCGCCGAGGTCGTGTTTGAACCGGACGAGGCCGCCGACCGGCGAGCCGTACTGGTCGAACGACTTGGCGCGCGTCTGGTCCGTGATGTCGGGATCACCGTCGAGGAAGCCGTACCCCTGCAACACGTTGAACACGCCTTCGACGCCGGTGGCGATGCTCTCCTCGTCCCACCCGACGGCACCGCCGAGTTCGGGATCGATGGCGGGCGTGCCGTCGGCGGGCGCGACGCGGGCGAGTTGGCCGTCCGGCCCCTTCTGGTCGAGGATGTGGCCACAGCCGAACGTCTTCGCGAGGTCCAGACACTCGGAGTGGAGGCGGTGTCGGCGGCCACACCGCACCCGTACCTCGTCGATCATCCGACTGGTCGATCCCTGATGGAGGTCGAGAATGAGGTCGGCGTTCCGGGCGACATCGTAGGTCGCGGCGGCGATGCGCTCGCTCGACGTGCCGGTTTCGTCGCCGGGGTACGCCCGATTCATCTTCGTATCGTCGATGGGGTTGCGGTGTTCGGCCACCTGGAAGGCGTGGTAGTTGACGATGCCGACGACGATCACCGTGCCGGCGAGTTCGTCGGGGTCGAGGCGCGGAACGACGCGTTGCACCACGCCGACGCCGTTGAGCTCGTCGCCGTCACTGGCCGCCTGGATATAGAGCGTCTTCCCATCGCGGGCGCCCTCCACGACCGCGACCGGCAGCCCGAACGTACTCCCGTCCCGTGTCTCGCCGACTTCGAGACGGCCGGTGTCGGTCGTTCCCGGCGACGCGTCCGCGCTTCCCACCGAAGTCATTGTTCGACCCACGAACTCATCCCCTTTGAGCGATTCGGTCGGGAGCGACACCAGACCGAACGCCCGCGTACCGACACACAACGACGAGGCTTTGGCGGTCGGTCCCGATGAGCCGAGCGTGAGCGACGACACACCCGACCGGCCGCCGGTGGCCGGCCTGCTCGACGCCCTGCGGGTGCGGCGCAACGCGACCATCGGCGCCGTCGCCGGCGTGGTCCTCGCCGGCCTCGGCTATCTCGTGCGCGTCTTCGAGTTGATCGGGCCCGTCGCCGGCACGCAGTCCTACCCCGTGGTCGGCCCCGAGGGCTGGTATCTCCTCTTGAGCGTCGTTCTCGCGTCGGCGACGGCGCTGCTCGTGACGACGCTCCTGACGGCCGCGACGGCGTACCGACTCGTCGGCCGCCAGCAGGGAGAGTAGGGCCGACTGGCGATCAGAAGCGCCTCCCGTTAGTCGAAG
Organism: Haloplanus sp. XH21; assembly: GCF_023276355.1. Classification (NCBI taxonomy): domain Archaea; kingdom Methanobacteriati; phylum Methanobacteriota; class Halobacteria; order Halobacteriales; family Haloferacaceae; genus Haloplanus; species Haloplanus halobius. The sequence continues at coordinate 110,156 of NZ_JALLPL010000001.1, forward strand.
GGGTCCTCGTCGCCCGTCAGTTCGGCGAGTCGCGTCGCCCCGGCGCGGGTGCCCTTGGCGATGAGCACGTCTCCGGGATGGACGGTCGTCCGTGGACCGGGCGAGACGACCCAGTCGCCGTCGCCCCGCCGCACCGCGATGACGCGCATCCCCGTCTCGGTTTTGACCTCCAGTTCGCCGAGCGAGGCGCCGGCGAGATGGCTGCCGGCCCGGACGCCGACGCGGACGATCACCTCGTCCGACTCCTCGACCGCGGCGGCGACGACGGGATGCGTATCGAGGCCACGGAGGACGCCCTCGCTGATCTCCAAGGCAGCGTCGCTGATGACCTCGGTCGCGCTCGCGAGATGGACCAGCCCGCGGAGCGTGATGGGGTCTTCCACCCGTCCGGCGGCGCGCAACACCCACGCCTCGAACCGCGATTTCAGGGCGTCGACCTCGGCTTCGAGTTCGACCACCTCCTCGGCCACCCCTTCGCTGTCGAACAGCACCGACCCGTAGGCCAGGTCGACCGCGAGTTCGCTCATGTTTTTCATCAGGACGATGGAGTCGACCGCGCGGTCCAGGTCGTCGATGGAGGACGGCACCGAATCGGGCGGGGTGTAGGTGTCGCCGGTGACGGTTTCATACACCGGGGAGAGCGCGGTTTCGGTGCCCCGAAGGAGGACGACATCGTCCGCATCGAGCGTGGTGTCGCGGTCGGGGTTGGCGACCCAGTCGCCCGCCCGGCGGAGCGCGATGACGCGCACGCCCGTTTCGGTCTCCAGGTTGAGATCGCCGAGCGTCCGGCCGGCGTAGTCCGACGCGGAATCGATCTGTCCCCGGACGACGGTTTCGACCGCCTCCGGGATCGCCGCGCGCATCGCTTCGGGGACGCCGATGTCTTGGAGGACGATCTTCGCGATGTCGCCCGCGGCGTCGCTGATCTTCTCGGCGGCGCCGACGACGCCGAGAACGGGGGCCAGCCCCTCGGCGTCCTCCGGGCTTCGAGCCGCCATCAGGAGGCTCATCCGCGCCTGTAGCTGCAACACGTCCATCCGCTCTTCGAGTTCGAGCACCTCGGCCGCCACCTCGTCGCTCCCGTGGAGCACGGCCGAATACGAGAGATCGATGAGGAGTTCGGCCGTGTCCTTCATCTCGACGAGGACGTTCTTCACGCTGACCGGTTCGTACTCGACGTCCCCCGGATCCATACTCCCCCTCGGACCGCCGGAGGGATAAAAGCCACCGGGCGAGGGGAGCGGTTGGTTTCGGTTGCACACGCAGTCCCACGATCACGTGCGCGGACGTACAGACGGCCACTTCGGAGCGGCGGGAACGCTTACCTTCCCAGGCGGCGTACGTCCGGGCGTTCGATGGCCATCGACCCGCGAAACTACGACGTGGACGAACTCCGGGCGGTGAGCGGCAGCGAATCGCCGGGTCGCGCAGTCCCATGGCCGGGAGGCTTCGAGGCCGCAATCGAGCCAGCGGACTGGCCGGGTGAGTTCGAGCCAGCGGTCGACGCGTTCGAGGCGGAATCGGCCCGCCCGGCGGCGACCGTCGCGTTCGAGGCGGCAGTGCGGCGTGCTCTCGCGAACCTCGATCAGGCGGCCGGCACCGTCGAGCGACCGTATCTGCCCACCCTGCCGGCGTCGCCGGCGGCCGAGCGGCTCGTGTTCGAGTGGCTGGAGTTTCTGTGCTTGCAGGCCGGCCGCGAGTCCGTGGATGACGCAGTAGCGCTGTACGAACGGGTCGACTGGATCGGCGAGGACGCCGCCGCCGAACTCGATGCATCTCTCGCGGAACTGGAGGTGTCGCGGGCGAACGAGGACAACGAACTCGACACCGCAGATCACCAGGTGAGCCTCCGATACATCGCACGACTCGCAGCGCTGATAATCGGGGAGTGAGTTATTTACCACGTCCGAGAGAACCGGGTTGCGTATGAGTGACTCGGACGCGGGGAGCGACGAAGACGAAGCTGAAGCGGTAGCCAACGAGGGCGACGAACCGACGCCCATCGGCGTCAAACTCGGGAGCACCCGAACCGTCATCGCGATTCCGGAGGACGGCGGCCTACGGACGGTGAAGACGCTGACCTGTCTCGCCACCTACGAGGACGCCATCACGGGCGAGGAGAAAGTCCTCTACGGCGAGGAGGCGGCCCGGGAGTATCCCGACCGAGTGCAGTACACGCTCCGGTCGGGGCTCCCGGAGGACGAAGACGCCGCCGAGTTGACGGCGACGTTTTTCGAATCGGTCATCGAGGCCAACGACGTGCCCACGGACAGCGCCGTGGTGTACGCCATCCCGACCATCGACAACGAACGTGGCCTGTCGAACCTCGAATCGGTCATCGAGGGGAGTTCGATCGGCGAGACGCTGATCCGAAGCTACCCCGAATCGCTGTGTGGCGCAGTCCCTGCCCTCGGCGCGGACCTCGAAGCCATCGACGACATCTTCGTCACCGTGAACATGGGATCGACGAACCTCGAAGCGTCGGCCTACCGGCGCGGTGAGCAACTCATCCCGTTCACCACCGGCGCCGTCACCGGCAACGAGGTGGACCGCCGCATCGCCAACTACGTCGAGGAGGAGACCCAGGGACGCGTGAACATCGACACGACGACCGCTCGAGAGTACAAGGAAGAGCACGCCGACTTCGTGGATTTCGAGCCGTTCACGGACATCATCCAGCAACCCGGCGGTGGCTCACACGAGTTCACCATCGAACGGAGCGTCATGGACGCCGTCGACGAGTACGTCGACGAAGCCGTCGAGGAGGTGGCCAACGCCTTCCTCCCTGACCTCGCCAACGACTACATCAAGGTGTACCAGTTGGCGCTCGACCGACCCATCGTGCTCACGGGCGGGATGACGTGCATCCCGGGCATCGTCGAGGAGTTCGAGGAGCGGTTGAGCGACGAACTCGAACGCGACGTTGACGTGGTGGCGCCGGACGACCCCTCCCTGTCGGCAGCGGTGGGCGCACAGCGCATCGCCGCCCGCCTCGTCGACGCCGACGCGTACTGAGAGGAACTATCGGAAGTCAGCAGAGCCGTTTATTGGAAGTCAGTACCGGTGGGTCGCCGGGACGGTCCGGCAAGAATCTCCAGACAGGTGCGATACTCCCTCTGACCCGGACCGACGACGCTTTGGCCCGGCCGGACCAGTCGACGGGTATGAAGCAGGCCATCGTCGCGCGGACCGACCTCGGGATGGGACAGGGAAAGCTCGCGGCGCAGGTCGCCCACGCCTCGCTGTCGGCCTACGAGGACGCCAGTCAGCAGACTAGACGGGCGTGGAAGGGTGGAGGACAGAAGAAAGTCGTGTTGAAAGCGAGCGGCGAGTCCGAACTGTTCGAGCTGGCCGACGCGGCCGAGCGCGCGGGGCTGCCGCACGCCATCGTCCGAGACGCGGGGCACACCCAACTCGATCCGGGAACGGTGACGACGCTGGCCGTCGGCCCGGCCGAGGACGAGGCGGTGGATCGGATCACGGGCGACCTCTCGCTGTACTGATCGAGGGCGGCCCGGCAGTATGAACCGATAGGATCACCCGTGATGGCGGCGAACGACTCCATCGACACCGAATGCGCGAGGCACACCCACTGGAACGGCAGGTCGGCATCGAGTACTACGTGAGCGACGGCCCCGGCGTCGGCGGGCGCCTGCGCGAGGACCCCGAGGATTTCCGCGTGCGGGAGCTAGAGACGTTCGACCCGGAACCGCTCGACGCCGATCCGGCGCCGTACCCACATCTGTTGGTGCGGGCGACGCTCACCGAGTGGGACACCAACGACTTCGCGGGCGCGCTCTCGGACGCCCTCGGGATCAGTCGCGAGCGAATCTCCTGGGCCGGCACCAAGGACAAACACGCGGTCACGACGCAACTGTTCTCGATTCGCGGCGTGGACGCCGCCGACCTACCGGACCTGCGGAACGCCGACATCGACGCCATCGGTCGGATCGGACGCAACCTGGAGTTCGGCGACCTGGCCGGCAACGCCTTCGAGATTCGGGTTCGCGACCCGGAACGGCCGGATCGAGTCGACACCATCACCGACGCGCTCGAAGCGTTCGGCGGTGGGAGCGTCGCCGTGCCGAACGTCTTCGGCCACCAACGGTTCGGCAGCCAGCGACCCGTCACCCACGAGGTCGGCCTGTGCATCGCCCGCGAGGAGTGGCGCGAGGCTGTCCTGACGTACGTCGCCAACCCCGCGGAGACGGAACCGGAGCGGACCCAGGAGGCCAGATCCCGCGTCGCGGCGGTGGCCGCGAGCGACGATCCCGACTGGCAGGCCGCGCTCGACGCGATGCCCGGCCACCTCGGCTACGAGCGGTCGATGCTTCACAAACTGGTCGAAACGGGAGGAACGACGCCGGACGATTTCCGCGCCGCGCTGGAGACGGTGCCGTGGAACCTCCAGCGCCTGTTCGTCAACGCGGCGCAGTCCTACGCGTTCAACCGCATGCTCTCGGAACGACTGCGTCGCGGCCTGCCGTTCGACCGTCCCGTCGCCGGCGACGTCGTCTGTTTCGCCGATACTGACGCACCCGAAGGCGTGACGCTGACCGACACCGACCGCCTCCAGCGCGTGACCGAAGATCGAGTGGACGTGATCACCCGCCACTGCGAGCGCGGGCGGGCGTTCGTCACCGCGCCGCTCGTCGGCACGGAGACGACGCTCGGCGACGGCGACCCCGGTGACATCGAGCGCGCGGTGCTCGACGACCTGGACCTCGAACCGGGCGATTTCGACCTCCCCGGGAACTTCGATTCGACGGGGACGCGCCGGGAGATCCTCGTGGCGACGACCCTGTCGGTGGCGCGAGAGCCGCTGACGCTCTCGTTCTCGCTGCCGCGAGGGTCGTACGCGACGGCCGTCCTCCGGGAGTATCTGCAAGTGGACCCGCGGGATCTGTGACAGGGGTCCGAATCCCGCTCAGTGTGCCCGTCCGTCCCGTTGCGCGGCGTCCGGCAACCCGTACCCCAACAGGAACAGCGGAACGCTCGCGACGACGCCGGCGAGGGCTCCGAACGTGACCAGCGCGACGCCGAGGAAGTAGAGCGACCCGCCCTGTGAGGCGACGGAGAACGTCGTGAGCGGGACGAGCGCGAACGCGCCGGCGGCGAGCACCAGCGACCACCGGAGGCGGTCCGTGTCGGCCGCGTAGCCGACGAGTGCGGCCGTGTAGACGGGGAGCGCCGGCAGGACGAGTCGAGCGGGGGTGGCGTCGGCGCGGGGTGAGAGGTCTCCGAGCGGGAGCGCCTGCAACGCGAGGGCGGTCCCGGCGGCGACGGCGAACGCCAACCCGACGATGGCAGCGAGACGGCCGACCGAAAGCCGCTCACGAACGGCGGGACGGGCGAGTGCGCCGCCGAGCGCCGCGGCACCCACGGCGACCGCGAACAGCGACGGTGAGGTCCCGACGAAGGCGAGATCGCCGTACAGCGGGTGGGCGGCCAGAACGAGGGCGAGCGCGACGACGACGAGCGCGGGGCGGTTGGTGAGGGCCTCACCGTCGAGGTCGGTGGTCGAAACCGCCCACGCGACGGCGCGGAGGCCGCCGGCGAACAGGAGCGACGGAACGGCAACCAGCAGGAGCGCGTTCCGTGCCACGACCGATCCGATCGGGAGGGCGATCGCGAGGAGGCTCCACAGCGGTCCGGCCAGCGCCCCCTCGGGGACGAGCGTCACGAAGGGTCCGTCGCCCTCGCTGTCGAAGTCGGTAACCGTCATCCGACGACTCGAGACGTTCGCACCGGGAAGTCCTCGGTCGACGACCATCCCCGGTGGGGCGACGAGGGTCAGACGATCGGCACCGAGGTCGGTGTACGTCCGCAGACTGGAGTCGCGGAACTGTTCGACCCGGAGGACGCCACCGGGGGCCCGGGCTGCGGCGTCGGGCGTCCGGTAGCGCATCCGGAGCGTATCGTCGGCCATCCTCGTCGACAGCAACGTTCCGTCGTGGACGCCGACCGCCTCGCGCGCGACGGCCCGTCGGAGCGTCTCGTTTTGCCGAAACGCCGACGCGGCGGCCGCGTCGAGGCGGTTCTCGACGGTCCACGTCGCGCTTCCGTTCCGGTGGACGCGCATCGTGGCGGTACTGCGTTCGATGCGGACATCGACGTCGTGGCCGTGGGCGGCGGAGACGAAGCCGCGGTCACAGGGGGCACAGACGGAGATAGGACGAGGGCTGGCCGCCGTCGGGCCCGCGGCAACCGAAACGAGCGCCCCGACGAGGAGCACACCCACGAGTACGCGGGGGAGGTGGCTGCGGGGGACCATACACGACGTGTGTCATCGATCACCAAAGAAGATTGTGTCGCGACGAAGGACGAACTTATCCCACGCGACCGCCTGCGATCGAACATGGACTGCCGGCGGTGTGGCTCCCCGCTCGATCGCCCGGGTGACTACTGCCTGGTCTGTCACACCGGCAACTGCGACGCCGTCGTGCTCGACGTGGCCGAGGACCGAGCGACGTTGACGATGCTCGACGAGGAGACGATTCTCGGGGAGACAGCGATCACCACCCGCCCGGAGACGGAGGGCCGAAACCGGGTGATCGAGCGGCGCAACTTCGCCGGGCTGATCGGCGACGAGATCCGGCGCAAGCGCCCGGAGACGGTGTTCGCGGCGGGCGACCGCGAGATCATCCGGGCGGTGCGGGCCGATACCCACTACGAGTTCTACCGCGTCCCGGGCGAGGACCCCGTGGCGGCGGTGCTCGACCGGCGTGGCGAGCGGGCGCTGGAGGTGGTGGAGACGCCGCCGAAGGAGAAGCTCGGCGGGCGGCACACGACGCTGATCGGCGGCCGGGACGGGCGGAAGGCCATCTCGACGGTGGCCGAACACCCGCACGTCAAAAAGATCGTCCCGGGCCCGATCGACGCCAGCGGGACGGGGTCGCAGTCGGGACTGCGGGCGAAGGTGACGCGGGCCGACGGCAACGGCAACGTCCGCCTGCTCCTGCGCGACGGATCGAGCGTGCAGGAGAACCGCATCGTCACGACGGCGATGAACCGCGAGACGGGCGAGCGCGTCCGGGACGACCTGAACGACGCGCTGGCGACTGCGGATCTCCAGTGACCGCGCCGTGACTCGCAGGGTTTATCCGTTCGGTGACGGTATCAAACGGTACTATGGCCGAGAACAAGGCACGCAGTACCGGGAGCGCGGGTCGGTTCGGCGCGCGATACGGGCGCGTCGCCCGCCGCCGCGTCAAAGAGATCGAAGGGGACATGGAGAGCGCGACGGTCGACGGGGACAGCGTCACCCGGATCGGCACCGGCGTGTGGGAAAACGAGGAAACGGGCGAAGTGTTCACGGGCGGCGCGTACCGCCCGGAGACGCCCGGTGGGCGGACGGTCAAACGATCGATCCGCGCGGCGCTCGCGACTGACGAAGACGATTCCGAGGAATGAGCTACAAATGTTCGCGGTGTAAGCGCGACGTCGAACTCGACGAGTACGGCGGCGTCCGCTGCCCGTACTGCGGCCACCGCGTGCTCCTGAAAGAGCGCGCACCGACGGTCAAGGAAGTCGACGTCGAGTAGTCGTGGCCGATTCGGACGACGCGCCACACCGTCTCTCTCTGCAGTTCGACTACGCCGACGAGCGCCGGGCACGGATCGTCGAGCGGAGCGTCCGGGTCGAGGTGGGCGAGATCGACGACGCCCGATCGGCGGCGCGGGTCGACCGCGACGGCAAGCAGGTCCGGGTGCGGATCGGCGCGGCCGACCTCGTTGCCCTCCGCGCAGGGGCGAACACGTGGACGCGACTGCTCGACGTTGCCGAGACGGTGGCGGCGACGGGCGGCGAGTAAGGAATACGGGGCTTTTTCACTCCGGATCACCTCCATCCGTTCATGCAAGGAAATCTGCCGCCGGAAGCCCAAGAAAAGCTCGAAGAACTGCAGGACCTTCAGGAGACGGCCCAGCAGGTCGCCGCACAGAAACAGCAGTCTGAGACGACGCTCAACGAGTCCCAGACGGCGCTCGAAGCCCTCGAAGACATCGACGAGGACACCGTCATGTACCGCGAGGTCGGCGAACTGCTCGTCGAGACGGACTACGAGGACGCCTACGAGGACCTCGAAGAGAAGGTCGAGAACCTGGAAGTCCGCGTCGAGCAGCTGACCAAGCAAGAAGAGCGCGTTCAGGAGCAGTTCGAGTCCCTCCAGGAGGAACTGCAGCAGATGCTTCAGGGCGGCGCCGGCGGCGCCGGCGGCGGCCCGATGGGACCGGGCGGCGCCGGCGGCGACTGAGGGCGCCGTGCCCGACGACGCTCCTGACGACGAAACCGTCGTCCAGACGGCCGCCGAGGCCGCCGAGGGCGTGGTCTTCGCGCAGTACCGCCAATCAGACGTGCGCGATCTCGACGTGACGGTCACCTTCGAGGACGGCGTCCTCGATGTCGACGTGTATCTGCACGTCCCGGACGCGGAGACGGATCCGGAAGCGGTCGCCGACGAAGCAGTGGAGGCGGCCCACGACGCAGTCGCGGATCTTTTCGAACGCGAAGCGTAGCACGGAGGCGGTCACCCGCGACGCCACCGGGCAAGGTACTTCCGTACCGATTCCTAACGGGGGGTATGCGAAACGGGGTAGCCGTCGTTTTCGCCGTACTGATCGTCCTATCGTCGGTCGGTCCGGCGGTGGCAACGGGTCAACAGCCAGCAGCCATCGACACCGGCCAGCAGGTCGCTCCCCAGCGCGACGACCCTGACGAGGACGTCATCGGCTGGGAAGGGGGGTACTGGCACGACGAATCGATCGACATCAACCAGTCGGACGGCCTCACCGACGAAGAAGTGGACGCCTACGTCGCGAGAGCGATGGCCCGCGTCGAATATCTCCGGCAAGAGGAGTTCGAGAGCGAGGTGCCGGTGGAAGTGCTCTCGCGGTCGGAGTTCCAGCAGCGATCCAGCGAAAACGCCACCAGCAACGCGTCGTACGACGCGTGGAACGACCAGGTGTGGGAGGCGCTGTTCGTCATCGGCGAGGACCAAGGGGCGAACTCCGCCCTCCAGGGAGCGACCGGCCAGACGACCGCCGGCTTCTACGCACCCAGTGACGACCGCATCCGGATCATCACCGACTCGCCGGACAGTCCGACGATAGACAACGCGACGCTGGTCCACGAACTCGTCCACGCGCTCCAGGATCAGAGCGGGGACCTGGGCGAGCGGATCAGCAGCGCAGAGACACAGGACGCCGACCTCGCGACCGACGGCGTCGTCGAGGGGGAAGCCAACTACATCGAGGCGCAGTACACCGATCGGTGTGGCGTCGAGTGGGAGTGCGTCTCGACGCCGAGCGACGGCGACGGAGCGGGCCAGCCGCCAAATCTCGGCATCCTCCTGACGCTGCTCCACCCCTACTCCGACGGGCCAGCGTACATCCACGACCTGTATCAGGAGGGGGGCTGGGACGCCGTGGACGCGGCGTTCGCGGATCCGCCGGAGTCGACCGAACAGATCATCCACCAGACGGACGCGGAGCCGACGCCGATAGCGTTCGAGGACCGCGCCCGCGAGGGATGGGAGACGTTCCCCGCCCAGGGTGAGAACGGCTCCGACACCGTGGGCGAGGCGTCGATGTACGTCATGTTCTGGTATCAGGCACGGACATCCGGCGCGAACCGCAACCTGGCGAACTCGCTGTTCCGGACGAGCGGCGAGTACGACATGTACAACTACGACGCGGAGCCGTCGGCGGGGTGGGGGAACGACCGGGTGTTCCCGTACCAGCGGACCGCAGCGGGCGAGACGCAGTACGGCTACGTCTGGGTGACCGAGTGGGACAGCGAGCGCGACGCCACACAGTTCGTCGAGGCCTACCGCGCCATCCTCGACGCGCACGACGCGACCGAACGGAACGGCACGCACGTGATTCCGAACGGCGAGTTCGCCGACGCCTTCCGCATCGACCGCGACGGCACGCGCGTCACGATCGTCAACGGGCCGACGCCGACGGCGGTGAGACAGATCCGACCGGCCGAGGCGGCGGATGGCAACAGTAGCGGTGGCTCGACGGCGACGGCCGCGCCGGGTGAACCGACCGACGGCTCGACGGGGCTCGAAGCCCCCGGATTCGGTGCGCTGACGGCCATCCTCGCCGTCATCGGTGCGGTCGCCGTCCTCGCCCGACGACGCGCCTGACGGCGGACACCGACGCCGACGGCATCCTTTTCACGCACCGACGCCGACACCGACGACATGCGTGGCGCGTCCCTGCTCCTGGCGCTCCTCGTCGTCCTCGCGGGCTGTGGCGGCGGCGCGATGACGGAACGGGAAACGGCGACGCCGACGCCGACGGAGACGGCGTCGACAGCGACGGAACCGGCGACAGCGACGCCGACGGCCACGACGCCCGATCCCTCGCCCGCCGACTTCGGCGATCCGGCGGCGGACCGCCTCGGCTGGGAGGCCGGCTACTGGTACGACGAGCCACTGGCGATCAACGCCTCGAACGGACTGAACGAGAGCGAGCGGTCGGCCCTCGTCGCGCGGACGATGGCTCGGGTCGAACGACTCCGGGGACTGGAGTTCGAGTCGACGGTCCCGGTCGAGGTGGTGTCGCGCACGGCGTACCGGACCGAGGAGAACGTGACCGCGACGGCGTGGGACGAGCAGGTGTGGGAGGCGCTCCTCCTGGTCGGCGAGGACCGCTCGGTCGCCGAGGTGTTCAGGTCGCTGTACGGCGAGTCGGTGCAGGGCTCGTACGTGCCGAGCGAGGACCGCATCGTCCTGGTGAGCGAGACAGCACAGCCGACCATCGACCGGCAGACGCTCGCCCACGAACTCGTCCACGCGCTGCAGGACCAGCAGTTCGGCGCGGTGTTCGATCGGGAAAACCTCACGCGCGACACCCGACTCGCTCGGCAGGGGTTGATCGAGGGCGACGCGGGCTACGTCGCGGAGCGATACGAGCAGCGATGTAGTGGGGACTGGTCGTGCGTGGCACGCCCCCCGGCCGGCCCAGGTGGATCGCTCGGCGACGACATGGGCGTCTACGTCGCGGCCTACCAGCCCTACAGCGACGGGCCGGCGTTCGTCCACCGCCTCCGGCAGCGCGACGGGTGGGCCGCGGTGAACGCCGCCTACGACGACCCGCCGACCAGTACGAGCCAGGTGATCCACCCCGAACGCTACCCCGACTGGTCGGCAACAACGGTGCGGATTCCGGACCGATCGACCGACGACTGGGAGCGGTTCGAGCGCTCGCCCGCGGGGGAGACGGTCGGCGAAGCGTCGGTGTTCGCCACACTCTGGGCGAACGGTGAAGTCGAGACGTTCCACTTACAGCAGACGACGCGTCCGTACCGCGCGTACAACTACACCCACTCGACGTCGACGGGGTGGGTCGGCGACCGGATCGTCCCCTACCGGAACGGCGACGGCGCGTACGGCTACGTCTTCCGGACGGAGTGGGCGACGGAGGGCGACGCCGCGGCCTTCGCCATCGCGTACCGTCGCCTCCTGCGAACGCGCCGAGGGGCCGAGCGACGCGAGGGCAACGTCCTCGTCGTGCCCGCCGGCCCCTACGCCGACGCCTTCCGCGTCACCCGGAACGGGACGACGGTGACGGTGGTGAACGCGCCGACGGTCGCGGAACTCGGCGGGGTTCACGCGGGCTGAGACCGCCGCACGTTGATATGGACCGGGGCGGATGAAGAGGAAACCTCTTCGACACGATCGACCGAACGAACGGGTTTTTCACCGGGGGGAGCGAACGCGAGGGCGATGCCACCGTTCGACATCGTCGGACCCGAGTCGATCCGCGACGGGACGGCGACCGACGCCTACTTCCTCCAGACGGAGCGGACGCTCCGACACGCCGACCGCAATCCGACGGTCGTCGCCGAGGTGACGGCCGATCAGTTCCCGGACGGCGAGTTCGAACTCTTCGCCGGCGTGAAAGACGCCGCCGCCCTGCTGGAGGGGTACGCGGTGGACGTCGACGCGATGCGAGAGGGGCACCTGTTCGACGGCGGACCGGTCCTCCGCATCGAGGGGCCGTATCTGGAGTTCGCCCGGCTGGAAACTTCGTTGCTCGGCTTCCTCTCGCACGCAAGCGGGATGGCGACGGCAGCGCTGGAGGCGCGGCGGGCCGCCCCCGAGTCGACCGTCCTCTCCTTCGGCGCGCGACACGTCCACCCCTCTATCGCGGCGGTGGTCGAACGGAGCGCGCTGGTCGGCGGCCTCGACGGCTTCTCGCACGTCGCCGCCGGCGAGGTGCTGGACCGGGAGGCGGGCGGCACGATGCCCCACGCCCTGTTGATCTGTTTCGGTCGCGGAAACCAGGAGGCGGCGTGGCAGGCCTTCGACGACGCGACCGATCCCGAGGTACCCCGTGTGGCGCTCTGTGACACCTACACCGACGAAGTCGACGAGGCGCTCCGTGCGGTGGAGACGCTGGGGGACGACCTGGATAGCGTTCGCCTCGACACGACGGGGTCGCGACGCGGCGACTTCCGACACATCCTGCGCGAAGTGCGCTGGGAACTCGACGCCCGCGGCGTCGGCGATGTGGACCTGTTCGCAAGCGGCGGCCTCGACCCGGCCCAACTGCGGGCGCTCCGAGACGTGGTCGACGGGTTCGGCGTCGGGGGCTACGTCTCCAACGCCGACCCGGTGGATTTCGCACTCGACATCGTGGAAGTCGACGGCGAGCCGGCGGCCAAGCGCGGGAAGTTGTCGGGGACGAAACAGGTGTACCGGACGCCGAACGGCGGTCACCACGTCGGTCTCGCGGATCGGGCGGGGCCGAGCGACGGCGAACCGCTGCTCGAACCGCTGCTGCGGGATGGAGAGATCGTTCGCGAATTCGACATCGACGCGGCGGCAGAACGGGCGCTGTCGGACGCGGAGCGGGTCGGCTTCGGCGAGTAACTAGAGTGAGTATGTGACTGTCGGTAGATTCGCATCGGGACTTCCGGAGAATCTACCGTGACTTCCGAGACACTCTATTAGAGTTCTTCGACGCTGCCGCCGCCGGGGCGCTCGCGGAAGACCTGGCCTTCGAACAGCGTGATCATGGTGTCCTCGTCCTGCCAGGCGAGCGGCGAGATGCTGGCTTTCCGGCAGGCGTGTGTGAGGAACTCCTCTTCGCTCCAGTCGTTCTCGACCGGCAGGGTGGGGTACATCCAGGCGTGCTGGCCGTCGGCGTCGATGGCGACGCCGTGGGTGCCGAGTTCGAGGTCCGCGAGCGGATCGTTCGTGAGGACGTGATTGCAGACGACACAGATGGAGATGTTGAGGCTCTCCAGTTCGGGGGGTTCGATCTCCGAACCACAGGAGTCGTCGGAGGCGGCAGTGATGGCCGCGTCGACGATGGCGTGACCGAGCTGGTCGGAGCCGCGATACGCGCCGGCACAGCCGCGGAGACGGCCGCGGCCACGGGTCGACGTGACGCGGACGAACGCTCCGGTGCGGGCGTAGAAGGCGTCTCGCATGCTCCCCGGCTGTTCCCGCTGCCCCTGTAGCACGTACGCCTCTACGGCTTCACGAGCCAGTTCGACCGCTCGGGCCCCATCGTCGTAAGAAAGCCGTAGCGTCTGCGCCTCGGACATACCGCGTACGTGGCCCCGAATCGACTTGAACCCTTCCTTTCCGACAGGGAGAATCGTGATAGATCGGGGCGACCGAACGGCTTATTCGGGCGCCCGAACTACGGCTAGACGGCAGAGAGAGCCCGGCCCCCGTGCCTTCGGGCATGAGGAAAGTCCCCCCACCGTCCGGACAGGTGACCGGGCGCAAGCCCGGAGTCGGAGACGGCTGGCTCTGGAACAGAAACGAGACCACTCGGTCCGACCGATGAGGTGTGCGAACCCGAGCGCAAGCGAGGGGAGTTAACCCACCGAGGGCAGGGAGATGCCACGTGGGAGATACCACGTCTCTCCGAGGCGTGCGATGCTACTGCGCGCCTTCGGGACCCGTCGGGTCCCGTAACGACCGAGAACGGATGGAACGGCGAATCCTCACCGGTGCAAGTCCGCCTCGTCAAGGTAGTCCGGACGCGGAGGTAGACGCTCAGCCGAATGCCGGGTCGAACAGAAGGGGGCTTACTCCTCTCAGCCGCTTTTCCCGCCGAGCCACCGGTGTAGTGGATAGTCGGTTATCAGTTCATCGGCGCCCGTCGCGTCGGCGTCGGCCGCCTGACGCCGCGTGCGGATGGTCCAGACGGCCACCGTTCGGCCGGCGTCGTGAGCGGCCTCGACCACCGCCTCGTCGACGGCCGACCGCGACAGGTGGACCGCACCGGCGTCGTACCAGTCAGCGAGTTCGGCAGCCGTCGCCGCGTCCCGAGACAGGGGCGCGAGCGGGACCGTGGAATCACGCTCCCGAACCGCCGCGAGCGCCCCCTCACGGAACGAGGAGAGGCGAATCTCGCGGCCGTCGATGGCGTCGAGCACTCGGTCCACGAAGGGTTGCCAGCGCTCGCGGGGAGCGTCGTCCCCCGCTGCCGGACGCTTGAGTTCGACGTTGAGCGGCGCGTCCGTGGCGTCGAGGAGGTCGTCGAAGGTCGGCACCGTCTCGCCGCTCTCCAGGACTTCCGCGGCGGTCACCGTCTCGGGCGGCAGGTCCGCGACGGCGCCGTGGCCGTCGGTGATGCCGCGACTCCCGCTCTCGCCACCGAGTCGATGATCGTGAAAGACGACCGGCGTGCCGTCCGCGCAGGCGACGACGTCGATTTCGACCATATCGGCGTCGGGAGCGGCGGCGTTGACAGCCCTGATCGTGTTCTCGGGGGTGACGCCCGCGAATCCGCGGTGGGCGATGACCATCGGATCCGTCATCCGTCGGCGTCGAAACCGTCCTCCCACCGGAACGTGCCGTTTCGCTGGATCGTCTCGCCGTCGACCACGAGCCGCGACCCCTCGTCCATGCGCGTGATGAGGTCGACGTGGACGGCGCTGTCGTTGCCGGTGTCGCCCGCGGGGAGACAGGCGTCGTAGGCGCGGCCGAGCGCGAGGTGGACGGTTCCACCCATCTTCTCGTCGAAGAGCGTGTTGTCCGTCGCGCGGGTGATGCCGCGGTTCATCCCGACGCCGAGTTCGCCGAGACGGCGCGCGCCGTCGTCGGTGGCGAGGAGGTCCGCGAGAGCGTCTTCGCCCTCCGCGGCCGCGTGGTCGACCACCTCACCGTCCTCGAAGACGAGGCGGGCGTCGCGGACGCGCCGCCCTCGCACGGTGATGGGCACGTCGAAGGTCACTTCGCCCTGCGTCGCCGTCGGCGCGGTGAACACCTCGCCGCTCGGCAGGTTGTGTGAGTCGTAGGCGACGGAGGCGGCGCTGTTGACCGCGGTTCGGTTCGCGATGGACATGGTGAGGTCCGTCCCCTCGGCGACGAGCCGGACCTCGCTCCCGGCGTCGAGGATGTCCTTCAACTGCGCCATCTCGGCGGCGAGGGCCTCCCAGTCCCGGAGGACGGCGTCGTAGACGAAGTCGCGGTAGGCCTCGTAGGACATGCCGGCGGCCTGGGCGAGCGACCGGGTGGGGTGGACCGTCGACACCCAGTCGGTCGCCATGCGGGCCTCGCGTACGTCCTCCCGGGCCCGGGCGTGGGCGCTCTGGGTCTCGCCGGACACGTCGGCCGTGGCAGCGGTGTTGCGGCTGCCGCCGAGCGAGAGATAGACGTCGGCGCGGTCGTAGAGGGCACGTTCGGCGTCGGCGGGCGCAAAGTCGCCGTCGTGGGCGCGGAGATAGGCCCGGGTCACTTCGTCGGCGCCGTAGGTGGCGACGAGGTTCGCGCCGCGAGCGCCGAGTTCGGCCGCGACGGCGACGGCGAGGTCGTGGGCGCCCTCGGCGACGCGCACCACCACGTCGTCGCCGGATTCGACGCGGGCGCTCCAGTCCACGAGCGTCTCGGCGTGGGCGCGGATGCGGTCGTCCATGGCCGAGCGTCGGCGGCGACGGGCAAAAGCCACACGCCGGGAACCGCAACCACTACCTCCCGGCGCGCCGCAGGCCGGACCATGCAACTGGGCGTCATCGGACTGGGGCGGATGGGGCAGATCGTCGTCGAACGAACGCTCGCGGCCGGCCACGACGTGGTCGCGTTCGACATCAGCGAGGAGGCGGTGGCGACGGCGGCCGACGCCGGCGCCGAACCGGCCGACTCGCTCGAAGATCTCTGTGACCGACTGGGCACCGAGAAACGCATCTGGCTGATGGTGCCCGCGGGCGACGCCGTCGACGCCGCGCTCGACGACCTGGCGCCGCATCTCGGCGAGGACGACATCGTGGTCGACGGCGGCAACTCCCATTTCGAGGACAGCGTCCGGCGGGCCCAAGACTGCGACGCCGCCTACCTCGACTGTGGGACGAGCGGCGGTCCCGCGGGCGCCGAACTGGGCTTCTCTCTCATGGTCGGCGGCCCCGAGGACGCCTACGAGGCGATGCGGCCCGTGTTCGACGCCGTCGCCACCGGGCCGGCGGGCCACGACCGGATGGGCGCCGCCGGCTCCGGCCACTACGTGAAGATGGTCCACAACGGCGTGGAGTACGCGCTGATGCAGGCCTACGGCGAGGGGTTCGAACTGCTCCACGAGGGGCGCTACGACCTCGATCTCGAAGCCGTCGCCCGGACCTGGAACAACGGCGCCGTCATCCGGTCGTGGCTGCTCGAACTCTGCGAGGAGGCGTTCCGCGAGGAAGGCAGCGACCTGGGCGACGTGGCGGATCACGTCTCCGGCGGGTCGACGGGTACGTGGACGGTTCAGGAAGCGCTGGAACTGGAAGTGCCGGTGCCGCTGATCCACGGCGCCCTCGCGGAGCGGTTCGCCTCGCGTCGCGACCGATTCTCGCGCCGACTGGCCAACCGCCTGCGCTACGGGTTCGGGCGTCACGAAGTCGTTCGGCGGGAGTGATCCGACCGCCGAGAGGGTGACGAACCGGCTCACGTGCCGGCAATCACAATCCCCTTAACCCCCACGTTCGTACCGCCGCGCATGGTCGAGGTAAATCTGGTGGGGCTGAGCATCGGCGTGGCCCTGACGCTCACCGCCGTTGTGCTCCACCTGTCGAAGGGGACGGGATGGACGCCCACCACCGACATCTCACAGGAAGTGCTCGAGCGCCGAGCGGAGTCGGTGCCGGAGACGGACTTCCCGGAACCGATGAACCGGGCCATCGGCGCGGGCGGCGGTGGCGCCGTCGCGGCCGGTGCCGGCGGCGGCGAAGCGGAAGGCGCCGAACTCGAAGGCGGTGCGGCGGCCAGCGAGGAGGAAGGGCCGTGGACGCTCTCCGACGACGAAGCAGACACCTTCGAGGTCGAATACGCCAAGGAGGGCGACACCATCGAAGTCGCCGAAAACGAGACGGTCCTCGAAGCCGGCGAGGACCAGGGCTGGGACCTGCCCTACGCCTGCCGGCAGGGCCAGTGTGTCTCGTGTGCCGGCCAGATCACCTCGGGCGGGAACGCCGAGGACTACGTCGTCCACAACGACCAGCAGATGCTCGACGACAACGAACTCGACGAGGGCTACACGCTGACCTGTGTGGCCTACCCGAGAGACGACTTCACCATCGAGACGGGCGAGGCGCCGTAGCGCGCCCGCGTCGACACTCGGCCAGTTCTTCGACGTATCGATCCGACAGCGGCAGTACCGGCGCCACGTCGTCAGACGGACGGTTGTACGTTCCGGTGGGCCAACGATCCGTCTTGGCGACCCACCGTACTGACTCACACGAACTTGTATCAGTCGGCCGGCGTGGCCGTCTCCGACGCGTCCGAAGAGCGACGGCCGATTCGGTCACGGAGCGCGGGGATCACCGTCCGGTCGACGGCGAACGGGCCACTGCCCGTGATGAGCAGGGCGGACGTGAGGCCGAACAGCGTGATGTGAGCGAGCACGGGGTCGTCGGGAAGGCCGAACAGCGTCGTGGTGAGGATGATGAAACCCGCGCCGGCGGCGCTCCGGGTGAACGTCCCCGTGAGGATACACAGCCCCACGACGAGTTCGCCGAGGCCCGCGCCGAACACCCACATCTCGGGGGCGACGGGCACCACGGCGGTCAGATCGTATTTGTCGACGACCTGGAGCGCGCGGCCGGGGGTGAGCCACTTCTCGACCAGGCCGAGATAGGCGAAGTTGAAGCCGAGAAAGAGGCGGATGAGCAGCGGCGCGACGCCTTTCTCGACGCCGAATCGGGTGAGGAGGTCGGCGGGCGTCGTCACGTCACGGAACCGGCTCATGATGGTGCCGTCAGTGACGACCAGCCGGCGGAGCAGGAGGTCGGCACTCGGCTGTCCGGGACCGAGGACGAGGATGCCGAGGAAGCCGGCGATGTATTCGGAACTGTGCAGGAGCGCCGGGAAATACGTCGCCAGGCCGACGAGATAGGCGACGAGGCCGGCGAGGGCGGCCAGTCGCGTCGCCAGCCCGAACAGGAGGAAGAAGGCGATGGTGACCTGGATCAGGCGTACCTCGACGGTGACGATGGGCGAGAAGTAGTAGCCGGCGAAGCCGGCGCCCATGAGCGGGAGGCCGGTCGCGAGCCGGAGGAGCCAGCCCAGATACGGCTGGTAGGAGCGGAGGGTGCGCCGCGTGACCGTCACGTCCTCGATGTGGTCGCCGTAGCGGAGCCAGCCGAGGGCGGCGACGGTGACGCCGACGGCGCCGGCAACGAGCAGCGCGACGTTGAGCGGGTCCGAAAACACGGCCATCAGAAACTCGGTGACGCTCGACCCCGAGCCGTCGTCTTCGGTGACGTAGTCGACGTGTGCGGCCCCGGGACGCGACGCGAGCAGCACGACCGCGAACAGGCCGGTCGTGGCGCGGCGCAACCAGTCGGTGTGCATTGGCCTAGCTATGCATCACGGCGATCATAAAAGCAAAGCCTCGGTGCGGCTGGAGCCGATTACAGGCCGAGATTCGCCGCCAGCGGCCACGCCTGGCTGGCGAAGACGAGGAACGCAAGCGCGCCACCGAGGAGAGCGACGTTTTTCAGGAAGTTGTTGGTCTCGCCCTGTTTCTGATCCGGCGGTGCGTTCCAGAAGTCGTGCATCTTGGGCGTCGAGACGATGAGGAAGACGGCGATGGCGCCAGCCGCCACTGTCGGATAGACGCCGAGGATGATGCCGAGGCCGCCAGCGATGAGCAGACCGCCGGAGAAGGGGACCGCGAGCGACGCCGCAGGGACGCCTTTCGCGTCCGCGTAGCCGATCATGCTCTCCGCGTCCAGAAAGTGATTCAGGCCGGTGAATGCGAAAACGCCACCGAACAGCACGCGCGCGACGAGGAAGGCGGCGCCGGCGCCAGCAGTGTCGAAGACCATCAGACCACCACCGTTGCCACAGCGGTCGTTGACAGCGATACATCGGACGACATCGTACTCAGTTCGGTCATCGCATCGATGGTATGTGGCGCGCGGATATATACGTTATCTGCCAATTATGTTACCAGGTGACGACAGTGTTACCGGGAGAACTAACATTTCGTTACCTGATTCGGATCGGAACTGCTAACCAAACGGGAGTCCTGGTGTCGGTATGACGACGCCAGCGAACGACGAGGCCGAGACGTGTTACGTCATCGACTCGCTCGAACAGATCGGTTCGCAGTGGCGACTGGCCGTCCTCCACGACCTACAGGGCGAGGAGAAACGGTTCAACGAACTCAAACGGTCGACGGGTGCGAGTTCGCGGACGCTCTCGCGAGTCGTCGACGACCTGCAGGAGATGGGCTTCGTCGACCGACGGATGGAGGAGGACGCCCCGGTGGCCACGTACTACTCGCTGACGGAGAAGGGGCAGTCGCTCTGCCCGGTGTTCGACGCCATCGGCGACTGGGCCCAGGAGTGGATGGACGACGATCGCGAACTCGAGGCGCCGGCCTAGTCGCGGTCGAGCCAGACGAGAACCGGACCGGCGATCACCAGCATGACGCCGACGAGCGCCACGAGCGTCCAGACGCCGTCGAGCGAGACGGCGGTCTCGGCGGTCGTCTGCCGCGACCGGGCGATGGACGGATCGTTCAACAGCAACAGCGCCTTGTCCTGGGGCATCACGGCCGGGTAGGTGCGCTCCGGCGGCACGGAGAAAAAGCGGATCAGATCGGGCGCGGTGCCGGCAGGGACCGAAAGCGACCGCCCATAGCCACCGACGATGACGGCGATCAGACCGAGGAGCGTGATGTCCATGCCCGACGGACTGTCCCCGTCGATGAGGCGGGGTTCCATGCCGTGTGGTACGTGATCGAGACACAAATACGCTGCTGACGTTCATCGCGTCGAGCCACGATCACCCCAGCGGAGCGTTTATATCCGAATCGACGGAGACCCATCCATGACTGCGCTCGTCGCCGTACTCGGTCTCCTCGTGTCACCGGCCCTCTCGGCGCTCGTGTACTGGGATGCTGCCCGACTCGGCCGCACCCGGTCGGCGTGTGTCGCGTGGGCCATCTGCGTCGGCGTCATCAGTTTCGCCGGATTTCTCGCCTCCGCCCTCGCCGGCGGGGCGCTCGCGCGAGTGTATCTCGTCTGGGTGAAGGGGGAACCGATCGTGACAGCCCCGCGCGAAATACTCGGCCTGTACGTCGCCGTCGGCCTGGCGACGAGCGTGCTCGCGCTGGCGCTCTACGGGATCGACCGCGGTCGCGCTCGGCGGTGAGTGGCGTCGCGAGCCTCGTACGGGAGACCGTCGGTTCCGGTCGTCGACGCCGGGAAACAGGGGGGATCGGCGTCAGTCGGGGTCGACGACCGCCTCGCAGGCGGGACACTCGGCGAACACGCCGGTTTCGTATTCGATGAGCGTCCACGCCGACGGAATCGACTCCCCACAGCGCGGACAGCAGCCGAGGGAGTCGGTCGTGGTGGTCATCGGCACCTGGCAGTGGCAGCGCTCCACCGTCGGTCGTCCAGGGGTAAAAACAGTTGTCCAAATTACAACAACGGCTGCGGCGTCACGCCACCACAGACCGAATCGAATCCGAATACTTAGCCACCCGGAGTCCAATCACCCCCCATGACGCACCTCCTCGTCCGCGCGGCTCGGGGCGAACGAACCGACCGCCCGCCCGTCTGGTTGATGCGACAGGCCGGGCGCCACATCCCGGAGTACCGGGAGATCCGCGCCGAGTACAGTTTCCGCGAGGCCATCGAGACGCCCGACGTGGCCAAGCGCATCACGCTCCTCCCGTGGGACCTGTACGAACCGGACGGACTGGTGATGTTCTCCGACATCCTGACCGTGCTCGAACCGCTGGGGTTCGACTACCACATCGAGAGCGGCGTCGGGCCGGTCGTCGAGAATCCGGTCGAGGGGCCGGACGACGCGGAGCGCCCCCGTGGCGATGTCGCCGACGATCTGTCGTTCGTGGGCGACCTGCTGACGAAACTGGTCGACGAGGTGGGCGACGAGACCGCAATCATCGGATTCGCCGGCGGACCCTTTACCCTCGCGTCCTACGCCGTCGCGGGCGGTGCCTCGCGCAACCACGGCCCCGTCCGACGATTCCGCGCGCGCCACCCCGAGGCCTTCCGCACCCTCCTTTCGGCCTTCGCCGACGTCGTGCGCGACTATCTGGAGTATCAGGCCGCCAACGGCGCCGACGTGGTGCAGTTGTTCGACACGTACGCGGGCGTGCTGTCGCCCGCGGACTACCGCGAGTTCGTCCTGCCGCTGCACCGCGAAATCCTCGACGGGCTCTCGGTGCCATCCATCGTCTTCGTGCGCAACATGGGCGGGCGACTGGACCAGCTCGACGCCGTTGGTGCGGATGTCGTCAGCCTCGACTGGACCGTCGACATGGGCGACGCGCGCGCCGAACTCGGCGACCGGCCGGTACAGGGGAATCTCGATCCGCAGTATCTGTTCGGGGAGCAGTCGTTCGTTCGCGAGAAGACGCGTGAGGTCATCGACGCCGCCGGCCCGCGCGGCCACATCCTCAATCTCGGCCACGGCGTCCACCGGGACACGCCCGTCGAGTCCGTGCGCGCGTTCGTCGAGACGGCGAAATCGGTCGAGCGCTAGGCCGCCTCGGCGAACCCGTCGGCGAGGCGTTTCGCCTCCCTGACGCGGGAGGGCACGCCCATCCGGCCGGCGTAGTTGGTCGCCAGCGTGATACCGTCCGGGAGGTCGACCGCCTCCATCGCCGTCCACGACCCGTCGTAGGCGGGCATGCCGCGGGGGTGCCGCGTGATGTTGCACACCTCGGCCGACGCGCCCATCACCGCCTCGAACTCCTCGCGAGCGATGCGACCGAGTTCGCGGTCCGAGCGGTCGACCAGGTCCGGGTTCTGCATCCCGCCGAGGAAGCAGGTGTAGACCCCGTCGCGGTCGAACAGACTGGCGTTCCACGTCACGCCGAGGGTGTCGAGGGATTCGTCGTGGCGGACCTGATAGCCGTAGCCGTCCGGGTCGGCGTCCGAGACGAGGTGGACGTACGCCAGCGGGTTGTAGTAGAGACGGCGGAGCGCGCGGGCGCTCTCGGCGTCGACCGACTCCAGTAAGCCGGCGGCCACATCCGCACGCGTGGTGACGACCACGCTGTCGACGGTGACGCTTTCGTCCGCAGTGTCGAGGCGATAGCCGTCGCCGGCGGCGTGGATCCCCTCGACCGGCGTCTCCAGTTCCACCCGGTCGGCGTTGCGTTCGTACAGTGCGCGGGGGAGTTGGGCCATGCCGTCGTCGAACGACACCGGCGGCGGGCGCTCGGCGTCGGTGAGCGCGCGGTGGGCCACGGCGCGGACGAGGCTCCCCGAGCGCTCCATCTTACGGACCGTCTGCAGGGCGTACTTGCCGGGCATCTCCTTCGGATCGGACCCGTAGATGCCGCCGAACAGGGGTTCGACCAGGTTGCGGTAGGTCTCGGGGCCGAACTTCCGGGTGAAGTACTCACCCGCCGTCTCGTCGTCGCGGGCGCCCTCGGTCAGCGGCTCCGCGAGCAGCCGCAGTTTCCCGCGGGTCGAGAGCAGGTCGGTCGTCAGGAACTGTCGTGGCGAGAACGGCACCCGCCGGAGGCGGCCATCGGCGTAGACGTAGAGCGGGAGGTCGGTGTCCGCCGTCCGCAGGGCCGAACGGAGGTCACACGCCTCGACGAGTTCCTCGATGGCCGGCGTCAGGCGCGTTCGCTGAGGGCCGTGTTCGAGGATGCGGCCGTCGACGCGACTGGAGCGGATCACGCCGCCCGGCTCCGACGCCGCCTCGAACGCGATGGAGTCGACGCCCCGTTCGCGGAGATACTGCGAGAGGGCGAGCCCCGTGATCCCCGCGCCGACGATGCCGACCCTCATGCGTCGTGAGGGGCGTTGAGACACATCGTCCCGGGTTCGTCACGACACTCACACTGTCTGAGGCCGGCGTATTCAGGGTCGTAGCCGGCGACGAAGGGTTCGACCAGATCCGCGAGCGCGCCGATGAACCGCTCGTCGTCGTAGGGGATGGGCACGCGGTAGAAGTCGAGCCCGCGCTCCTCGGCCTCCTCGCGGAGTTCGATGTCGAGCTCCGAGAGCGTCTCGCTCTGTTCGTGCATGAAGCTCACCGGTTCGACCACGACCCGTTCGGCGTCGACGGTTTCGATGACATCCTCCACGTCGGGGTCGGTCCAGTCCACATCGCGGTTCTCGTGGTTCTGGTAGCCGAGTGCGTAGTCGTCGACGCCGAGCGACGCAGCCACCACGTCACAGAACTCCTCGACGTACTCCTCGTAGCGGCTGCCTTCGTCGAGATAGTACTGGGGCGTGCCGTGGGCGGAGAAGACGAGGCGCGTGTCGCCGCCGAGCGAGAGGTCGTTCGCCTCGACGAACGATCGGATGTTATCGACGCGGGTGCGGGTGTACGCGGGGTGTTTGTGCCAGCCGGTGAGCCGGTCGGTGGGAACGTCCCATCCCACCTCGTCGAGCGCCTCGTCGAGTTCGTCGAGCGACTGGACGGTCGTCGAGGGGCCACAGAGGGGGTAGACGGGCAGGCCGACCAGGTGATCCACGCCGTCGTCGCGGGCGGCCTCCACCGCGTCGGTGATGAACGGCGCCGTGTACTGCATACCGTGATAGGTTTCGACGTCGTAGCCGCGGCGATCGAGTTCGTCGCCGAGCAGCGACGCCTGCGCGCTGGCGTGGTCGATGAGCGGCGAGCCGCCGACTTCCTCGTACTCCTCAAGAAGACCGGGGGCGCGGCGTTCGGCCAGTTGGCGAGACCGCTCTCGGGCCTCCCGCTCGGTCGCCTCCCCCTCGATCGACGCGTTCGCAAAGAAGATGCGCTCGAGGTAGTCGACGACGGTGTCACGGTCCGTCCCCGTCGGTTCGCCGAAGTTGAGCAAGACGACGCCGGAGGTCATACTCCGCCTAGGGGTAGGTCGATACAAAACCTGTCGGTCATCCCGAGCGTATGGGTTTGGCCGGATCATTTAACTCGGTCGAGCGGGCGCGCCGTGCCCCCGAAATCGGCCCGACTAACGCTATAGTAATCGTTATACGCGGGGTGGACTAGGCCCCACGTATGCAACGACGCGCTGCGGCCATCTACGTCGCGTTCTTTATCGTGCTCGGCGCGGCGTCGTACTCGGTGATCGCAACGGCCACTGCGCCGACCGTCGAGTTCGACGATCCGGACCACCGGCTCTCACAGGGCGATCAGTTCTCGGTCGACGACCGGCAGTACACCGTCTCGGCGATCACCGCAGAGACATCCGGCGGGGGCGGCCACGGCGGCGGCGCGAGCGTCACCCGCTCGGGCGAACTCTCGTGGACGAACGACTCGGCACGCTACACCGCGACCTGGGAGCACAACGCGACCGTCACGTACCAAGACGACCAGTACCGCGTCGTCGTCGGCGAGGGCGACGATCCGACGACGTTCCGGCTACAGGAGGAGATCAACCGGAGCGCCATCCTCCAGGAGGATCCGAACGTCCGTGACGAACTCGTCACCGTGAACGGCACCGAGTACGTCGTCGAGGAGTCCGGCGAGAACCGCACGCTCACGCCGGCCAGCGAGTATTTCCCGGCGCCGGCGTCCACGCAGTACAGCGAGGGCGACCGCCTCCAGTACCAGGGGAACGCAACGACGGTCGACAGCGTCGCCAGCGAGAGCGTGACGCTCGCGTGGACCGCGCCGCGGACCAACACGGTCGAGGTCGATAACGAGGCCAACGTCACGCTCAGCGGGCAGCAGTACGTCGCGTACTTCCCCGACAACAGCACGCTGGTCCTCGAAAGCGATTACGGCGTGTACGAGCGCCAGACCGCAGAGATCGACGAGTACCACGGCCACGTCAACGGTCTCTGGGGCGTCTCCATCGTGAGTTTCGCCACGGCGATCATGCTGCTCGGCATGGCGTACATGCCGTCGCGGTACTGAGTTACCCGCAGTTTCGTCGCGGTTCCAACAGATCGTGTAGTGAACTTCGAGCTGGCACAGTGCTCCAAAAAACCGGCGGCAGCAATCAGAACGCGTGTGCGTCGTCGTCGTAGCCACAGAGTTCGTCGTAGAGGTCGGTGCGTCGGTCCCGCGGGATGACGTTGTGGTCGTTCCAGGTCTTCTGTTTCCGGGCGTCCATGAGGTTGCAGTCCTCGACCAAGAGGAGTTCCTCGTCTTCCTGGCTCGCGGGGCCCGCGATGGGGTTTCCAGCGGGGTCGACGACGAGACTCCGACCGAGGAACGGCTGGCCGCGCTCGGTGCCGACGCGGTCCGCACAGGCGAACCAGACCGTGTTCACGTGGGCGTTCGAGACGGCAAGGTAGTTCGCCCGAGCGAGTTCGTCCTCGTCCATCTGCCCCGACTGTTCGTACTCGTTGATCGGCACCCAGTTCGTCGGTTCGGCGATGATGTCGGCACCCTTGCCCGCCTGAATCCGGGTCAGTTCGGGGAACCACTGGTCGTAACAGATCTGCATCCCGATGCGACCGATCTTCGTCTCGAACACCTCGACATCGTCGCCGGGTTCGAACCAGAGTTTCTCCTCGTTCCAGAGGTGCACCTTCCGGTGCGTGCCGATGTAGCCGTCGGGACCGACGAGGATCGACGAGTTGTAGAGCAGGTCGCCGTCCTGTTCGGCGTAGCCACCGACGATGTAGGCGTCGTGTTTCGCGGCGAGGTCGATCCATCGCTGTGCCGTCTCCCCCTCGGGGATCGGTTCGGAGAGCGACCGTGCCTCCTCGCGGGAGTTGAAGACGTACCCCGAGTTGGCGAGTTCCGGCAACACGATGAAATCGGCGCCCTGCTCGGCGGCGTTCTCGATGAACTCGCAGGACTTCTCGCGGTTCCCCTCGAGGTCACCGACCCGCGGTTCGAACTGTGCACAGGCGATCGTGACGAGCGATTCCCGTCCCGGCTGGCGTTCGTCGACGATCGGCGCGTCCCGTTCGACCGCGTCAGGTTGTGACATACCGTACAGTAGGGGCGGGTAGAGCAAAAGCGTTAGTGATAGCGCGACGGCGCAGTCACGCACCACCCATCGAGGCGACAGCCTCCGCGAGCACCGCCGTCGCAGTCGCACAGTCCGTCCAGTCGGTCCACTCACGGGGGCTGTGAGAGACGCCGTCGCGCGAGGGGGCAAAGAGTAGGGCGGCGTCCGTCACGTCCGCGACGGACATGGTGTCGTGGAAGGCGCCGGAGTGGAGGTCGAGCGTCTCGACGCCGAGCCGGTCGCCGGCGGCGTGGACCGACTCCCTGAGACGCAGGCTCATATCCGTCGGTTCCTGATCGAACTCCCGAACGAGTGCCGTCGCCACCCCACGCTCCGCTTCGAGACGCGACAGCTCCCGGATGAGCGTCTCGACGACGCCCTCGATGGCGTCGGCGCTGACATCCCGCACGTCGAGGCTCAGTTCGACCTCGCCGGGGATGACGTTGACCGCGTCGGGCGAGACGTCGAGATGGCCGACGGTGCCGACCAGCGTGTCGGGAGCCCCGTCGGCCGTGGCCGCGTCTTCGACCGCGAGGACGAGTTCGCTCGCCGCTGTCAGCGCGTCGGTCCGCTCGGTCATCGGGGTCGATCCAGCGTGGTTCGCGTCGCCGGTCACGGTCACTTCGCCGTGGGTAACGCCAGCGATGGTCGTGACGACGCCGACCGGGACGCCGGCCCGCTCCAGCCGCGTCGCCTGTTCGACGTGGAGTTCGAGCCAAGCGTCCCAGCCGGCTGCATCGAGTCGCCCCTCGCCCCGATACCCGATGTCGTCGAGTGCGTCGGCCAGCGTGATTCCGTCGTCGTCGGTGAGCGCGAGCGCGTCCTCGACGGACCGGTGCCCGGCGGCCACGGAGGATCCGAGGAGGCCGTCGGCAAAGCGCGTCCCTTCCTCCTCCGTGAACGAGACGACATCTACGGGGCAGTCGGGATATCGCTCTGCCACCTGCAGCGCCCGGACCGTCTCGACCCCCGCGTACACCCCGAGAACGCCGTCGAAGATACCGCCGCGGGGCACGGAGTCTAGATGACTCCCGACGGCGATGGGCGCAGCGTCCGGATCCGCGCCGGGCGGCGTCCAGCGACCGGCGATATTTCCCACCGCGTCGACGCGAACGTTCATGTTCGCGTCTTCCAGACGGTCGACGAGTCGGTCCCGCGCCTGACCGTTCGCCGGCGTGCCGGTGAGGACCGTCCGTCCCCGTCCCTCGTCGGCGTCGACGGCACCGAAGGCAGCCGTCGCTTCGATGTCGGCCCGCAAGCGACTCTCGTCGATCGGTGGTGTGTCATCGGTCATGGCTGCTCGATTGCCCAGGGGCCACATTCATAAACGTATTCGTCCGACTGTGCCACGGATATCTCAAAATATTACCTTTCATCCAGTATAAATAAACTATATGCCGGAGGAGCGCAGTTAGAGGTACTATGTCTCAACGAGATGCAGAACCGGAGTCGACAGGGCACCCACGACTGAGCCGGCGGCGATTGCTCCAAACCGGCGCGGCGTCAGCCAGCGTGACGGCCCTCGCTGGCTGTATCGGTGGCGGCGGTGGCGGCAGTTCGGGACCGGTACGGGTCGGCGTCCTCTCGCCGCTCAGCGGTGCATGGACCGTCTACGGCGAAGCCCACCGTCGAGGGTTCGAACTCGCGATGCAGGAGGTCAACGACAACGGTGGCATCAACGGCCGCGACGTGGAGGTCATCGTCGAGGACACGCAGACCGATCCCAGCACCGTCACCGAGAAGGCCCAGAAAGTGATCCGCCAGGACAACGTCGATGTCGTCGCGGGCACGTTCAGCAGCGCCTCGCGGAACGCCGCGGCGCCCGTGGTGACTCAGGAGGACAAGGTTCTGCTCTACCCCACCTTCTACGAGGGACAGGACCAGGAGAACTTCCCGGGGACGTGTAACGACCTCCTGTTCATGTTCGGCATCGTGCCGTCCCAGCAGGCGGCCCCGTGGATGGACTACATGACCTCCGAGCACGGGTCGAACTTCTACATGGTCGGCTCCGACTACGTGTGGCCGCGGTACACCAACCAGCGCGTCAAGCAGTCCCTCGAAGAGCTGGGCGGGAACGTCGTGGGCGAGGAGTACATCCCGCTCGGCACGTCCGACTTCGGGTCGGTGCTCTCGCGCATCTCGAACTCCGACGCCGACATCGTCTTCGGCACGCTCACCGGCACGGACACCATCGCCTTCGCCAAGCAGTTCTACAGCCGCGGACTCAACGAGGAGTTCACCTACTGGACCGTCGACGACGAGGAGTTCGCCACGCAGGGGAAGGGTCCGCAGGCCTCCCAGGGAACCTACGTGAGCTTCGACTACTTCCAGACCATCGACACGGACCTCAACAACCAGTTCGTCGACAAGGTGAAATCGCAGTACGGCGAGGACGCCGGGATGGACACCGTCGGCGCCGCGATGTACAATGCCGGCCACATGTTCGCGAACGCGGCGAACGAAGTCGGGTCGGTCAACACCGACGACATCATCAGCGGCCTCGAAGGACAGTCGTTCACCGGGCCACAGGGCGACGTGACGATGCGCGAGCAGGACCACCAGATGGTGCTGCCCTCGTATCTCGTGCAGGTGCCCGACGACTGGTCCGACCCCAACGACTTCGAGGGGATGTTCGAAATCATCGATCACCAGGAGTCGGTGACCCCGGCAACGGCGAACTGTGAGTTCCCGCTCGGGAAGGGCCAGTAGCTCCGCCGAAATGATCGACTTCGCCAGCATCATCAGCCAGACCCTGTTCGCCACGTCGATACTGATCGTGGCGGCGTTAGGGCTGGCGATCATCTTCGGGATGATGGGCGTGATCAATCTGGCCCACGGCGCCCTGATAACCGCCGGTGCGTACGTCGCGTACGCGGTCACCAGCGCGGGACTGAGCATCTGGGCTGCGTTCCTCATCGCGCCGGTCGTCGTCGCGCTCGTCGGTCTCGTGATGGAGCGAACGGTGATCAACCGGCTCTACGACCGACCGGTCGATACGCTGTTGGCGACCTGGGGGTTCGCGCTCGTGATTCAGGAACTCATCAAGGTCATCTTCGGCACGAGCGCCCAGTCGGTCCCGAACCCGTATTCGGCGCCGATCGAAATCCTGGGAGCGAACCTCCCCCGGTACCGGATCTTCCTGACGGCGCTCGCTGCCGCCCTGCTAGTGGTGACGTACGCGACGTTCAAATACACCGACTTCGGTGTCAAATCCCGCGCAGTCATCCAGAACGACGAGATGGCGGGGCTGCTCGGGACCGACGTCCGCTCCATCTACATGTGGACGTTCATGATTGGCGCTGGCCTGGCCGGCTTGGCCGGGGCCGCCGTCGCGCCCATCGTCGGCGCCGACCCACGAACCGGGCTGGGGTATCTCGTCCAGTCCTTTTTCGTCGTCATCGTCGGCGGAACGGGGCAGTTGCTCGCAGGGACGCTCGGTGGGGCCGGACTCATTGGCGGGTCGGCGGCGGCGCTCTCGTTCGTCAGTTCACAGACGTTCGCACAGACGGTCGTGTTCGCCCTCGCGATCGTCGTCATCCGACTGAAACCCGAGGGGCTGTTCGGAGGAACATAAATGTCGTATATCGACCGAACGAAAGTCGCGTTTGGTGACGCATCGGGGTCGGCGAAAGTGATACTGACTGGTGCCGTGATCGCGTTCCTTCTCCCGGCAGTGTTGAGTCCGTATTTCGCCTTCCTCGCCGCACAGTACTACCTGTTCGCACTGTTGGCGCTGAGTCTCGGACTCCTGTGGGGCTACGTTGGCATCCTCAGCTTCGGCCAGGCAGCCTTCTTCGGCCTCGGCGCATATATCATGGCGTGGTCGTTCCAGTACACGTTCGTCCCGGGCATCAACCCGGCGTACGTGGCCCTGGTACTGGCGCCGCTAGTCACGGGCGGGATCGCCGGCGTACTCGGCCTGTTCCTGTTCTACTCGGACGTGAAAGACGTCTACTTCGTCATCATCACACTCGCGCTGTCGGTGATCCTCGAACAGCTCGCGGTCAGCGTGACGAGCGTCTTCGGCGGCTTCAACGGCATCTACCTGCCACGGATGGCCGTCTCGATTCCCGGCGTGTTCAACTACCAGCTCAGCAACGACCGCCTGTTTTACTACGTCGCCCTGCTCGCGCTCGTCGGCGGATATCTCGTCTGTCGACGCATCGTCCGCTCCGACTTCGGCGAGACGCTGCTCGCCATCAAGGAAAACGAGGCCCGGACGAAGAGTCTCGGGTACAACACGGCGCGCTACAAGACGCTGGTGTTCATGGTCGCGGGCGCGCTCGCCAGCGTCGCCGGCGCCCTGTACGCCACGCTCGCACAGTTCGTCTCGCCGCCGGTGACCGGGTTCGTCCTCTCGACGGAAGTGGTCATCTGGGTCGCGGTCGGCGGCCGGGGACTACTTCTGGGAGCCATCACGGGTGGAATCCTGATCAACGCCGCGTCGACGGGACTGAGCTCGCTGGTCGCGGACCGGTACATCCTGATCCTCGGCCTGATATTCATCGCAGTGGTTGTGACCTTCCGGAAAGGCGTCGTCGGCTACGTCGCCGACCGGTACGACTGGGGTGAGAAACTGTGAGCGCAATCTTGCGTACCGTGGACCTAGTCAAGGAGTTCGACGGCGTCGTCGCCACGGACCATCTCGACTACGAGATGCCGGAAGGGGAGATTCAGTGCATCATCGGTCCCAACGGGGCCGGGAAGACAACGTTCTTCAACCTCATCACCGGCGTCCTGACCCCCGATTCCGGACAGATTTACTTCGACGGAGAGGACATCACGGGGGAGGATATTCACGAAATCGCCCAACGCGGGATGGTCCGGAAGTATCAGACCCCCTCGGTGTACGACGAGATGAGCGTGCGGCGAAACATCCGCATCGCGTTCGGTGAGGACAAGCCAGCAGACGGAGAGGCACGACTGACGGAGATTCTGGATCTCATCGAACTGGCGGACCGCGTCGACGAGCCGGCCGGGGCGCTCGACCACGGCACGAAACAGTGGCTCGAAATCGGCATGGTGCTCGCGAACGACCCGCGTCTCATCTTGCTCGACGAGCCGACCGCGGGCATGACGACCGACGAAACGATGCGAACGGCGGACCTGATCACGTCCATCAACGAACAGGAAGAGACGTCGCTCATCGCCATCGAACACGACATCGAATTCGTCAGACGACTGTCCTCGCCGGTTACGGTCCTCCACCAGGGATCGGTCCTCGCACAGGGCCCCGTCGAGGAAATCGAGGAGAACGAGGAGGTACAGAACGTGTATCTCGGGAGTGGATGATAGATGGTACTCGACATCGACGCACTGAACGTCTCGTACGGGGAGACCCGAATCATCAACGACCTCTCGCTGCACTGCGAGGAGGACGAAATCCTCGCCGTCCTCGGGCGCAACGGGATGGGCAAGACGACGCTCCTGAAAAGCATCGCCGGCGCGCTCGAACCGGATTCGGGGACGATCACGTTCCGGGGTGAAGACGTGACCGACCTCTCGTCGCACGAACGCGCGCGCCGGGGGATCACGCTCATTCCACAGGGGCGCGAGATCTTCCCCGACCTCACCATCGACGAGAACCTCCAGATGGGAACGTACGCCGTGGGCGACCGGCAGCCGGTCGACCGCGAGCAGATCTACGAGTACTTCCCGATTCTGGAGGAACGACTCGAACAGAAGGGTGGGACGCTCAGCGGCGGCCAACAGCAGATGCTCGCCATCGCGCGCGGGCTGATAACCAACCCCAAACTCATCCTCCTCGACGAGCCATCGGAGGGGATCCAGCCCTCGATCGTCGAGGAGATTGGCGAGATCATCCCGGAGATCCACCGGAACGAGGGCATTCCCGTCGTCCTCGTCGAACAGAACATCGACCTCGTGTTCGCGATAGCCGACCGGGGCTACGTCATCGAAAACGGCCGGATCGTCGAGTCGGGGAGCATCGAGGAACTGCAGGACGACGATCTCATCAAGGAACACATCGGTATCTGACCGCCGTCGGGAGTCGCGCTCGCCGGAATCGACCACTCGGCGGTGATAGTTCGGTGCTGCCGGGGTCGCGTCGGTCAGTGCTCATGCGGCCGCTGACGGGGCTGCTCGAACCGCGGCCACTAAGACCACCGGGGGACAACGGCCGAACGAATGCGGGTGACGCTCCTTGGCACCGGCGACACGACGGGGACGCCGACCGTCGGGTGTGAGTGTGCCACCTGCCGGCGCGCTCGGGAACTCGATGTCGAACGCTCGCGCTTCTCGGTCCACGTCGAAAACGATCGGACGGGCGAGTCGCTGCTGGTGGACTGCAGCCCCGATTTCAGACACCAGTTTCTCACCCAGGACGTGCCCCTGCCCGACGCCGCGTTGGTGACCCATATCCACTTCGACCATCTCGATGGGTTGGGAAACGCGTATCGCGTCTTCGATAACCTACCCGTCCACGCGGCGAACGTCACCGATCCGGCCACCGACGAGAGCGTCGCGGACACCATCCGCCGGAAATACGACTATCTCGACCGGGTGACCGTCCACAACCAGACCCCGAGCGAACGGTTCCGCATCTGTGGCCTGGACGTTCGGTTCGTTCCCGTCGATCACCCACCGCTCCGGTGTTACGGCGTCGTCATCGAAGACCCCGAAACGGGGGCGAAATGCTCGCTTACGGGCGATACGAGCTACGACATTCCGGAGGCGTCGCGGGCGGCGCTCGCGGATCCCGACCTCCTGCTGGCCGACGCCATCGTCCCCGCGTCGGTGTGCGAGCATCATCCGCTCGGCGGCAAAGACCACGACGACGAGGGCGTGCCGCGGACGTTCGGCACGAAACACATGACTCGCGAGGGGGCGCTCGACCTGGCGGCCGAACTCGGCGCCACGCGGACGCGGCTGGTGCATCTGGCGCATTTCTATCCGGCCGACGAAGCGTTCGAGGACCCGCTCGCCGTCGACGGCGAAGTGTACGAGCTTGAATGAGCGCCCGACTCATACGGGTCCTTGTACGTCAGTACCGGTGACCGCCCGGACGGGACAGCGACCCACCGGAAGACAGTTATAAGACTCCGTCTCAAGCCAGGCGTATGACCGTCGTCTCGACGATCGGCCGTGGGGCCGCGAGCGGCCTCGCGGGCGTACTGATCTGGACCGCCGTCGCGGTGCTCGTTCTCGACACCGTCGACCCGCGACGGGCGCTCGCCGTCGGCGTTGCCATCGGCGTCGCCGTCACGGTAGTGGCGGCCATCGACGCCCTCAGGTGAACTGATCGAGGCCGGTCTGCCGGCGCGTGACGCCCTCGGGGTCGGCGACCCAGGGCGTCCGGGCGTCGCGCAAGGCGGCTCGGTCCACGGCTGGCGACTCACCCGGTTCGTAGGCCGAACACGCCGGCCCGCAGTCGGTCCCGGGGTCGACAACGCGGTCGAACGCGGCACAGAAGGGACGGCCGTCGTCGGTCGGGCACATCGACGCGCAGGCGGGGTAGTCGCGGGGACGCCACCCCTTGCCGTAAGCGCGTTCGGCGATCGCTCGGCGCTTTTGCGCCTTCGCCGACGGTGAAACGAACTCCACGTCGGTCCGGAGCGGGTGGTCGGTGAGGGGTTCGACGCCCGTCGTCTCGGGATCGAGCGGGGTCGGCTCACGGACGACGGTCAGGTCGCCGGTGGCCGACTCGTCTCCGGCCTCGAACCGCCAGATGCCGACCGCGTCGGGGATGCGGTTCAAGTGGGCACCCGTGACGTAGCTCTCGGTCGCGAGGACGACAGTGTCGAACAGCCCGAGGGAGACATCGTGGCGCAGCTGTCGTTCGAGATCGCCGGGTCGACCGAGGTCGGGTTTGTTTTCGATGCCGACGAGGCGGTCGATCCAGTCGGGGTACCGGGTGGTCTGACGGACGTGGCGTCGACTCCCCTCGCGTTCGGTCTCGAAAAAGCCGACCTCGACCGCGCGGTCGGCGGTGCGCTGGGCGACCTCAGGAGAGCAGTCGAAGGCAGCGGTCGGATCGACCGCACGGCCGGGGCCGACCGCACTCTCGACGGCGCGGGGCGGGATCGTCTCGCTCGTGATCGCAGCGCGGCGGTCGAACTCGGAGCCGGGAACGACGCCACAGACGTCGGTGACGCGGGAGCCAGGATTCGCGACGGCAGCGCCGAGTTGGCGTCCGAGCACCCAGTCCCGGGTCCGTTCGAGGTGGGTACACAGCGCCAGTTCGAAGGCGTACTCCGATTCCACGCCCTAGTCGTCGACGACGACTTCGACGGGGTCGTCGGCCGCCTCGTCCGTCTCGGTGCTCTCGCCGCCGCGCTCCTGCCAGAGCAGGACGCCCGCGACGAGGACGACGAGCCAGGAGCGCCAGTTCGCCAGATTCAGCGTGTAGCCGATGCCGAACGGTTTCTCGACGACCATCCCCTCGCCGGGTTTCCAGTGGGCGGAGAGCAGTCGGCCGAGGCTGGGGCGTTCGAAGTTGTAGGGAACACCCAGAATCGTTCCGGATTGCGGTTTGTCGACCATGTCCGATCGTACGGCGCCCCGGGATAAATCGTTTCTCCTCGGGAGCGCCGGCGGTGCCGTGCGACGACCGAGGCCGGCCGAGCGGCCTCCGTCCGTGCTTCGCTCGAAAGCGAATCGTTCATTATCGACCGTTTTGTGGCCTCTGGCGCCAGAATTATCCGTCTCGGACCCCAACCATGCGTAATGAGTTCCGCCACCCCTGCCCCGTCGGACCCCGCCCCCGACGACACGCACCGCAAGTCGGCGCTGTTCTGCCCGGCGTGTGGCCACACCAGCCCCGTCGACGGCGACTGGCACGTCAAAACGGTCGCCGATCACCGCCAGCTCCGCTGTCCGGACTGCCACCGCGTCGTCGACGACCGCGACGACGCCGAGGCGCTCCTCTGTGCGGATTGACCTACTGATACCGTCCCCGCCGCTCTATCTTCCGAAGCCGTGAGATGACCGCCTCGTCGCCGACGGCGGCGTAGCCCGCCTCGAACGCCGACAGCACGTCCGCGGCCGCCGTTTCCGTGGCTGTGCCCCGGACGCTCCCGCCGAAGACGTGGAGGTCCATCGCGTGGTCCTCGACGTGACCGCTGTGGTAGCCGAGGCCGAAATCGATGAGAAACAGGCGGCCGTCCTCGATGCGGACGTTCCGCACCGTGGGATCGCCGTGGACGATGCCGGCCTCGTGGAGCGTCGCGAGGTGTTCGCCGACGGTGCGAGCGCGGGCGGGCGTGAGTGCGGCCGCCAGGTCCCGGTCGCCGACGTGTTCGAACGTGAGCGTCGCCTCGGCCACGTCCACGTCGAACACGACGGGCGTGGGGACGCCGTGCCGCCGCGCCTCGCTGGTGAGACGGGCCTCGGCGACCGTCCGCTCGCGACGGAGGCGGGCGTCGAGTTCGGGATGGCGGTACGCCTTCGGCACGCGCCGCTTGACGACGCTGGCGGCGCCGTCGACGGCGGGCGCATCCCCCTCGCCGGCCTGCTCGACCGTCACGACGGCTTCGGCGCCGCGGCGTTCATCTCCCGCCGTGGGCGTGAGCGTGACTGACTCGTCGTCGCGCCACGTGACCGCCACCTCGTCGGGCCGACAGTTGGGGTCGACGGCGGAGTCGTCGACATCGAGACGCTCCCCCGCGAGAAACATCTTCGCGCCGAGGACCGCGATCATCCCCGCGTTGTCGCGGAGATACCGCGGCTCTGGCGCGTAAAACTCCGCGCCGCGCGCCTCGCACATGCTCGCGAGCATCTCCCGGAGGCGGGCGTTCTGCCCGACGCCGCCGCCGAGGACGAGTTCGTCCGCGCCGGTGAGCGAGAGCGCGCGCTCCGCGACTTCGGTGAGCATGGCGAAGATGGTCTCCTGCAGCGAGAAACAGACGTCCTCGACGGGGACGCCGTCGTCGTACGCGGCCTTGGCGGCGCTCATCAGGCCGGAAAAGGAGAAGTCCATCCCCTTGACGACGTAGGGCAGGTCGATATACTCGCCGTCTTTGGCCGCCTCTTCGACTTTGGGGCCGCCGGGGTGTGACCAGCCGACGTGTCGGGTGAACTTATCGAGTGCGTTGCCGACGCCGGTGTCCATCGTCTCGCCGAGGACGCGATACCGGCCGTCGTGGTAGCCGAGCAGGTGGGCGTTGGCGCCGCTGGCGTTCAGACAGACCGGCGAGTCGAAGTCGGCGCCGTGACGACCGATCTCCAGGTGGGCGACCATATGGTTGACGCCGATCAGGGGAACGTCGAGCGTACCGGCGAGGGCGCGCGCGGCGGTACCGACGATGCGCAGACAGGGACCGAGACCGGGTCCCTGTGAGAAAGCGACGGCGTCGATAGGGCCGTCAGCGGCGTCGAGAACCGTCTCGATCACCGCAGGGATGGCCTCGCCCATGTGTTCGGCGGCCTCGCGCGGGTGAAGGCCGCCGCTCTCCGGCTGGTAGGCGTCAGTTTCGATGACTGGGGGATCGGCGTCCGCGACGGCGTCGGGGTCGAACTCGAACACAGCGGCGCTGGCCGCCCACGCCGTCCCCTCGACGCCGAGCACGCGCATCGCGTGAGTCGTCAGGCCTCTTCGGCTTCCACGTCGGCCTCGTCGGCCTCCTCACCGTCGGGGCTGATCTTGTTTCGGACGAGCATGAAGTCCTGCTCCACGTCACGGGCGTGGTCCGCGCTCTCGTACACCTTCGCGTAGCCGACGGTCTTGCGCATCCCGAACTTCGTGTCGAGTTCGTGGACGACGACTTCCGAAGAGTCTTTGTTGAGCTTGGCCGCGAGACTGTCACGAACCGAGAGACGCGACGGGGTCGCGTCCTCGTGGGTGACCTGGAATCTGACGTCCGTCCGGTGCAACATGGGGTTCTCGTCTTCCTCGATGATATCGATGTCCATCGTTCAGTTACACGTACGTCGTCCCGAACTGGACAAAAGGATTACGAAGCGGCAGGCGACCGTCTCCGCCGGCCCTACGCGACGCCGAGGAGTGCGAGCGCGGCGTCGATGTCGCCGTCGAGTCGCGAAAACAGGGTGCGGGCGTGGGCCTGCGTCTCGTCGGTCACGGGTACGAGCACCATCCCCTCGCCCGGTTGGCCGTAGACGACACAGCCACCGCGGGGCGTCGCGAGGATGGCCGGCAGCGCCGCCAGGTCCTCCTCGCCGTCGACGCGGATGACGGTTGGCTCTGCGGCGTCGAGAGCGGCCACGAGCGCCTGGAGCAGGTCTCGGGAGAGCGTCGCCGGCGGGTTCGTCACGGAGATGTCCCCGCCGGGGAGGTCGCGTTCGATGGCCGCGTCGACGCGTTCGCGTTCGGTGCGGCCGTCGATCACCGCGACATCCGGCGGCCGACCGGCGCGGATGAGGTGTGCGGTGACCACGTCGCCGACGGCGACGAGGGGAGTGCCGGCACCCGGCGCGTCGAGAAGGGTCTCGGGATCGGTGAACACGCGACCCAGTGGGTCTTTGAAGGCTCCCCGGAGGTCGTCGGGGAGTTCGAGCACGGTTAGCGGACCTTCAGCGCGTAGCCGCCGGGTTCGCTGACGTTCATCTCTTCGGCCACCTCGGACTGCTCCGGATGGGTGATGATGACGTAGCCCGCCCAGTCCTCCGTGAGACTCGACGCGCCGCAGTTGCCGCAGGTCTGCGTGTCCGGCTCGTTGATGTAGTGGCACTCACGGCAGGCGAGGCGGTCCTCGGCCATCAGTTACCCTCCATCTGGGCCTCGCGTTCCTGTCGCTCCTCCTCGAGCCAGCCGTGTTTGCCGAGACCGGGCTGTTTCGCCGTCAGTCCGATCTTGCTGTCCCGGGGGTTGCGTTCGTCGATGCTCTTGGTGACGATGCGCACCCGGACCTCGTCGTCGACGCCGAGGGTGCGATTCGTCTCCGTCGAGGCGAGCTGCTGGTTCTCGCCGTCGTAGGCGAGATATTCGTCGGAGATCTGCGAGACGTGGAGCAGGCCGTCGACGGGACCGATCCCGACGAACGCCCCGAACTCCACGACTTCGACGACCGTACCGTCGACGACCTCCTGCATCTGTGGGTCGAAGGTGATGGCGTCGAACTCGGCCTCGTAGTAGACGCCGGGGCGGTTGGGCAGCACGGCGCCGTCGCCGATGTCGTGGACTTCGACCACGCTCACGACGCTCCCCACCTCCTCGTCCATCCGGCCTTCGAGTTTGTCTTGGAGCAGGCGCTTTACCCGCTCGGGCGTCACGTCGGCGAGGTGCCGTGGGGGCACCTCGACTGTGTCCTTGAGTCGTACCCGTTTGTACATGCTAAGGTTGTGTTATGTTCAGTGTGTTCCGACCCCTTAAACCGATTACCCGAACGCCGCGTTCGAGCAGGCGGTCACGAAGGGGACCGTCATTCGTCACGACGTACTCGCAGTCGCCCCGTTCGGCGAGTTCGACGAGCGCGTCGTCGGCGTACGATTCGTCAGTCTCCACCACACGGCACCGTTCGGCGAGGTCGCGACCCACGCTCGCCGCGGTGGCCTCCTCACCGGCACCCGTCGCCAGCGACTCCAGTTCCTCGATGACTGCGGTCGGGGCGACGAACGCCACGTCGTCGAGCAGGCGTTCGAGCTCGTCGAACACCCGCACGTCGCATTCGACCGGCATCATGAGGGCACTGGTGTCCATGGCAACGAGTGTCTCCGTCACGTCAGGGTGCCGATACCGATGAGCCGCCAGCGCGCGCCGACGCGGCGGTTGATGGCGATCTGTGTCCCCGGCTCCGCGCAGACGGGGCGTTTCAGCGATACCTCGCACTCGCCCGATCGGGCACTGGTGACCGCGCCGACGGTCGTCGCGGTGCCGACGGTGAGCATCAGCGGTTCGCCGGTCGAGATCTCCTCGATCTCCTCTTCCTCTTCGCCGACGACGCGGTCCAGCAGTTCGACCTCCATCTCGAAGGCCTCGTGGGTTGGCGGGAGCGTCCCCGGTTCACCCGCGACCTGCCCCGCGAGCGCGTCGCCTTTCGTGAGCGACGGATCGAGACCGGTACCGACGCCGAGAAGGCCACCGGGGCGGGCCGCGTCGACCGACTGGTTGCCCGCCTGCAGCGAGCGCACGTCGGTCGTGATGGGTCGCCATTCGGTCTGGCCCTCTTCCTCGACTTCGCGGCCGGGCCGGAGTTCGAGTTCGTCGTCGACCTCGAGCGTCCCCTCGACGAGACTGCCGCCGACGACGCCGCCTTTCAGGTCCTCCCAGGTCGTCCCCGGGCGGTTGATGTCGAAACTCCGCGCGACGAACATCCGGGCCGCGTCGGCCTCGTCGCGGTCCGGCGTCGGGATTTCCTCTTCGATCGCGTTGATGAGGAGGTCCATGTTGACCTCCTGCTGAGCGCTGATCGGGACGATCGGCGCCCCCTCGGCGACCGTGCCCTCGACGAAGGATTCGATCTGCTCGCGGTTCCGGATCGCCTGCTCGCGGTCCACGAGGTCGATCTTGTTCTGGGCGATGACGATGTTCTCGACGCCGATGATGTCGAGCGCCATCAGGTGTTCCTCGGTCTGGGCCTGCGGAACGGGATCCGCCGCGCTGATCACGAGGACGGCGCCGTCCATGAGCGCGGCGCCCGAGAGCATCGTCGCCATCAGCGTCTCGTGGCCCGGCGCGTCGACGAAGGAGACCGTGCGGATCGGTTCGCTCTCCGACCCGTCGGGACACGTTTCGTCGACGGTGAAACACTCGGGCGCGTCGAGGTCGGGACACCGACGGAACGTCGCGTCGGCATACCCCAACCGAATCGAGATCCCGCGTTTCATCTCCTCGGAGTGCTGGTCCGTCCACGACCCGCTGAGGGCCTGGACCAGCGTCGTCTTTCCGTGATCGACGTGGCCGACGAGACCGATGTTCACCTCCGGTTGCTGGGGTGTTTCCTTCGCCATTGAGAGTAATCTTGGAGGAAATTCGCTTCCTGCCGGTGATAAAGTTGCTGTTCTCCGACGCAGAGCGGTGCCGGCACAACCGACGCCTCTTTGCACCGACCGACCGGACGGCCGGTATGCTCCGGTACGTCACGACCAACGCGGGGAAGGTCCGCGAGGCCCGCGACTATCTCGACGACGGCGTCGCCCAACTCGATTTCGACTACCCCGAGATACAGGCGCCGGACCTGAAACCGATCGCCGCCCGCGGCGCCCGAGCGGCGTATCGGCACGCCGGCGAACCGGTCCT
This sequence comes from Haloplanus sp. XH21, assembly GCF_023276355.1. NCBI lineage: Archaea > Methanobacteriati > Methanobacteriota > Halobacteria > Halobacteriales > Haloferacaceae > Haloplanus > Haloplanus halobius. The sequence continues at coordinate 150,650 of NZ_JALLPL010000001.1, forward strand.
CGTCGACGACGCCGGCCTGTTCGTCGACGGCCTCGACGGCTTCCCCGGTCCCTACTCCTCGTACGTCGAGGAGACGCTCGGCATCCGCCGCGTCAGCGAACTCGCCCGCGACGACGCTGCGCCGGACCCGGCACGCGCCGCGTTCCGCTGCGTGCTCGCCTACTGCGATGGCGAGTCGTTCGACGCGAGTCCGGACCCGATCGACCGGGCCGACCGCGCGGCCGCCGCCGCGGCGGACCAGAACGACGAGACGGCCGACCTACCCGTCAAACTCTTCGAGGGCGTCGTTCGCGGGCGGATGGTCGAAGCGCGTGGCGAGGGCGGGTTCGGCTACGATCCCGTGTTCGAACACGACGGAACGACGTTCGCGGAGATGACGGCCGCCGAGAAAAACGCCATCTCACACCGCGGGCGGGCGCTAGAGAAGTTCGCCGAGTGGTACGCGGGCCGGTGACCGGCAGTCACGCCCGCGGATCCTGATCCGGCCCCGGATACGCGTCGCCGACCACCTGCCGGTAGAGGCCCTCGGCGTCGAACACCGTCGCGAACGCGCGCGGGTGGCGAACGCTGGTCTCGACGCGGCCACGGATGGCCGTCCCCGCCGACGCCGACAGCAGCGACTCGTCGAGGGTCAGCAGGTGCATCGCCCCGCCGCGGTAGGCCGAAGCGAGGGCGGGGTGGTCGTCGGGCGGATGATCGACGCGTTCGCAGGCCGGTTCGACGCGATCGCGCCAGTCGGCCGCCAGCGAGTCGTCGGCGAGGTCGGCGATGACGGCCGCCGCGTCGTCGAGCAACGGGTCGCTGGCCACGAGGGTCATCCACGAATGCCGGCGCACGCAGTCGAGCGCCCGGCGGGCGTCGCCGCCGACGAGCAGGTCGGCAGCCAGCACGTCGGCGTCGGCGGTCACCCGCGCCGGCGACGGGTCAGCGTCAGTCATCCTCGCGCTCGCGACGCTGGCGGAGCGCCGTAACGACGTCCGCCTCGGTCAGGTCGTAGTCGTCAGCACGGGCAAAGAGGTCGACCCAGGTCACGGCTCGTCGTGTGTTCCGGAGGGTGAAAGAGTTGCTGCCAACGTTCCTGACGGCGGGATGGCCGAGTATAGGGATATCGGAAGTCCGCGGAGATTCTCGACGGGAGAGGCCGCCGAGAATCCCTGTACAGTGACGATACCCCCTATGAATGTCTGACGCATATTTAAGTCAGGGGATGGTAACTGTACGGCCGGGCGCGCACTACCGGCTTCAGTTCCCATCCTCCCCACCCGCGCGCCCGGCACACCCCACTGGCACCTCGGTGCTCGGCGCCGTTTTCCCCCCACGGCGCCGCCTTCGGTGACGAACGACTCCGGAGCGGAAGTCCACACGCTCACGGGGCCGGGCACCGAGCCAGGGTGACCGGTTCACCGGCCGATCGGTCAGAGCGACGACTCAAAAACGGAGCCAACACGCGTTAGTGTTCGATCTCGATCGTGGTTCCCTGCGTCGCGTCCTCGAGGACGGGCAGTCGAACCTCGAGGATTCCGTTGTGATAGGTCGCCGAGATGTCCTCGACGTCGACCGACTTGGGGAACCGGAACCGGCGGTGGTAGGTCCGCCGGTGCGACCGCGATTCGTCCGTGTGTTCGGCGGCGATGTTGAGGACGCCGTCGTCCCACGTCACGTCGATTTCGGCGGGGTCGAACCCCGGCATCTCGACGCTCAGGACGAACTCGTCGTCCGCCTCGTACAGTTCGCAGTCGTTGCTGCCGGTTTCGAACAACTGACTCGGGAAGCCGAGACCACCCATCCAGGAACTCGCGGGACTCGGCTGCAGAGCTATGGCTGTTCACCTCGATTGCAACGGGATGTTGCTTGCGGTTCTATATAAATCTTACTCCGAAAAGGCCGGGAGATCCAGCTCCGCAATCGACGGCGAGACGTCGTATTTCGCCTCCATCTCGGCCATATACGCGGGGAGTTGGGACAGATCCACGTCGTCGGGGTTCGGTTGGTCTGCGCCGACGTGAATCTCGCCGGCGGCGTCCTCGACGTACACGTCGTCGGCGTAGCCAGCGGTCGCGTTGGGGAACGTGGGGTCGCTCCGTCGCTCCGGCGTCGCCGGGGCGTCCGGCAGGTCGTCCGGGCGGAACGCGCCGAGCGGATCCTCGCGAGTGACGCCGTGGCGCTCGAAAAAGGCCCGGTGGCGCTCGAGATGGGGGTCGAGTCCCGCGGCGGGGAACTCCATCAACTCCGTCCAGCCGTGGATCCAGAAATCGAGGTTGGCCATGACGTGGACGCATTCGCGGGCGCCCGCCTCGGGGTTTCCCTCGTCCAAGGCGACCCGGTAGCCGTCGATGAGGCCGTCGAACAGGGACGCGAAATACGCGCGCCGCTCGTCGGCGTGGCCAGGGGCGCTCCGGTCGGTGAAAACGTCGACGTGAACGCTGACGAGTCGGCGCTGGGCGATGGCCGCGAAGCGCTCGGACGTGAGCGCGCGTTTGGCCAGCCAGTGGTGACGGTCCTGATCGAGTAACACGGGCGGTGGTGAACCGTCGAGCGGAATAAGTGCCGAACCGAACCGGTTAGGGTCGGGCGGGGGAGTCCCGTTCGACAGCCGGGCTCTCGACGCGCTGGCAGTTACCGGCGGCTCCGTAGCAGCCCGGACCGAGTGAGACGACAGCCGCCGCCGTCGTTTCCGTAACCGATCGCGGATATGTTGGAAGAAACGCCATCCTCAGCCCGAAGCAGTGCTGATCGAACCCGGGACCATCTATATTTTCGACGACGCGGCCTGACAACACGTCCAGCCGCTGGGGCCGCGCGAATAGCCGGGGAGAGCTGGCGTCGCCAATCGTCGGAAGGAACGCAGCTGGTCGAGACGAAGAGTGGAAAGAGCCTAGGCCGGAATTTGAATCCGGGGTCTCGTCCTTACCAAGGACTTTTTCGAGATCGCCCCAAATCGGCCGCTTCACGGCCAATATTGCTGGTTCTCGGCTGAGGTCGAACCTTCTCATCCCGAAATAACTGACCGATCCTATAAATAAACAATGGTACACTCTCGGGAGTCACAGGAGCACGTTCCAGATAACAACCCACCGAACCAGCAATCACCCACCACTAAAGACCCAAAATCGATTCACTATCCGGCATCGGATTCAGCGAGGAAATCGGCACCAGATAGTTATAGTGGCCAAACTGTGACTGCCTTCGCTTTCCATTGAGAACCATCTCCTTCGTAGCTGTCCCCAAGAACGTCACAGTCCGGCCCTCCAGATGCCCAAGAACATAGTAATCAGCATTAACACGATACTCCTTCACCGGTAACGCGTGAGGCTCCTTCTGGCTGGTCTTCACATCAATCGTCCGCTCAACACCCTCGATGGAGGCCTCAAAATCAATACCTCCATCTGACCACGCTACGACTTCAGTATCGACCTGTAGATCAGCATAGATAGCGAACGCAATCTCACCCATAGCCCCAACCGTATGGCGGTCATCTGGCTCTACTCCCCAGGTATCCGAATCATTATCCCAGCCATTGTTCTCTTCGAACGACTGGTTCCGTTCCTTTGCTATCTTAGAGGCAAGCCGGGCGTATCGGGGCGGTACTTCGACAGAAACGGTCATTCGTGTACCTCACCTCCAGTTTGGAAACTGGTGAGTTCGTCGAGAAGTCCGTGCCACGAGACACTGGACGGCATATCTGGTCTGTCACCGGAAACAGCCAAAATCCTGTGGGTTCAATCCAGATCGGCGTATGCTGTCAGAACCGTAGGCAAAGAAACACCAGACAGCGGCCACCTCGCAGATCGCGCTATTGTGTTCTATAAATAACGACATCTGCGAGGTAGGTTGCCTGTTAGTTGAGCCGACCCCTGGGTTAAAATTCGGAGCACGGTCCAACGAGGCTGTCAGCACCCCGGCGCAGTCCAGACCTTATCCAGAAGCCTTTGCGCACGTAGCCGATTATTCGAACTACACTGATCCAAGTCCCTGATCGATCAAAACGATGTTCTTTACTCGGTTTCGGTCGCACTGGATGTTGATGCCAACTTGGCAAAGACGGACACTCCAGATTCTCCCTCTATTCGGCCTCGTCTTTGTCATCGGTGTTCACTGGTTATATTCGCCAGCGGCCTTATTCGAGAATCTCGACGAACGTGGATGGATGCTCGTAGCCGTTGGCGTGACTATCTTCTATCTGATTCGTCCCTTCGTACTCTGGCCGCTGAGCCTCGCCTCTGTGTTCCTCGGGTATCTCGTCGGATTTCCGAGTGGCGTGCCGCTCGTCTTGACTGGAACCTTGGTCACGTGTTTCCCGCCGTTCCTTCTCGCAGACTACTTTCAGGATGTGAATGGCTACGTCTCACAGATCTCGGCAACTGGTGAGTCTATTGTGACGACGACAGGCGAACTTCGGGGGATGGTCGCCGCTCGACTATCACCCGCGCCCGCAGATAGTGTCTCCATTGGCGCTGGCTTGGCCGGTATCTCCAGTTGGTACTTTGCGCTCGGGACTCTCATCGGTGAACTACCCTGGGCTATCTTCTACGTCACTATCGGACAATCACTCCAAAGCTTCTCTTCGGGTACAGTTCAGACGGTCAATATCGAGTTCCTGCTGATCGTCAGTTGCATTGCAGTGCTTCTGTTAGCACGACCGATCTACCAATTTATATTCCAAACCCAGTAGCGAACCAGCTTAAATCAGTTGCTCGGGCTTGTGACTTGACCCTGATTTCTCACAAACCGGTAGACGACAAAGACACACGTTCCTAGGATTGCTCCGTACCAGAGCGTGCCAACCCGGATAATTACCGTCGCACTCACCGCAATAGTCTGGGTGTATCCTAAGATGACGAGCATCCCGACCATACTGGCTTCTGCGGCCGCTAATCCCCCGGGGAGGAGGCTGGCCGCACCCACGACCGATCCCAACCCGAACACGAACAACGCGGCGAGGAGGGTCGCTTCTGAACTGAACCCACTTAGTACCGACCACAGCGCAACTCCCTCTAAGCCCCACGCAACGAGGCTAATGAGAAACGCGATACTGAGCGGTCGCACCTGGAACAGCGTGTACGTATTCTCATAGAACTCCTCTAACTCAGTTGCATACGACCCGACAACCGGAAGCGTCTCCAACCATCTCAAAACACGCAGACAAAACGTTCGCCACTGAAGCAGGCTGATGCCGAGAAGGAACAGGAGGATCACGCCGATCAATACGGCGGACGATCGCTGATAGATGAGTAGGCCGAGAAACGCGAACGCCGATAGCGCGATCAGATCAGTCACTCTCTCAGCACCGACCACGGACGCTGTCTGACTGACTGGTACATCGCGGAGGTCGCGGAGGAACCATGCCTTCCAGACTTCACCTGCTTTTCCAGGTGTCACGACCATCATCAGGCCGCTAAAAAACACGATCAGACTCGTCTTGAGTGGGATGTCAATGTCTAAGTGGCGGAGATAGTATTCCCACTTGAGAAACCGTACACCGTAGCTAATCGTAGCGAGGAGGAACACAACACCAACCCGCCAGAGATCAACCGCAAGGAGTGCCGAAACAACTTGCGAGGCATCACCGACGACGAACAGCCCAAAGAACACGGCAACCGTCAGGAGTGCTGTGACCCAGAGCCCGTGTTGGCGGATCGATCGTTGGACTGTCGAAAGGACACGCATCAGAGATTCACCATTCTGAGTGCGTCATTCAGTTTTGTCGCAGTATGACCTGAGAGGTACCCCCCTCGTCCTGCTGTCTGGGTCGTTGTAGATTCGATAGCCGCACGGAGTGACTGATCACACAGTGTTGTAGACCGTCCCACCTCCATCGGAAAGTGGGCATCACTTCCGCCCGTGATCGCTAAGTCGTGCTGTGTAGCGAACTCCCGGGCACGACGGTTGAATCGGGGGAGCAGACAACGTGAATTTTGAGCCTCAACAGCATCAACGCGTGAGGCAACTGCGTCGAGGTCTGTGTCGTAATACTCTCGAAATCGGTCAAACGGATGTGAGAGGATCGCAATCCCATCTTGCTCGTGGACGTGTTCAATTACGGTTACTGGGTCCGCTTGCGGTGGTTCATCGTTGACGTACAACGCGAGAAGGTGGCCCTGTGTCGTCGTTACTTCCACACCAGGAATCACAGTTAGGCCAGCAGGCGCGAGATCGGCGACCTCATCGTATCCCGCCAACGTATCGTGATTTGTGATAGCAATTCCATCTAATCCGGCATCAACAGCCGCATTAACAACGTCAGCGGGAGATGCTCGTGAGCACGGTGAGGCGTCGGTATGGACTTGGAGGTCGTATCGATTCACTGTATCACCTCAACAGCTATCTCTGGCACGTTGTAGAGGACAGCAATAGCGACGACACTCCAGAGGATAAGATTCACGACGGAGGGGCGATCCGTGAGGAGATATTCGGGCTGACCAGCAATATTCGTTGTGTGGACAAGATGGTGATAGCGAAACACGCCAAAAAATGCGAACGGGAGCGTTGCCATCATCGTCGGGTCCGTCCGTGAGAACGTGTAGAGCGAGTACGACATCAGCAGAGTTGCCATCACCATCACAAGGAGTTGATCAATATTGTTCTCCGAATACTCGCCCAAGACATCACGTGTTTCCTCTGGGTTGGTCGCCACCTCCAGTTCATTCCGACGCTTTCCAAACGCGAGTACCAACGCAAGGAGGAACGTACTCACTATTAACCACGGACTCAAGAATACCTCGATAGCGATGACTCCCGCGATAGCGCGGAGCACGAACCCGATAGCGACGATCAGTACATCAACGAAGACGAACTGCTTCAGAACGAGCGAATACAGGGCGTTCTGTGCGAGGTAGGCAAGTAAAACTGCGAGAAAGAGGGGGCCGAGACTGTAGGCGGCTCCGAGCCCGATACCAGCTAAGATGAGACCGAAGATTACGGCAACCGGGACTGACACCTGTCCGCTTGCAATTGGACGGTGCTGTTTTTCCGGATGATTGCGGTCTTCTTCAACGTCGCTAATGTCGTTGAAAATGTATGTTGCGCTGGCGACAGTTGTGAACGCCACAATGCCGACCATGAGGCTAAGCCAGGCATCCCAATTAAGAATATTCTGCGAAAAGACGATCCCGAGAAGCATTACGCCCTGTTTGTACCATTGCCACGGGCGAATCTCTCGAACCAGTCCAGTGACTGTGGTTACTGGATTAATCGTCTGCGATGAGCTGGCCATTCAGTGTCTAATCCAGAGACCAACAGGACAATAAAGATACTGTTAACTTGTGTGATTGAGGAATAGGAACCTACTCACTTTGGCTGAGATAGGCGTCTCTGGTTTGTATATCTGAGTAGAGATCCGCAAGGACGTGCGTATAGATGGTAACGGTCGTGACGAAGGCTAAATACTCGCTAATAAACCATACTAATCCGATGAGAACGCCGCCGATAAGAAGATGACTAAACAACCGTTGATCCCGCCATATATCACCTCGCTCGAATATCGATGCTTGGTCTACGAATACCTGCGACGGGCTCCGAATACAACGAGTGAGGTTAGACCAATCACCGCGATTAATCCGTCCAATTACGAAGTGATCCAAGTCAATTCCGACTCCCAGAACGACCACATATATCAGTATGTATAATTGTTGGTGAAATTCTGGCGCAGTAACTGCCAGTGGGACGCCTATTATACCAGAAATAATCGCGTGGCTCCGCGAGTACATCGTACAGTCGTAGTGTTCATAGGAGATTCGTAGTTTTACCGTTCTACTGGTCGACACCGGATTGAAGCAGATCCGCTTGATCAGTAGGTTCGAAAACAGGTGTCAGGGCTCATCGGTATGCGGCAATAGGAAGTATAAAGACATTACGCTAACTTCCCCGACATAATGAGTACGACTGAGCAGATGGACTCCACGGATAGCCAGTATGATTCTGTCGTGGTCACTGGTGGAACTGGCTTTCTGGGACTTCACACGTGCCAGTACTTTGCTGAGCAGGGCTGGGACGTAACCGCACTCGATCTCAAACCGTTCAACGAGGAAGACGATACGGAAGACATCGACTACATAGAGGGGGATGTGCGTGACGAGGAGAAAGTATCCGAGGCAATCGAGGAAGCTGACGCGGATGTCATCGTCCACAGTGCGGCGGCGCTCCCGCTGTGGGACGACGACGAAATCTGGGAGGTGACAGTCGAGGGTACTCGCTCGGTATTGTGGGCCGCAAAAGAACACGATGTCGAGCGGGTGGTCTATATTTCGTCCACAGCTGTCTACGGTACCCACGATACCCATCCAATTACCGAGGAATCGCCGTTAGACGGTGTCGGACCCTACGGAGACGCGAAGATCGAAGCAGAGAACGTCTGTCGAGACTTCCGTCGAATGGGGATGTGCGTTCCGATTATTCGCCCGAAGACGTTCATCGGGCCACAGCGACTTGGCGTGTTCCAGGTCTTGTTCGACTGGATCGAGGATGGTGCAAACATCCCGATGGTCGGGTGGGGAAACAACAAGTATCAGTTACTCCACGTTCACGATCTCGTTCGAGCAATCGAGATGATGTTCACCTTGGATGAAAGCGAGGTGAATGACGAGTTCAACGTGGGTGCGACGGAATACGGGGCGATGAAAGAAGACTTCCAAGCCCCGATTGACGAAGCGGGGACAAGGAAGCGAGTTGTCGGAACGCCAGCGACACTGACCCGCTTTGCTCTCCGAGTGTTGAACAAACTCAATTTGTCACCACTCTACCCGTGGGTATATGAAACGGCTCACGAGGACTCGTACGTCTCCGTCGAGAAGCTTTGTAACCTCGGCTGGGAACCAGAGTACTCGAACCAAGAGGCGCTGGTTGACACGTATCAGTGGTACTTAGAAAACTATGAAGAAAGTGAAGATGAAACGGGGAAAGATCATCGTGTTGCGTGGGATCAAGGAGCTTTAGAGATAGTTAAGAAGGTTTTCAAGCAATTTTAGATAGTGGTGTTTGATACTCTTGGAAGCAAAAGTAAGCTATAACGAGTTCGTGTATACCAAAGATCGTACCTACCCAAGGTACCAATCCACCTACTCCTAATATAAACGATACTCCTCCCCCGACGATCCCCAATATTCCACTACCTACAGCAACCAGCGCAATCATCGTTGTGAGGGTTGATTCTTCTGAGAAGGCTACAAGAGATATTGGAATGAGAATCGGGAACCCCAGAAAAAGTAATCGTGTAGTTGAAACACCAAGGAAAATCTGAAGAGATACGGGAATTATGGCTACTAAGGATGCCGTCAAGATCGGCTTCCGAAGATCCACAGATCCAAATGGGAATAATATCCAGAGAGATCCAAATATAATGTAAATATTCCCGAGGAACATTATCGGGCTTGTTAGAATACTTGATTGCAAGTGTTCAAGAACCCGAATAACCTCTGATATGGTATAATACGATTCAAAACCGAAAATCAACCTGATACCCAGATAAGGAATAATCCCTGCTATCCCTATTGGGATTCCTTGCCTAATTCCAGCCCAAATACCATTTTCGAACCATATCTTCAGACCATAGATTCCCACCAATAGAAGTGTTGTTTCTTTTGCCAACATACCAATAAATATCGAAGAAGAAAGAAGAAGAATATTATCGTCTCTAATAGCTATTAACCCAACCATCAGGAAAACATATGAGAGTGGATCGACAGTCGAAGTTATTTCCCATAAATATATTAAAACCATAGGAGATAATAAGAATGAAAGCATCCCGAGTTGGCTCAATTTCTCATTAAAATTTAGCTTCTCTAAGTAAATATACAGAAGTGAAGAGACAGTTGCTAATGATAATATGTTCACTACAACAAAGCCGGTCGTGGCTTCAACCGGTAACAACCATACGATGACTGGGGTGAGGATTCGGTATCCGAAAGGAGCACCAGCAAATTGAGTCGGATTACTTGCCATTGAAAAGTATGCTTGATCACCCGCGGTAGTGGCTGTGGACATTGAGAATGTAGAGAAATTATAAAATATAAAGAATAATGCTGTTATATATGCTAAACTCCCTATAAAGTATTTTATTTCTGTTTTGTATCGATTCCCGAAGCGTTGAAGAGTGAATCTCATCTACGGAAGTGACGTATTGCTCATCGGTTTATTGTTTCGATTTGTCGCTTAAGAGTCCATATTGATTCGCCCAGACAGATTGAAGTGGACTTCCACGAGGTCGGTAGTCTAATCTGACCTATGAGTGACTGATCAATTTCTATCTCTCACAGTCACCGACACCAACCTATGCGCGAAGAACACCCCAAGTAGTATCGCTTCGTCGGCGTCGTCAGTGGTAGGATCGACCCCCTCCGGACAGCAGTCCAAACAGTAGGTTCTTCGTGGGGTCCATCCTCCTTCGTCGTACCACGTCACGTACATCCCAGCCTTCTCACCGTGGTCGATTCTCCGGTTGCACCGATCGCATATGTGCCCCGTACCGACCCCGTTCATCGCCGCCGCTGGATCTGGACGGCTCATTCTTCCTCCAGCGTGTCGAGGGTGTTCTGTAGGTTCTCCTCCGAGAGCGTGATCCACTGCTCGACACGATCTTCCTGACCAGTGAACCGACCCAGTATCCGTAGCACCGGATACCACACCCGCATCACCCACCAGAGGAACCGAACGAGTCGTTCAAGCATCGGCGATCATCTCCCGACGCCACTCGTCGAGGTCGGTCTTCGTCAGTGTCCATCCTTCCTCGGGAAGGTTCGCTACAACCTCGTGCTTGAACCGCTGGTAGTACTCGCAGGCGAACTCATCATCGAACGCGTGAGCCAGCATCGCCACCGCCAACTGGGCGGGGCCCGAGCCACCGTAACCAAACTCCAGTCCGGAGGGACTGGCGCTGAGCAGATCGTACCGACAGTCCAGCGGCTCACCATCAGCCGTTACCTCAACCTCTTCACCGACCGGTGCGGCCGGATCACGATGACCCCTGTAGACTGTGTTCTTCGCCGTTGGTGACCTACCGCGATCACCCGTAATTGGGGGGCGTTCATCGAGGGTTTCTCCGCTCAACCCCCTGGTTTCGGTTGGAACATCACGGCTCATCGAGCCACCTCTTGAAGCCGATCAATCGCGGCCTCCAGCGTCGAGGCCTCCTCGCTGAGATCCTGTGCCTGCTGTTCGAGTTGCTCGGCACTCATCTCCAACTCGCTGGCGGTCCGTTCGAGTTCGCTGGCCAGCGTCTCGACATCGACTTGTCCGACTTCCATCCGGGTCCTGCGCAGATGCTTACAGCCACCCTCTGGCTCGCGATTGCGGTAGTCGGGACAGGAGCAGACACCCTCGCGCAGATCCACTATGTACTCGGAGCCGGATTGTGTCGTCACCGAGAATAACGCAGGAGCCTCCTCGATGACGGTCATGTGCTCCGTGGCCGCCCGAACCGTCCGCGGTTCCACGTCGGGCTGGATCGATTCGGAGCTCATGCCTCGTCACCTCGGGTGGCCAGTACCTCGCTGACGTAGACCCGGTCGCGAGCCTTCTCGGCGTGTTCTGTACAAGCAGGGTCTTCTGCGTAGCCGCGCGTCGGTGCGTTGACGATGACGGTGTGCGTGGCCTCGCGATGGCACCCGAGTTCTCGACACGTCGTCATCAGATCTCACCCCTATCGTCCCGGACAGGAACCCAGTAGAGCTCGTCCGAATCGAACTTGGTAACGCGTTCCAAGTGGGCGTCCTCCTCCGCGAGGTCGATGGCTTGCTTCGCCGCCGAGAGGGTGAGCGTTCCACTCCGGAACGTGTAGCCGCGTTCGAGGACTGCCGGATCTGTGGCGAGTCGCACGTCCACGACCGGGCCGAACCTTCGCTGGTTGACGCACCCGGCCCGCGAACTCCACGGTCCCCTGAGCGTCACCTGTTCGCCGTCGGTCGTCGTGATCTCGAAGCACCGCCCCGAGAAGCCGCCGTCGTTACCGTCACCGGACCACGAAAAATATTCGACATATCCGTTGTCGATAGCGACCCAGAGACCGTCGTCGTGCTGGAACCGCAGTTCCGAACGGTCGGGGGTCTCGTCTACGAGCACCTCTAACCGCGGGTCGTTGCCGACATCCTCGCGCCAGTCTACCTGCGCGTCAAGGATCTTCATCGGCAACCGACCTCCGTAGTGAGCGAGCGATTCGACAGCGATTCCTCTATCGAGTTCGTTGGTTCCATTGGCTTCTTGCCTCCATTGGGAAGCCACAGCCCGGCGGTCCAGCGCCGGGTTTTCAGCTCCGAACGAGAGCCCGAAGCTTTCGCTGGTGGCCTGTTTCCCCACTTAAAGGGTGGGGTGGTAAGAGGTTAGTAGTATCTGAAACGGTGGTTTTCGCGGTTTCCAAACGCTCTACCGATTGTTTCTCTCATCGAAGATCGCCCTGCTGTCAGCACCGGCGGCCAGGCACACGCAGGGCGCGGAAGCCGCTACCCAGGCAGAAGAGGCTGACAGCAGGGTTCGAGGATCAGCTTAATCTTACGTCTGAATCGCCCTATCTATTTAATTCGAGACTTTCGTGGTGGCTGTTTGTATCCTATAATAGCAGTTTTCTAATTCTACCGAATTAAATCAGTAGGGGCACTATGAGCGGTATTTCTTGGTTGGGCGGCCGCGGCCTTCCGACTCTGTTGTATGTTCAATACGGCCCTGTTCGACAAGACGGTCACGGGCGGCAAGATACTGTTCGCCGATCTCAGTTTTAAATTCGGTCCCGGTCATCCAGCCATCCCACTGATCCAACTTCTCAACTACGTGGTCTTCTCGCTCGATTCGTTCTCCGTGTGCCTCTATCTCGCTGGTTAACTTGTCTCTCAACCGTGGCACCGACATCGTCACATGGGACTCATCAAAGTCCGTTCTGAAGTCGGGTGTATTTGACCAAATGTACGCCCGCACTCCGTCTTTCTGAGCGGGACGGATCCGGTGTAGTGCATCCCGCATCTCGCCCTGGCATTTCTCGAAGCTGAGTTCTTCGTCAGAAATGCCCGTCATCAGTTGATTGAGTTTTAACACCTCGTCGGGGTAGCCTGGCTTCCCGTGGAGAACTACAGCCTCGCAATCTTCGTATTTATTGCTCCCACTCAGACCGTAGTAATGGGCGATCTCGTAATCGTCCCCTTCGACGAACCCTTCGTTATCGAGGGCATCCCGGATGCTCTCTTTCAAGGCCTTCTTCGAGACGATGAGCGTCTTGCGGTCTCGAAGTGCCTCTCGTCGCACAGCCAACGTAGTTAACTCACGCAGGTTACGGGCCAACCTTTTGTCTTCTCCCAACGCCCAGATCCCTGCGCCATGCTTGCCAAGCTGAAGTACATCGACTGGCGGTTTCAGGTCGTCTGAAACCTCGACAACGGGAAGTTTGAATACCGCCTCAGAGATCTCCTTGGGCCACTCTGTGGCGAGAACAAAGACAGGCTTCTCGCGGGCAACACTCCGCAATGGGGAGAGGTCAGCATAAGCAATCTCAAGTTTTGGTTGATCTCCGCCCGTGACGCTCCAGAGGTGCTCAATCACGTATTCCTGAGTTAGGCTTCGGTCGCTCTCCATCGCGTCAGCAATCACAGCCCGTAGGTCAGGGATTGCATCCAGGATGGGCAACACGATTGGACTACCAGTTCGGTCCGATTGCTCGCCCCATTGCTGGCCGACCACTCTGTCGAACGCTTCGTTCTCGTCGTATTCCTCGTAGAACGCAGTCCATTCTTCGAACAGCGAAACCGTATCGCCGTCGTCTTCGATCACCGCCTTGGTAGTGTCGAGGAGATCTGCAGTCTTTGAGATCAGATCCGCCACCTCCTGATCGCCAGGATCGCTCTGGTCGAGGACATCCAACTCCGCCCGGATGTCGCTGAGTTCTACTGTGATCTGGTCCGTTACGAGGGAACCATACGGGGACTCGTCGATAATGACTGCGTCAATAAGCTCCCACGTGGAGGGTTGATCCGAGTCGTCGGAATCGAACACGTCTGGAAGAACCGAAAGGTGCTGATGGACTGCCATGAAGCTCGGGGCTGAAGCCTTTACAGAATCCGTCGGTGGTACTTTCTCCGGATCCCAACTCCCTACCGACCTGTACGCAGTGAAGTACTCACAACTGTCCCGAAGATGGCATCCACGGCACCATTCCTGACTAACGGTGTTCGGGACTTGGTGATGTTTACCAGCGTAGTCGTCGTTCTCGCAGACGCGATCTTTCCCTCTAAAGTGATAGTCGAACCGATTACCTAAGGCTGTTCCGTCCAAGTCCTCATCTATATCCTGGTGTCGAGGAGCGAATACTGCGGTGAATCCGAGGTCGTACGCCACAGTTTCGATCAACCCAGTGCTCTTTCCCGTCCCTTGTGTCGTTTTAACGTGGACGACGAACGGCTTGTCTGGCGACCACTGCTCTACCAGTTTGACAGTCGCTAATGCGATTTTACGCGATCGCTCCTCGATGGTGCCGTATGCACTGAGTTTGAGTACCAGATCCTCAGGTGTCTGATATTCCGTCGAGTCGTCGCCTGTTCGCTGAGATCCTGTCATTATGTAGATGGGCGACAGCGGGGCTGAAAGTCACGGAAGCCGACGTACGAGGCGAAACCTCCAAGATCGCACGTACCATAAATACGTACGGAGAGCCCGCGCCTGTCGGCCTCCGAAAGCCGAGCATCCTCCCTTATGCTCGGCGCTTCCAGCTACCGATCAGTCTTTACTGTTCACCTCCTCGATGAGCCATGAGACTGTGGCGTCGTAGTGCGGGAATGACTGTTCCTCCTTGACCGCTTGGAGGGCATCCCGAGTGGACTTGTCGAGGCTGACGGTCGTGATCTCCATGTGTGATATATTAATAGAGTAGATACTCCCTTAATACCAGTTTTCCCCGTAGCGAGTTTCCTACGTTCGATTTCGTCGAAAGCGGGTTACTGTTCGTGCTTCGGCGGCAGGTCGTCGGCGTTGAGTTCGCCAGCGAGATAAGCCCGGCCCCGGTCGGTAATCCGGTACAACGCACCACCAGTGTTCTCGACGAGATTGTTGTGCTCCAGAATACGGAGACGTTCGTTGACGTACTGCTGAGAGTAGTCAATGTTCGCGGAGATAACGTGCGGCGTGGCGACGATGTCCTTCTCATCGAGAAACTCAAGGACGCGATTATCGGCGCTGGTCATCCACGGTACACGGGGCCGCATTACCCCCCGGTCGATTAGCACCTGAGTATAGCATTACTGTCTCAAGTCAATCGCCTATAGTAATCAATTCTTTAGACTTGAGTACGCAAGTCTATATGTGCGAATAGTGTAACTTCCTGGTCGGACGCATGAGAGTATTCGAAACAGGTGACGGGCAGACCGTTGGACTAACCCAACTGGACCAGCGGCCTGTCGAAACCGAACAGGAACTCGAATCGATCCTCAACCAGAACCCGGACGTGCTTCTCGACGAACCGGTGCTCATTTTCAGCCGTCAACCGAGCCTCGACCCTGGCCTTCCGGATCTCGTCGGACTCGATCAGTACGGGAACGTCATCGTGTTCGAGCTCAAGAAGGGACTCAGCGGGACCGGAAGCGCAAGTGAGGAAACGATTCTCAGCCAGCCACAGAACTACGCGCGAGCCCTTGGCCCGTGCGACTACGACGACCTGAACGAACTCTACCAGGAGTACCAACAGCAGATCCGGAGTGGCGAGTGGGCTGTCGATGAATCACTCATCCCTGCCGAGTCGCTGGACGATGCGTTCGAGGCAGTCTTCGGACGGGTGATCAAGCCCAGGGACTACAACCAGTATCAGCGGATGGTCATCGTCGCCGAGACCATCACTGGCCAAACCGCGGAGAACGTGCGTTACCTCCAGGACCAAGGCCTGCATCTCCAAGCCCAAGAGGTGCAACTGTTCGAGTCTGCCGACGGCGCATCGGAGACGTTGGCAACGACAGTTGTCGTCGATTACGATGACAGGCGGGTGCGTCCGAGTCGTGTCGGCAACCCCACCTACGACGAGGTCAACCGCGAGATCCTCGAACGCGTCTATCCGCAGATTCAGTCGCTCGTCGGCGGTTCGACCGTCGGCCAGCTCGTAAATTCCTTCGACAGTCGAGAGCCGCGACTCCACTCAGAGCATCTGGACCATCCCGAGGCAGTCGAGTTCAGTCTGCGAGTCAAGCCCCGGACCGACGGACAAGTTCGAGTAACCCTCGATGTCGATAACGACGAGGAGGCTGTCAAGACGATTCGGGAGCACGCGGACCTGTTCGAGGAGCACGGCTTCGAGGTGAGCCACACGCGGTCGCGCCACCGTGTGGTGATGTTCACCTGGGAAATGGACAGTTTCGAACCGCTGAATCAGGATGAGGTACTCGACGAGATCGCCGAGACGTTCGCCCTTCTCGTTGAACTCAGTCACGAGGTGTTCGGGGCCTCACCGCAGTAATCGAAAGGTGGCTAAAGCCGATTCCGCTCGGTCGAAACGTCCGTGATCCGTCCGTAGTCTATCAATCTCTAACCCGTCTCACGGTTGCGGGATAGGATTGAGACACATCGCACGCAGTATTCCGGTATCCACGGGCCAGCCTGGTCGTGCTATTCGTGTGTTCGAGTGAAAGTGGTCGCGGTCCCCTATGGTCCGTCCAACCACCCGGTGGTGGGGAGCCAACTCGGGGTGGGGTCGGCTTAGTGTCGTGGGAACCCGATCTCGCGAGAGTGTTCCCAGGGTTTGTCGTCGGGAACAGGTGTCGTCCCGTGCTCGATCTGCTCGTCGGTCAGGTCGTAGCTGATCTCATGCTCCATGATCAGTCTCTGGTACTGCTGACCCAGCTCCGATTGGTCAGTCGTTCGGCTGGACTCGATCAGATAGTGTGCGAGATTCCTGCCTGCTCTCGAGCCTGCCGCAGTGTGGGTATCGTTCACGACGTAGCCCAGCTCGCCCAGGTCTTTGCTCTCTGGCTGTACGGGGAAGTCGTGCTCTGGCTGTTCACCACGCTGAAGCGACTCCATTCGATCTCCGGCGATCTCCAGCCACCAGTTCTTCATCGGGAGGAGTTCACGAGCAGATTCGGCTTCAGCGAGTAAGCTCGCGGCTCGCATAGCGCAGGCAATTCCCATTCCCTCTTCCGGGTCCCACTTCTTCGTGGCGAGTTGTCGGAGTCGTTCGATAGCTGGGAGCAGGTCAGCATCGGTGATCGAGACTCGGCAGTCCTCGAGCAGAACCGTCTGTGCTCGGTCCCAGAAGTTCCAGCTATATCCACTACGGCAGAGCTCGAACGCCGCGAAACAGGCCTTCTCTCGATCTCCACGACGGACGGCCTTCTGAAGCAGGCTGGCCATTGTGTAGCGGGAGAACCCGCCCTTCGTCATGTTGTTGTCAAGTGGCTTTCCAAGGTCGTTCGTATCGTTGCTCATAGTTCGTTTGTTCGTTGTCGTTGGTCTGGGAGCGATGCCTCTGGCGAGTAGTGCTGTATCCCTGAGTTAGTGTTTAGTAGTTAACTTATTGGTTAGTAAATACTTCTGTTTGCCAGCCAAAGCCGAAGGACAGCGCGCCACTGCTGTCGCGACGTAGGACAACGCTCCGACAGCAGGGTGTCTACCAGATCTGCTCGGCGGCGTCGTTGCGAGTTTCAGCGTCGGAGTGAAGGTACTTCATCGTCGTAGTGACGCTCTTGTGACGAAGCTGTTCCTTTGCGTGATGTGGGCCGATGTGGTTCGCCCAGTAGGTTGCTACCCCATGACGAATCGAGTACCACGTGATCTCCTTGTGCTCCGGAATGGGGAGATCTCCCTCGTCAACCAGACGGCTCAGTAGATAGTTACACGACTTCGAACTGTACTTGCTCCCTTGCTTCGTGAGCCAGAGTTCGTTCCGATCGTTGTACTTGTCGTACGTTGCTCGCTCCTCTAACCACCGCTTGAGGACTCGTGACGTACGCTTCTTGATCGAGCAGTTCCAGTGGGCTTCGTTCTTCGTGGACTCGTCCTTGGGGATGTTGAGCTCGTTATTCTCAAGATTGACCCAGTCCGTGCTGGCTCGACCGACTTCGATGGGACGGAGTCCAGTGTCCAGCGTCACCGCGATGATCGATGGCTCCTTCCACGAGTTCGCCTGTTCGAAGTGTTCAGGGCCGACCTCGGACTTGGGGACACCGAGGCGCTGGGAGACGTGTGTCTTCAGCCGATCACGCTCCTCGGTGGACATTTCACTGTGATAGCTCTTGACAGAGTTGTATTCCAGCGCGGCCTGATAGAGTGGCTTGAACGCTGTCCGGCGAAGGTAATCACGTTCGTCACCGGTTGCCTGACTCAGCTCGGGTTTCGGCTCCCAGTCGTAATCGGTGCCGTGGATGTGGTTCTGGTACTTGAATAGCCGTTGTACAGCTTTCCCGTAGTGAAGCACGCTGGAGTCGGCCATCTCGTCTGAGCGATTGAGGAGGCGGATGAAGCGGTCAGCGTGATCCGGTGTGAGGGCTGTCGTGTAGGCGTCTTCGTCCTCCCAGAGCCACCGAAAGACGATCTCCAGCTTGTAGTGTGTTGACTGAAGGGTGCTCTGTGCGAGGCCCTGACCTTTCTCTGGGTGCTTCCCGTATGTGGCGAGCCACGAGAGAACTTCCTTCTTGAAGTCGTGGTAGTCCTCGACCATATTGAGCCCGTACGCTTCGAGGTCTTCGCGTGAGCGTTCGCTGACGAGCGGGAAGTCGAACTCGACAGACTCCGGAGCAGGCGGAAGGCCCTCCCGTGGAGTGCCATCTCCGGCGGGAAGGTTGTCGAGGGGATCGGGCTGATTGGTCATCGGCGCACCCCTCGTTTTGTTTGTGTGCCATGACACGTTTCGGAATCGCAAGACGGCGCGGCTTTCGGGTTGTAGTCTTTTCGGACGTTATTGGGCATGGTTCGTCTCTCCTGAGAAGGTCGAAATCAGCCGAGAGAGACGCTAAGGCCGCTTAAGCCTAGGCCGGGATTTGAACCCGGGCTCTCGTCCTTACCAAGGACGCGCTTTACCGCTAAGCTACCCAGGCACGCATGCATCGATTGGCCGGAGGTATCTTTAGGCGTTTCGATTTAGGGGTCCGTGGCGGCGGTCGCATCCCCGTCGACGAGCGAGAGGATGCGGTCGGCAGTCGTCTCCGGCAGCGCCGCGTCGGGCGGCGGCAGGTCGGATCCGTCGAGGGTGCGAGCGAGGCCCGCGGCGTAGTCGAGCAGGTCGTCTCCGGGGTCGACGCCAGCGGCGGTCGCGCCGGCGGCGACGGCGAGTTCGAAGACGTCGGCTTCGAGGTTCCGGTCGAGGGCCCCACGGTCCGCGTCGGCCTCGCGCCGGCGGGTCTGATCCCGGCCGAACGCCCGGACCACCTCGACGGCGCGACCGGCGGTTTCGGTTCGGGCGAGGAGGTAGAACCCCCGCGAGACGAGGACATCGGCGGCGAGGATATCCAAGTCGGCCCGCCGGGCGGCCGCCGCCTCGCCGTCGACCCAGGGTTCGGCGTGGGCGAGCGACCGGGTGAGTCGGAGCCCCTCGTAGATGAGCTGGACGCCAGCACCGCGTTCGGCGACGCTCTCGGCGTCGACGGTGGCGTCCAGCGCGCGAGCGCTGACCAGCGTCAGGACGCTGGGCGTCATGGAGGCGTCGTCGAGTCGCTCCCGAATCACGCCCCGGAGGCGTTCGGGTTCGATATCAGCGAGGGCGTCACGGGCGACACGCCGGGCCCGAACGGCGTTGTCCATTACCGATCGATTGCGGTGGAAGCGCCAAAGGCTTTTGGAAACGGCCGCTGGCGCCCGATTCGGTCCACGGGGCGACGGGGCGCCTACAGGTGTAACGGGTCGGGCGCGGGCGGCATCGAACGCTTGTGCGCGCTCCGCTCGTAGAGGGTGACGACCCGCTCGACCTGCTCGGGGGTCACGTCGAGGTGGCGGACGGTGGCCGACTGCGAGAGCGGGCCGTCGATGTGGAGCGCGAGGATGGCGTCGAGGGTGTCATAGCCCACGCCCATCTCCGCCTCGTCGGTCTGTCCCGTCCACATCTCGGCCGAGGGCGTCTTGGCCACCAGGTCGTCGTCGACATCGACGTGGGCGGCCAGTTGGCGGACCTGCTGTTTGTAGAGGTTGCCGATCGGGTGACAGTCGACGGCGCCGTCGCCGTACTTCGTGAAGTAGCCGGTGAGCGTCTCGCTCCGGTTGCCCGTCCCGAGGACGAGACGGCTCTCGGCGTTGGCGACGAAGTAGTTCAGGACGGCCCGGATGCGTACCCGGACGTTCCCCGCGGCCGTTCGGAGCGGGTCGGTTTCGACCTGTTCGGCCGTCGACTCGCCGGGAAACGCCTCGACGAAGGCGTCGTAGATCGGGCCGATGTCGATCACGTCGTACGCGATGTCCAGGTCGCGGGCGACGCGTTCGGCGTCGCTCATGTTGTCGGCGGTGTTCACCTCGCTGGGCATGACGAGTCCGTGGACGTGGTCTGCGCCCAACGCTTCCACGGCGAGATGCGCGGTCAGGGTGCTGTCGATCCCACCCGAGAGGCCGAGCACCGCGCCGTCGGCACCGGCGCGGTCGACCATCGCCGAGACGAACGAGACGATGTGTTCCCGTGTCGCGTCGAGTTCCGCCTCCGAGAGGCGGAGGTCGAGCGGAGCCGACTCGGACAGGATGACGGATTCGTCGCTCATCGCCACCGAATACGACTCCCGGTTTGAAATACCCTCCCGTTGACGCGATCTGGTTGACGGTTGTCCGGTTCAGCGGCGACAGGTGGTCGAGATCGGTAGTTCGCGGTCATCCAACGTCCAGATCCGCGTCGTCGACGGTGCCTGCGGTCCCGCTGGATGCGTCCCGTCGCTCTCCCGGTTCCTGGCTGCTGTCGGTCGTCGTCTCCACCTCGCGGATCCGGAGGATGCGCTCGTACGGGAAGAAATCACGACCGTCGACGTGAGAGATCCAGGCTCCGGAGTCGTAGAACTCGACACTGTCGGCACGAACCGGGTCGTCGCCGAACGCGTCGCTCGCCTCGTCTGTCAGGTGTACCTGATACGAGAGTGATGCCATGACACTAGTTCACTACCACGGCGCGCGGCATAAGCGTTCGTTCGCCTCATACGGATTAGTGGAAGTCAGTACCGGTGAGTCGCCAAGGCGGATCGGCGACTCGCCGGATGACAGTTACAATAATCCGCATCACACGTGGGGGAGCGTCACCGAGAACACCGCCCCGCGTGGGTCGTTGTCCGAGACATCGATCGTGCCGCCGTAGGCCTCGACGATCTCCTTAACGAAGTACAGCCCAAAGCCCGTCCCAGGACTCTCGAACCGCTTCTCGCCACGCTGGAAGATGGTCTCTTTCATCTCGTTCGGGACGCCCGGACCGTTGTCGGCGATACGCACCGTCGTCGTCTCCGCGTCCCGTTCGACCTCGATAGTGATCCGTGGCCGCTCCGTGTCGTTGTGCTGGACGGCGTTCGACAACAGGTTCTCGAACGCCTCCTCCAGCAACTCGTCGGCGACGACGACGCCCACATCGTCGAGTGACCCCTGAACCTCGTACGTCGCCTGCTCGAACGTCGCTTCGGCTCGGTCGAGTTCTCGACGGAGGACATCCCCGAGGTCGATCCGTTCCAGTTCTCGGTCCTTGGACGTCGTGAGGACATCCATCAGCGCACGCAGCTTCTCGACGAGGTCGATCATCTCCTCGGTGTGGTCGGCCGCCGTCTCGACGTGCGTGTAGGCTTCGGGATCGGCGTACTGCCTGATCAGTCCGAGCCGCGCGTCGACGACGTTGAGACTGTTCAGCAGGTTGTGCCGCACGAGACGGTTGATGAACTCCAGACGCTCGCGTTCGTGTTCGAGTTGCTGTTCGTACTCCCGGCGCTCCGTCATGTCCTGCGTGATCTTGATGAATCCCCGTACGTCGCCGTCGTCGTCGTCGCGGAGCGCCGTGATGGTGACGTTGGCCCAGAACGTCGACCCGTCGTTTCGGACGCGTTTGCCTTCGTCCTCGATCCGACCGTGTTCGGCCGCTTTCCGGATGTTCGCCGCCGGACGGCCGGCCGCACGGTCTTCCTCGGTGTAGAACGTCGAGAAATGCTCGCCGATGACCTCCGACCGATCGTAGCCTTTCAACCGTTTCGCGCCAGCGTTCCAGGTCCGGATATAGCCGTCCCGGTCGAGGACGAAGATGGCGTAGTCCGCCACGGCGCGGACGAGTTCCTGGAACTGGGCGGGGGCGAAATCAGCAGGCCCCTCGGACGGCCGTTTCTGATCGACCGGTCGCCACCAGATGCGCTGAGAGCCGACCGGTTTGGTCCGGAGCGCCCCCTCGTCTACCAGGGTTCGGAGGCGGGCGGCGGCAGTCCGCTGGTCACACGCCAGTTCGGCGGCGACTTCGCCCGTCGTGAGTGGCGTCCCAGCGGACTCCGTCCGGCGGAAGACCGCCAGCGGCTGGTCGGCGTCTTCCGACGACGACTCGTCGGCCATACGTGAGACACCCATCCTCGGACGTAAAAAAAACTGGTCTCCAGCGGTGAGTGCCCGGATATCGAGCGTCTTCGCCGAGATAGAGTGGTGAGACCGAGCGATCCGATGTATTTATACGAATCATGCACCATTGTCCGACTGTCCCGGCGCGGGACAGCGAAACCGGACGGAGACCGTCTGCGCCGTTGGTCCAGTGGTAGGACAGTGGCTTCCCAAGCCACTAGCCCGGGTTCAATTCCCGGACGGCGCACTCCTTTCAGTCGTTTGCCGTCCGACATCCCACTCGCTCACTTCGTTCCCTCGCGGGACTCCCGGCCGGCGCATTTCCGCCGAACGAAGTGAGGCGGAATCGACACGGGAAGTGAACCCTATCAGTCGCAGCGTCCCAGTGTCTTCGCACAACGCTGCACCTCACGACGGAACGAACCGAATCACTCTGTCGTCGGCCGCAACCGGCGACCCCCGCCCGTCGCGGTTGCTGGTTACGGCGTGGAGATGGCCGTCGGGACCGGTGAACACCGTCCGAATCCGGCCGAACTCGCCGTCGAACAGGCGCTCCTCGGTGGCGACATCGGCGTCGATGCCCTCGCCGCGGAATCGTACTCGGTGGACGTGCTCGGCCACGAGTGTCCCGAAAAAGAAGTCCCCCCGCCAGGCGTCGATGGGGCCGTCGTAGAAGGTGGCGCTCCCCGGCGCGATGGTCGGCGTGTAACTGGTGACGGGGTCAGTGAAGCGGTCGTCGGCGCTCGGGCCGGTCACTACGGGCCAGCCGTAGTTGTCGCCGGGGCGCAGGACGTTGATCTCGTCGCCGACACGCGGGCCGTGTTCGGTACTGTAGAGCGTGCCGTCGCGGACGGCGAGTCCCTGCGGGTTGCGGTGGCCGTAACTGAACACCGGGGAGTCGAAGGGGTTGTCCGGGTGTGGATCGCCGTCGAACGTCACGCGGAGCACCGACCCGGCGAGGACATCGGGGTTCTGTCCCCGATCCTCGACGGCGGCGTCGCCACAGGTCATGTAGAGCGCGTCGTCGTGGACGAGGAGTCGGCCGCCATCGTGGATGTTCGCGCCGGGGATGCCGGCGAGCAGCGTCTCCGACACCCAGCCGTCGTCGAGGTCGTGGCGAACGAGGCGATTCGCCCGTCGGCCCGCGTCCGTCTCGTAGGTCTGGTGCGTGTAGGCGTACGGTTCGTCGGGGTGGAAGGCGAGTCCAAGGAGGCCGCCCTCGCCGACCGGGGCGAGGTCGGGGATCCCCTCGACGACGGGGACGACCCGGCCGTCGTCGAGGCGGCTGATCCGCCCCGGACGCTCGGTGAGATGGAGCGTCCCGTCTCGGAAGGCCGTGCCCCACGGCACCTCCAGACCCGTCGCGAGTATCTCGGCCGTCACCCCCTCGGCGTCGACGGCGTGGGTAGCGGGCGTCGCGCTCCTCGCCGGCGTGTCGGTGTCCGGCCCTCCCTGTCGACCCGCACACCCGCCGAGCGCCACCGCCGCGCCGACGGTCGTCAGATAGCGGCGCCGGTCCATACCGACACCTGGGGAGCGAGGGACAAAAGCCTGTAGTAGCGGTCGTGTACAGGGCGGCGAACTAGGGTTTCTCCGAAGTCGGCAGAGATTCTCGGGGGACCGTCCCCGCGAGGATCGCTGGACAGTGACGATGATCCGATGAGCGACAGCCGCTAGTTCGGCGCGGTGCGATCCCGCTGGAACTCGTCGAAGACGTCGAGGTCGTCCGGCAGGTCGTAGTCGATGCGGCGCGCCTCCTGGCGGTTCTCGCCGCCCGCATCGAGCGGTTCGGCCACCTCCTCCCAGCCGGGCTTGACGCGAACGCTCTTGGCGGGCATGCCGACGGCGATGTGGTGGTCCGGCACGTCGCCCTGGACGACCGCTCGGGCACCGACGACGGCGTTCTCGCCGACGCGGGACCCCGCGCTGACCATCGCGTCGTAGGTGACGCGGACGTCGTCCTCAATGATCGTGTGGTAGTTGCGCACCTCGGTCTGGTCGACGATGTCGTGGTCGTGGCTGTAGAGGTGGACGCCGTCGGAGATGGAGACGCGGTCGCCGATCGTCAGTCGCCCGCGGTCGTCGAGGTGGACGTCGTCGTGGATGACGACGTTGTCGCCGATGGAGATGTTGTGCCCGTAGGTGACCGAGATGCCCTTGAAGAATCGGCAGTTGTCGCCACACTCCGCAAAGAGGTGATCGGCGAGCATCCGGCGGAACCGGAGGGCGAACTCGACGTTGTCGGCCATCGGCGTGGCGTCGAACTGTCGCCAGAGCCACTGGAGATGTTTCGACCGCTGGAACCGGTCTTCGTCTTTCTCGGCGTAGTACTCGCTTTCGAGCGTGGCGTTACAGGGGTCGTACCCCTGCAGGCGGACGCGCTCCGCCGGCGACACCGACTCGCCCGCCTGCCATCGCTCGTACGCCTCGCGGTCCCCGAACAGGTCGACCAACACGTCCTGAACCACCGCACACGTTTCTTCCTCGGAGGAGAGGCGTTCGTCGACGTGATCGATAAATTCCTCGACACCCGCGTCGGCCGTCGCGGGGAGCGAGACGCGTCGCTTCGTCATAGCACGCGTCATTAGCTATGGGCCCCCAAATGGGTTCGGGTGTGCGCAGCCGGCGAACAGCAGGGGGGAGAGAGCTGGCCGAACCGTGCGGAATGGGTCCCGACAGTCACCGCCTCCGTGATGGCGATCGCCGGAACTGACGTCTACGGCCCGTATCAGGCGAGGAAGACGTGACGCGGGCGGTCCGCGAGCACGTCACGCCCCCACGAGACGGTGTCGGCGAAGTCGTCGGAGCGGAAGAAGTCCATGGCGTCCTCCTTCGAGCGCCACTGGCTGGCGATGAACATGTCGTTCTCGTCTTCGAGGTTGATCATTAGATCCGTCTCGCCGTGGCCCGCCATCTCCGCGAGCACGTCGCCGACCGTCTCAAACTTCTCGACGAAGTCCTCGCGGTGTTCGGGCTTGACGGTGTAGAACATGCCCATCGTCCCGAAGCCGGACTCCTCGCCCGCCCGACTCACGATGCCCGGCAGTTCCGAGAGGAACCCCGCGGCGGTGTCGGCGGCGCTCGCGGTGTCCCAGATGCTCACGACCGCCCGCCGGTCGCGGTCGAGGGCGTCGTACACAGCGGTCTTGACGTGCGTATCGTAGTGATCGAAGTTCGAGCGGAGTCCCTCGACCTCGTCGAACAGGTCGTCGGCGTCGGCCTCGGAGTAGAGCACCGTCGCGTAGACATCCTCGCCGTGAGGCTGGCCGGCGTAGATGTCCAGATCCGCGAGTTCGCCGCGGATATCGTCGTCCTCGCCCTCGCTGTCGTCGGCTTCGGCGCCGTCGTGGTGGGTGCCACCCTCGCCGTGTGCGTCGTCGCCGTGGTGGCCGTCGTCGTGACCGCCCTCACCGTGGGCATCCGCATCGTGATGGCCGTCGCCCTCGACCGGCACCGACTCGCCCGCGAGGAACGCATCGAGGTCAGTGGGCGGGAACCGGCGACCGACGTAGAACGGCCCGAACTCGCTGTAGCGAGCGCTGGCCTCGTCGTATCGCATCTCGTAGACGATGTCCTTGAGATGGGTCGGGTCGTCCGAGAAGAGAGTGACGCCCCACTCCCAGTCGTCGAGACCGACGGAAGAGGCGACGATCTGTTTCACCCGCCCGCCGAACTCCCGGCCGTGTTCGCCGTGCTCTTCCATCATCTCGCGACGGCGCTCGAAGGGCAGGTCGTACCAGTTGTCCTGTTCGCCCCGCTTCCGACTCATCGGGTAGAAACTGAGGTAGCCGTCGTCCGGGATCTCGGGTTCGAGTTTCCCCTCGATGTAGCGACGGAGACCGGTGTCGACCTCCTCTTCGTCCTCTTCGAAGTAGGCGTCGGAGACGTAGCCGCTGACCTCGGTGACGGCGACGTAGGACGTGGACTGCTCGGTGAACGCGCCGAGGGCCGTGCGGTCGAACTGCCGTTCGGCCGTCGACAGCGCATCGAGCGTGGGGCGCAGGTGGACGATCAGGAGGTCGGCCTTGTGGCCGACCATCGCGAAGACGGCGGAGGCGCCGTCGTCCGCGTCGGCGACTGCCTCGTGGCGCTGGAGGTAGTCGACGCCCTCGTCGATGGCGTCCTCGCGTTCGCGCTGGGGCGCGTCGCGCCACGCCGCCCAGTCGATGCGACGGAAGTCGTGCAGTACGTACCAGCCTTCGTCCGTCTGGGGTGGCTCGCGCATGTACCGCCCCGTTGGCACCGCGGGAGTATGGGAGTTGCGTGTTCGCGCCGAGGCGGTGTGGTCGGCGGTGGCGAGTGCGGTGCGGTTGCAGTGGCGGCGGGAGGGGTGTCGACCGCGAACGACCGCAGGGAGTGAGCGGGCCAAGGAGGCCCCGGAGGGACTGACGCAGGCTTTTGGTCGAGCTTTTATCAGCGAGTGAGCGGAGCGAACGAGCGCAATAAAAGGTCGGAGTTGGAGCGAACGAGCGCAATAAAAGGTCGGAGTTGGAGCGAACGAGCGCAATAAAAGGTCGGAGCGCAGCAAAAGGTCGTTTAGAGCACCTGCGGCCCGAACAGCATCAGGAGCAGCGACGCGAGCATCGTCAGGCCGACGCCGGTGGTGATGGTCCGCACCACGCGCATCGGGTTCTCGACCGGGAGCCGGGAGACCACGGCCTCGGCGCACATCCGCAGGATGCGGCCGCCGTCGAGCGGATAGCCCGGGATGCAGTTGAACAGGCCGAGTTGCAGGTTGACCCACGCCGCCCAGAACAGCGTGTTCGCGAGGATGAACACGCCGTCACCCAGGGGCGCGAGCGGTCCCTGAATCACGTAGAAGTTGGTGATCGAGGGCGTGAAGCCGGGGAAGTTCGGAATGCCGAGGACGAACGACGCCAGCGGCAAGACGAGCGCCAAGTAAACGAGCGCGAACGGCGAGTCGGTCAGCCCGGAGAACGCGCCAGCCGATCCCGTCTCGTCGGTCCCCCCGAGCAGTTCGAGATACGTGCCCGCGGGGTAGGTCCGGACGCCGAAGTCGGTCACGAGCATCCCGCTCGTGCCGGGGAAGATGTCGACGCCGAGGAAGCCGTTGCCGTCCCGTGGATTCTCGCCGAGTCGAACGTCGTAGGTCTGGAACTCTCCGTCGACGTGGGTGCGGACGGGAACCCGGTCGCCCTCGTCGTAGCCGTCGAGGACGCGCGACAGGTCGGTCGAGGAGGTGACGCGCTCGCCACCGATCGAGGTGACGATCAGGCTGGTGTTCGTCGGCGCGCTCGCGTTGGCGAGCGGTCCGTTCGGCGCGACGCGGGTGACGTACGCCCCGATGGGGACGACGCGCTCACCGGCCGTCGTTTCGAGGCTGGCGACCGTGCGGTTTGCCGTCGCCGCCCGGAACTCGCCGCGGGTGTGGACCGGCGTGCCGTTGACCGCGGTCACGCCGATGGGTTCGCTCCCCTCCTCGACGGAGAGGTTGGCGGGGTTCCCGCCGACGGTGCCGACGATCATCAGCTCCCGCTCGACCTGGACGGTCCGCTCGCCGTCGAGTTCGACCGTGACCGTCCGGTCCTCGGCCGCGAGGAGGGCGTCGTTCATGTCGCGTTCGGTGGTCACGTTCGTTCCCGCGATGGCGGTGAGACGGTCGCCGTTGGAGATCCCCGCCGTCGCGGCGGGTGACCCCTCGTACGCACCGTCGACGGCGACGCCCGGCGCGACGCCAATAGCGCCGACGACGGGGCCAAAGAGGAGGGCAAAGGCCACCGCCGTCAGGACGAAGTTGTTGGTGACGCCGGCGGCGAACATCCGGGTCCGAGCCCCCCGGTCGGCGTCAGCCTGGCTCTCCTCGTCGGGTTCGACGAACGCGCCGACGGGGAGGAGCGTGAGAAAGACGACGCCCATCGACTCGATGTCGATGTCCTCGACGCGGCAGAGCAGGCCGTGCCCGCCCTCGTGAACGACGAGGCCGAGGAGCAGGCCGAAGACGATCTCCGGCGCGACCGCGAGCGGGAGGAAGTCGTTGACGCCCGGGACGACGAGGAAGTTCTGTGGCTGGTTGACCGCCGTCGGTGCCGGCGGATTGCGGACGATGCTCACGGCCTGGAAGACCAGGAGGAAGAACATCCCGGCCATGATGACCAGCGCGATGCCGACGCCGACGTTGCTCCAAGCCCGCCAGAAGCGTTTCGGACGTGCGAGGCGGGTGAGCAGGGCGCGGCCGCGGCGCGTGTGGACCGTCGCGAGGGGCCCCTGAATCCGAACGGCGTCCGGGAGATACCCCCGGATCTGGAGGGCTTTCGCCCCGAGGGAGTAGACGAGAACGCCGAGGAGCACCCAGAACAGCGTGTTCATCGACCGAACCGAGGTCCGCGACGGCAAAAGGCGTTCGGATACGGACCGACGGGGCGAAACCCCACCGGCTTTTCCCCACCGGGGGCCAAACGACAGCCATGACTCGTTTCGACGCTGCCGACCCCAGCGACCGACCGGCGCTGTTCGCGGAGGCGGTGCTCGCCCACCGGAAGCGCGGGAGCCCGTTTCTCACCGCCGAAGTCGACCCCGACGACGTGCCGGACGCCGGCGGCGCGGACGAAAGCGCGACCGTTCCCTGGGTCCAGTTCGCCGACGAAACGTTCAACCTCGACTGCACCGACGCGGAACTCGACCGCCTGAAGGCGCTACTCGACGAGTTCCCCGAGTTCCGCATCGAACAGATCGAACGGCCGGAGGACGCGGAGGGAGCGAACGTCCGCATCACCGCTCGCGCCGATGCGAGCCGCCTCGGTCAGTTCATGGACCGCGCCCTACAGGCGACCTACGACCTCGACGACGACTACCGGGCGTGGGTGACGCAGGTGTGAGACGGTTTATTGGAAGTCAGTACCGGTGGGTCGCCGGCCCGTCTTGGTGACCCACCGGTCGACAGGGACAATAATCCGTATGAGAAGAGGGGAACGACCATATACGTGGAACGCCGGCACTCCGATATGAGCCGAGGACGCCGATCACAACACGGAGGCGTCGCGGCGTGAGCGACGCAAACTTGCTCTCGCGACCGCTGATTCCCGTCGCGACGGCGGAAGACGCCGTCGAAACCAGTCGGACGGCGTTTCCACGCATCGCGGCCGCGGGTGGACGGCCGCTCGTCATCAACGTTATCGAAAAGGCCGGCGGCGCGCCCGACAAGGCCTCCGTCGAGCAGCGCGAACTGGCCGCCGAAGCGGCGTTTACGGCCGCGCGTGACCACGCCGACGACATCGGTCTCGACATCGACACCGAGATCCGATACGGGACCGATGTCGCCGAGACCATCATCCAGGCGGCCGGCGACATCGACGCCAGCGCCATCGTGTTCCGCCCCCGCGGCGGATCGTGGTGGCTCGACCTCCTGACCGGCGACGTGCGGGATGCGCTCGTCACGGAGAGCGATCGCCCGGTGGTCGTGTTCCCGGCCGACGAATCCGAGGAGGAAACGCAGTGAACGACGAGGAGCTCGCCAAGGACCTCGGCCCGCTCGCCGCGTTGACCATCGGCGTCGGGACGATGATCGGCGCGGGCATCTTCGTGTTGCCGCGGACGGCGATCAGTCAGGCGGGGTCGTTCGCCGTCGTCGCCTTCGTCCTCGGCGGCGGTATCGCGCTCCTGACGGCGTTCTCCGCCAGCGAACTCGGGACCGCGATGCCCAAATCCGGCGGCGCCTACTACTACGTCAACCACGCCCTCGGGCCGATGTTCGGCTCCGTCGCGGGGTGGGCGAACTGGCTCGGCCTCGCCTTCGCCTCCGCGTTCTACATGGTCGGATTCGGCCAGTACATCCAGCAGATATTCGGCATCACGGGCACGGTTGGGCTGGGGCCGATCGGTCTCGATCCGGTGAAACTCATCGCCCTCGCCGGCGGCGCGCTGTTCGTCGGCATCAACTACGTGGGCGCCAAAGAGACCGGGCGACTACAGAACATCATCGTCATCCTGCTGGTGGCGATTCTCGGCGTGTTCACCGCCTACGGCGCGCTCCGGGCGGACATCAGCAATCTCCCGCCGGCCGCTGGTTTCGACGACACGATGGCCGTGACCGGCATCATCTTCGTCTCCTATCTGGGCTTCGTCCAGATCACGAGCGTCGCCGAGGAGATCAAGGATCCGGGCCGGAACCTGCCGCGGGCGGTCATCGGGAGCGTGCTTCTAGTGACGGTCATCTACGCGCTCGTGCTGGTGACGATGGCCGCCGCGGTGGAACGGGGGTTCATCGACGCGCTCCCGACGGAACAGATCGCCGTCGTCGAGGTGGCCCGCCTGTTGCTCGGGCCGCTCGGCGCGATCGCGATGCTGCTCGGCGGCCTGTTGGCGACGGCCTCCAGCGCGAACGCCTCGATCCTCGCCTCCTCACGCATCAACTTCGCGATGGGCCGTGACGGCATCGTCAGCGAGTCGCTCAACGAGATCCATCCCCGGTTCGCGACGCCCTACCGCTCCATCGCCGTCACGGGGGCGCTCATCCTCGCGTTCATCGCCGCCGGGACCGTCGAGACGCTGGCCGCGATGGGCAGCGTGCTCCACCTGCTCATCTACGCGCTGCTCAACGTCGCGCTCATCGTGATGCGAGAGGCGAACCCCGCGGACTACGACCCCGACTACACGGTGCCGCTGTATCCCGTCGTCCCCATCCTCGGTGCGCTCACCGCGCTCGGCCTCATCGTCTTCATCGCGCCGCTGGTCATCGCGCTCAGCGCCGTCCTCGTCGCGTGCGCCATCGCCTGGTATTTCCTCTACGCGCGGACGCGAGCCACCAAGCAGGGCATCCTCTCGCAGTACATCCTCGAACGGGCGGGCGAACTGCCCGACGCCGCCGTCGACGCCGCGGCGGGCGTCCAACCCGACGGCGGCGACTACCGGGTGATGGTGCCGCTGGCCAATCCCGAACACGAGTCTCACCTGATCGAGCTGGCGAGTACGATCGCCGATCAGCGCAACGGCACGGTCGTCGCGACCCACATCATCACCGTCCCCGACCAGACCACGCTGCAACAGGCCGCCGATCGGGCCGACCAAATCGACGAAACCTCCCAGCAGTTGCTCGACCGTGCTCGCGCCGACGCCGAGACGTTCGGCGTCGACATCGAGACACACACCATCCTCTCGCACCGCTCCTTCGAGAAAATCTTCGACGCTGCCCGCACCCACGACGCCGACCTCGTCGTGATGGGATGGGGGCCGAACACCCACGGCGCGCCGGGGCGCGCCGAAAGCGCCACCGAGGAACTCACCCACTCGCTCCCCTGTGACGTGCTCGTCTTCCGTGACCGCGGGTTCGACCCCTCGCGGATCGTCGTGCCGACAGCCGGCGGTCCGGACTCCGAACTCGCCGCGGAGGTGGCCGCACTCCTGCGGGCGGCACGCGACGCCGAAGTGCGGGTGCTCCACGTCGCCGACGACGTGGCGGCGGGCCAGGCGTTCCTCGAGGAGTGGGCGGCCGAACACGGCCTGGACGAGGCGGAGCTCGTCGTCCGCTCGGGCGACATCGAACGCGTCATCGCAGCGGAGGCCGCCGACGCGACGATGCTCGTCATCGGGGCGACCGAACGCGGTCTGCTCTCGCGGCTCGTCAGCGGCACGCTCGTTCTCGACGTAGTCGACGACGTGGACTGTTCGGTGGTCCTCGCGGAGCGGTCTCGGACCCGCGGCCTACTCGAGCGCCTCTTCGGCTAACCTGACGGTTTTTACCTCTCGACCCCCCGGTAGCGGATATGGACGCCGCAGCGGAGACGGGAACCGATCCGGACGCAGTGACCGGCCCACCGGACGGGATGGTCGACGTTCGGGACGAACTCACGCCGATGCTGAGTCAGTATTTCGACTGCTGTGCCGACTACGAGGACGCCCTCGTGCTCTTTCAGAACGGGGATTTCTACCAGACGTACTGCGAGGCCGCCGAGGAGACGGCGCGGGTGTGCGAACTCACGCTGACCAAGCGCGAAGACAGCACGGGGACCTACCCGATGGCGGGGATCCCCGTCGAGAACGCCGCCTCGTACGTGGAGCGGTTGCTCGACGCCGGCTACCGCGTCGCCATCGCAGAACAGGTCGAGACACCCGAAGAGGCGACCGGCCTCGTCGACCGCGCGGTCACCCAGGTCGTGACGCCGGGGACCGTCCTCGACGACGAACTCCTCGGCACGGGAACGACGAACTACGTCGCGGCGGTTGTGAGAGAGGGATCGACCCGCGCCGTCGCCGCCGTCGACGTCTCGACGGGCGACTGCCGAGTCACGAGCGTCGACACCGCGGCGGGTCTCGGGGCGGAACTCGATCGTCTCGCTCCGGCGGAACTGCTGGTCGGCCCCGACGCCAGCGTCGATATCGGCGCGCTGTCGGCCGAACCGATGGTGACCGATCACGCGGCGAGTGAGTTGGACGCGGACGCGGCGACGGAGCGACTCGCCGCGTACGTCGCCACGCCCGAAGCCGTGGTCGAATCGGATATCGAACGCCGGGCCTGCGGCGTCGTCCTCGCGTACGCCGAGTGGGCGCAGGGCGACGACGGGCCACTGGAGTACGTCACGCGGATCACGCGCTACGACCCCCGCGAGGCGCTCGGTCTGGACGCGACGGCGATGCGGAGCCTCGAACTGTTCGAAAACCGCGGCGCGGGCGCGAGCGAGACGCTGTTCGGCGTCGTCGACGAGACGGCCTGCGCGCTGGGCCGCCGGCGCCTCGACGAGTGGCTTCGGCGGCCGCTGGTCGACCGCGACGCCATCGATGCGCGTCTCGACGCCGTGGCCGCCCTCGCCGACGGCGCGCTGGCACGGGAGACGGTCCGAGATGCGCTCCGCGAGGTGTACGACCTCGAACGCCTGGCCGGGCGCGTGTCGCGCGGCCGAGCGAACGCTCGCGACCTGCGGTCGCTGAAGGCGACGCTCGACGCCGTCCCGGCCGTGCTCGACACGCTCGAGGAAATGGATCCGGACGCAGACCGTCTCCGTGACCTCCGAGCCGACATCGACCCGCTCGACGACGTGCAGGACCTGATCGACCGAGCCATCCAGGTCGACCCACCGGTCGAGGTGACGGAGGGCGGCGTGATCCGCGAGGGGTTCGACGACGAACTCGACGACCTGCGCGCGACCGAACGCGAGGGCCGGGAGTGGGTCGCCGACCTCGAAGCGCGGGAACGCGAACGGACGGGCATCGACTCGCTGTCGGTCGGGCACAACCAGGTCCACGGTTACTACATCGAGGTGACCGACCCCAACCTGGACCGCGTCCCCGACGACTACACGCGGCGCCAGACGCTGAAAAACGCCGAGCGCTTCTACACGCCGGCGCTCAAGCGCCGCGAAGACGAGATTCTGGGGGCGGCCGAACGCGCCGACACGCTGGAGTACGAGCGCTTTCGCGAAGTTCGGACATCGGTCGCAGCGGAAACCGATCGCCTGCAGGCGCTGGCGTCGCATCTGGCAGACCTCGACGCGCTGGCAGCGCTCGCAACCGTCGCCGTCGAGCGCGATTACGTGCGCCCGTCGTTCCACGACGACGGTGTCGAGGTGGCGGCCGGCCGCCACCCCGTCGTCGAGGCCACGCAGGAACGGTTCGTCCCGAACGACGCCACGCTGCCGCAGGGGAGCGTAACGCTGGTGACCGGACCGAACATGAGCGGGAAGTCGACGTACATGCGTCAGGTGGCGCTCATCGTCGTCCTCGCGCAGATGGGTGGTTTCGTGCCGGCCGACGCGGCCCGCCTGCCGGTGGTCGACCGGATGTTCACCCGCGTCGGCGCGAGCGACGACATTGCGGGCGGACAGTCCACGTTCATGCGCGAGATGACCGAACTCAGCGACATCCTCCACGCAGCGACGGACGACTCGCTGGTCCTCTTGGACGAAGTGGGACGAGGGACCAGCACCGCCGACGGCCGCGCCATCGCCCGCGCTACCGCCGAGTTCATCCACGACGAGGTGGGCGCCACGACGCTCTTTGCGACCCATTATCACGACCTGACCGGCCTCGCGACGGAACGCGATGGCGTGCGGAATCTGCATTTCGCCGCGGAGAGCGACGGAGAGACCGGGAGCGACTCCGGCGTGACCTTTCTCCACCGGGTCGCGGAGGGGCCGGCCTCGTCGTCGTACGGCGTCGAGGTGGCGCGCCTGGCGGGTGTTCCCGACCCCGTCGTCGAGCGGTCACGGGCGCTCGTCGCGGACAGCCCGACCTCGGACGATGGAGCGGCCGAGCAGGCGACGCTCGACGATGTCGAGACGAAGGCGGCCGCCAGTGAGACATCGTCGCGAGAGGCTGAGACGAACGGCCCCGACGATGCCGTCGCCAGCGCGCTCCGCGAGGCTGACCTCGCGACGACCACGCCCATCGAGGCGCTGACTCTGCTCGCAGATCTCAAAGACCGGATCGAGGAACCATGAGCGTGCGACGCCTGGATCGGGAGACGGTCGACCGCATCGCGGCGGGCGAGGTGGTGACGCGGCCGGCGCGGGTCGTGGTCGAACTCGTGGAAAACGCGCTGGACGCCGGGGCCGGCCGCGTCGAAATCGAGGTGACGGGAAGCGGGACGGAACGGATCCGCGTCGCGGACGACGGCCGCGGGATGAGCGACGACGAGGCGGCACTCGCCGTCGAGCGCCACACGACGAGCAAACTCCCCGACGGCGACCTAGAGCGTGTCGACACGCTCGGATTCCGCGGGGAGGCGCTCGCGAGCATCGCCGACGTGTCTCGACTCACGCTGACGACCAACGACGGCGGCGCCCGCGGGGTGCGCGTCGGCGTCGACGACGAGGCGAGCGTCGAGTCGGCGGGGCGTGGCTGCGGTACGACCGTCGAAGTCCACGACCTGTTTCACAACCGCCCGGCGCGCAAGGAGTCGCTGGCCGCGCCGGCGACGGAGTTTGAACGCATCAGCGACCGAGTCGCGGCCTATGCCCTCCTCCGCCCCGGCGTGGCGTTCACCCTCGACCACGACGGCCGCCGCGTGTTCACGACGCCCGGCTCGGGCTCGTTTCAGGACGCCGCACTCGCGGTGTACGGCCGCGAAGTGGCCCGCGAGAGCACGACGCTGACCGCCGAGACGAGCGTCGAAATCGGCGACGAGGAAGCGGCGGT
Source organism: Haloplanus sp. XH21 (assembly GCF_023276355.1). NCBI lineage: Archaea > Methanobacteriati > Methanobacteriota > Halobacteria > Halobacteriales > Haloferacaceae > Haloplanus > Haloplanus halobius. The sequence goes on from NZ_JALLPL010000001.1 coordinate 186,167, forward strand.
CGACCTCCGGGGCCTGCTCGCGTATCCGTCGGTCACGCGGTCGGCGAACGACCACGTTCGGATCGCCGTCAACGGGCGACCCGTCTCGGTACCGACGCTGCGCCAAGCGGTCGAACGGGGCTACGGCTCGCTCCTCCCCGGTGATCGCCACCCTATCGTCGCGCTCGCGGTGTCGCTCCCGCCGCGAGCGGTGGACCCGAACGTGCATCCGACGAAGGAGACGGTGGCGCTTCGGGCGGGCGACGCCGTCGCCGACGCCGTCGAGGCCGCGGTGAGCGACGCCCTGTCGACGGCCGACCTCCGGCGGTCGGCGGACGTGGCGATGGATCTGGAGGCGGCGCTCGACCCCGTCGATTCCGGGCCGTCGGTGCTCGGCGACGCCGAGTTCGTCGGCCGGTTCCACGACCTGTATCTCCTGTGTGCGGCCGACGACGACCTGCTGGTGATCGATCAGCACGCCGCCCACGAGCGGATCAACTACGAGCGTCTCCGGATGGCGGTCGAATCCGAGGGCGTTCCCTCGGCCGACCTCGACCCGCCGGCGACGCTCTCGCTGTCACCCGGCGAAGTGGCCGCCGTCGAGAGCCACGACGACGCCCTCGCGCGCCTGGGCTTCGACTGTGCGCCCTTCGGCGGCGGAACGGTTCGAATACGGGCAGTGCCCGCCCCGTTCGGCCGGGTGGCCGACCCGGAGTCCCTAGAGGCAGCGCTCGCCGCCCTGCGAGAGGGGGAGTCAGCCGACTGGCGGGACGACCTGCTTGCGGACCTGGCCTGTCATCCGTCGCTGAAGGCGGGCGATACGCTCTCGGACGACGACGCGGCGGCGCTGATCGAGCGCCTGGGGGCGTGCGAGCAGCCGTTCTCGTGCCCGCACGGCCGGCCGACGGTGCTGGCCATCGACGAGGCGCATCTCGCGCAGGGGTTCGACCGCCACCCGCGGCGGGGCTGATCGCTACTCAGTCGCGCGGTCGTGGGCCGCGGCCGCAAGGTCGATCGCAGCGTCGAGATCCGGGCCGAGCGGCGATCCGATGACGACGCTGTCGGCGTGTTCGAGGACGGCATCCAGGCGTGCAGCGACGGCGTCCGGCGTACCGGCGATGCAGAAGGCGTCGATCATGGCGGGCGTCACGAGGTCGAACGCGGCCGAGAACTCGCCCGCGCTGAGGTGGTCGCCGATGTCGGCCGCGCGGTCCGCGTCGAGGTCGTGGCGGGCGAGGACGGGCGGCGCCGCGCCGCCCGCGATGAAGGCCACAGGGGGGCGGGCGGCCTCGCGTGCGGCCTCGCCGTCGGCGGCGACGCTGACGCTCGCGTAGGCCGCGAGGTCGAAGTCGCCGAGACCGTCGAGGCGGTCGTCGAGGCCCTCCGCGACCTGGTCGCGCGCCCAGCGCAGGTCGGCGGGGTGCGAGCCGTTGAACAGCAGACCGTCGGCGTGTTTGGCGGCCATCTTGCACATATGCGGCCCCTCGCCGCCCACGTAGGTGGGGATGGACCCGGGCACGTCGAAGTTGAGGCCGGCGTCGGTCGCCTCGAAGGTGCCGTCGTGGGTGACGCGCTCGCCGTCCCAGAGCCGCTGGGCGACTTTGAACGCCTCGAGGACGGGCCGCAGACCCCGCTCCTCGACGAGGCCGAGATTCTCCAGGGTCGAGGGGTCGCCGGGACCGATGCCGAAGACGGCGCGGCCGTCGCTCGCCTCCGCGAGGGTGGCCACCTCGCCCGCGAGCGTCACCGGGTGGCGTTCGAGCGGGTTGACGACGCCGGGGCCGAGGCGAACGTCGTCGGTCGCGGCCGCGAGTCGCGAAAGGACGGCAAACGGCGAGCGGTTGTTGTAGTGGCTGGAGACGAAGACGGTGTCGTAGCCCGCGTCTTCGGCCGCCAGCCCGAGGTCGACCATGCGGTCGGTCGGATGCTCTGGCGTGAGTTCAATGCCCAGCATACGACCACCCCCGGAGCGCCTGGCGAACGAAGTCGCCCTCGACGTCGCGGAAGAGCGCGTCGCTCCCCGCGTGGTCGCCGAACTCGAAGTCGCGAACGACGACGACGGGCGTCCCGCCCGCCCCCTCGCCAGCGACGAGATTGGCCGCGGCGGCGAGTTCGTCGACGACGGCCTGGACCGTCACGTCGAGTTCGCGCCCCTCCCGGTCGCGTTCGCCCCGCCAGTCGCGGGCGGCGGGCATCCCGGCCCACCCGATCGCGACGCCGCGTTGCCCGTGGCGGAACGGCCGGCCGCAGGTGTCGGTCACGATCACGCGGTCGGCGTCGAGGCCCGATTCGATGCGGGCGGCGCTCTCGCTCGGCCGTTTCGGCAGGAGCAACAGGTCGCCGCCGGGGACGTTCGAGCGGTCGATACCCGCGTTGACGGTGACGTGTCCGAACCGCGTCTCGGTCAGGAGGAAGGGCGCCTCCATCAGGAGGTCGGTGCTCTCTTCGAGCACCGCCTGGGCGAACCGCGGGTCTTTCTCGTCGCCAGTGGCGCGTTCGAGGTCGGCCGCGAGTTCGCGGGCGCGGGGGCCGGGGTCGAACGCCGAGAGGTCGGCGATACGACGCTCGACTTTCGAGACGACGGTGCTGGCGACACAGACCACGTCGTCCGGTCTGAGGTCGACCCGCTCGCGGATGAGCGCCGGGAGCGAGTCGCCCGGGTGCACCTCCGGCAGGTCCGGTACGGCGAAGACGTTCATACACCCCTTCGGGCAGGCACCGCCAAAAAGGGACGCGCCACTGGCGAAGGCGGCCGGTAGTTCAGCGGGCGTATCAGTCGCGATGCAGGGCCACATCCAGGTCGCCATCGTCGACGGTTGCCGTGAGCATCGTCGTCTGCGTCGCCGGCGACGCCCCGGTCGCCGACCCCGGATTCAGGAGGCGCACGCCGTCGTGGACCGTGTCCCTCGGGTCGTGCGTGTGGCCGGCGACGCCGACGGCGTCGGGACCGGCGTGGTCCCGCACCGTCGACGCGACGCGGTCCTCGTACCCCATCCGGTCGCCCGTTCCGTGGGTGACGACGACGGTGACGCCGCCGCGGTCGACGGTGGCGACCGCCGGCAGGTCGATGCTGGCAGGGTCGACGTTGCCCCGCACCGCGGTGAGCGACCCGTCGGCGAGCGACCGGACCGTCCGGAGCGCCTCGGGCGTCTCGAAATCGCCGGTGTGGATGGTGTGATCCGCGGCCTCGACGCGCTCGCGAACCCAGTCCGGGATGCCGCTCGCTCGGGACGGGACGTGCGTGTCGCCGATGATCGCCAACTCCATATCGGGTCGTCGGCGAGCGCGAGGAAAATCGTTGCGGGCGCCGAGCGGCGGTGGAAGACGGGGGAAACGAGGGACGGGGGAGGGCCGCGCCAGCGGGGGTCAGGTTCCGGGCACGCCCAGCGCCGACACCGCACCGACGCCGAGGAGGTCCAGCGCAGCGAGGGCGAGCGTGGCCGCGGCCCAGGCGATGGCCCCGACGCCGATAGCGCGGAGCCAACCGCCGTCGTACCGCCAGTTGACGACGCCGACCCACGCGACGGTCGCCAGGAGGCCGCCGATCAGCGGGACCGGTTCGAGCAGCGCCCAGACGACGGCGCCGAGAAGCGCCGTCAGGACGGCGTGGGCGTAGCCACGCGCGTCGGAGACGACGAGTGCCCCCGCGTGGACCGCCGCGCCCCCGACCAAGAGGCTAACGGCGAAGGTCAACAGCCGATCCTCGATGCCGGGCATCGTGATGGGTGGCATCGTGCGTTACGCGCTCCCCTCGCCGTCGCTGTCGGTCTCGTCGGCGCCGCCGTCAGCGGACGCCCCGTCACCGCTCTCTCCGTCGTCGGGCGTCGCGTCGCTGACGGCGTCACCGAGCGAGCCGTCGAGATCGCCGTGCAGGAACTCGCCGATGAGGCCGTGGATCGTCGAGAGTGATCGGGCACCTGCGCGGGGAGGTCAGCGGGCGGGCCGCGCCGGTCAGCGTCGTCACCCGCGGGTACGCCTTCGGGCGGGCCACCCGCCTCGTCGGCGGCGGAGTCGTCAGCGTCGTCCGACTCGTTAGCGGCCGCGTCGTCGGTATCGGCTGCCGCTTCGGCCTGGTCGTCGTACTGGTCGTCCGCACCGACATCCACGGGCGCGTTCCCGGGCACTGCGGCGACCGTCCCGACGGTCACCACGAGCGCCGCGAACACGACCGCGACGAGTTTGGTTCGAGTCATCGTTGCAGGCATGCCCTGTGGCCGAGGGGTGTTGAATGGGCATCGCCGTAAACCCGAATTTCGCTGGATTGAGCCGCTATTAAGCGGATTTTAACGGCGATAAAGCGGGATGAATCCGGGTCGAGAGCGGCCGTCCCGCCGACGGATGACTTTTAACCGGGGCGCGAGTACGTTCTCACGGTGGCGATGAGGAGAGTTACCCCCGCTGAGCCCCGTGTGACGACAGCATTCACCCGAGCCACCGTTTCTCGACAGCCGTAGCCGTCGCTGCGTGACGACGCCCTCCAACCATGCTCGCAGTCACACTTTTGCCGCCGGACTCGGTAGGCGCGAGTATGCCCTCGATCGAAACGCTCGGCGTTCACCACTCGGTCGGCGAGGTGTTTCCAACGGACGTGTTTCGCGACGCCCTCGCGGACGCCGGCCCGTCGGTTCGCGTCGTCGATCCGGACGGCGACCTCTCGGCGTGTGACGCTCTCGTGACGTTCGCCTACGAAGACCGCTTTCTCGACGCCGGCCTCGACTGGATCCACTCGATCCAGGCCGGCGTCGACCGCTTCCCGTTCGACGCCCTGGACGATCGGGGGATCGCCCTCACCAACAGCACGGGTATCCACGGCGACGTGGTCGGCGAGACGGCGCTGGGGTTCATGCTCGCGTTCGCCCGCCGCCTGCACGCCCATCGCTCGAATCAGGAAGCCGGCGTCTGGGAGCAACCGGCGTGGGACGAAGCCTTCCCCCTCCGCCGCGAGTCGGCCTGCGTCGTCGGCCTCGGCACGCTGGGCCAGGGTATCGCCACCCGCGCCGCGGCGCTCGGGATGGACGTCACCGGCGTCAAGCGAACGCCGACGCCGGTCGACGGCGTCGACGCCGTCTACCCGCCCGCGGACCTCCCCGAGGCCGTCGCCGACGCCCGGTTCGTCGCGCTCGCGGTGCCGCTGACCGAGGATACGAGAGGGCTGATCGACGCGGCCGTCTTCGACGCCATGCGCGAGGACGCCTATCTCGTCAACGTCGCGCGTGGCCCCGTCGTCGACCAGGACGCCCTCGTCGACGCCATCCAGGGAGAGTCCATCGCGGGCGCCGCGCTCGACGTGTTCGAAACCGAACCCCTTCCCCCGGAGTCGCCGCTCTGGGATCACGGCGAGGTGATCGTCACCCCCCACGCCGCCGCGTTCACCGACGAGTACTACGAGCGCGTGGCGACCATCGTCCGCGAAAACATCCGGCGCCTCGACGCCGACGAATCGCTGACCAACCAGGTCGTTTAGAGGAATTTCAGCAGGTCGTCCCGTTTCTGGTCGTGGAAATGTGACTCCAAGGCGTCCGTGAGCGAGTCGATATCGCCGCGCTTGGCGGTGATCGGTGCGACGGTGTTCTGCCACTGTTGCCACGGCGGGTAGAGGCCGAGTCGATCACAGAGGTCGTCGAGGCGTTCGTCCCGGTCGTCGACCTTGTCCATCTTGTTGACGGCGACGACCGTCGGAATCTCCAGTTCTTGGAGGAAATGGAAGAGCTCCACGTCGTGGGGCACCTCGCCCTCGCCGCTGTGGCGGTCGATGATGTCGACGGCGCTCTTGCCGTCGACGACGAGGACGCCGGCGAGGATGTCGTCGGCGTTGGCCTCGATGTAGCGCACCACGTCGGTCTTGATCTGCTCGCGGTGCTCCTCGGAGACGCCGGACATGAAGCCGAAGCCGGGGAGGTCGGTGAACATGAAACTCTCCGACGTCCAGTCGAAATGGTTGGGCTGGCGGGTGACGCCGGGCTTGCGCCCCGTCGACACCGAATGCCCCGTGAGTTCCCGCATCAGCGTCGACTTGCCGACGTTGGACCGGCCGACGAGCACGACCTCGTCGCGGTCCGGACGATCCTCGAACATGACTCCGTTTGGCGGGTGCGAGGTTTAAACTCGGCGTATGGGGGAAGCCGGAATGAACAGAGCTATATTCCCGTCAGCGCCGAGCGTGTCGGTGTGAGCACCACCGAGCGAATCTCCCGTGCGAGCAGACTGGCGAGCAAGTACTTCGTCCTCTGGGTCGTCGTGGCAGCGGGCGCCGCGCTGGTGAATCCGGACCCGTTCGTGCCGATCCTGAACTACGTCACGCCGTTGCTCGGCCTCATCATGCTGGGCATGGGGCTGACGCTCCAGCCGGCGGATTTCAAGCGGCTGGTCGACCGCCCGGTCGACGTCGGCATCGGGGCCGTGACGCAGTGGCTCGTGATGCCGCTGGCGGCCTACGGCCTGTATCTGGCGTTCGACCTACCCGACGCCATCGGCGTCGGCCTCGTTCTCGTCGGCGCGGCCCCGGGCGGGACCGCCTCGAACGTGATGAGCTACCTCGGCCGGGGCGACGTGGCGCTCTCGGTCGCGATCACGACGCTGACGACGCTCGCCGCCCCCATCGTGATGCCGGCGTGGACGCTGTTCATCCTCGGCGAGAGCGTCGACGTGACGTTCGCGGAGATGTTCGTCAGCATCGTCCAGATCGTCATCATCCCGGTCGTGCTCGGCTTCGTCATCCGGTACGTGCTGGACCGACGCGCGCCGCGTGCGGCCGAGGTGGGCGTCGACGTGTTCCCCGTGATCAGCGTCGCGGCCATCGTGGCCATCGTCGCGGGCGTCGTCGGCGCGAACGTCGAGAACATCCTCACCGCCGGCGCGTTGGTCCTGTTGGCGGTCGTCATCCACAACGCGATCGGTCTCGGGGCCGGGTTCGGCGTCGGCCGAGCGATGGGCATGTCCGAAGACCGAACCCGGACCTGCGCGTTCGAGGTCGGTCTCCAGAACAGCGGTCTCGCCGTCGCGCTGGCAACGGCGCTGTTCTCTCCGGCCGCGGCGCTCATCCCCGCGCTATTCAGCGTCTGGCACAACGTCACCGGGCCGGCGCTGGCGAGTTATTTCACGTGGCGCGACGAGTCAGAAGCGAGCGCCGAGGGCGGTGTCGCCGGCGACTGATACGGTTTATTGGAAGTCAGTACCGGTGAGTCGCCAAGACGGGCCGGCGACTCACCGGCAGACAGTTACAATATCCGGATGACTCCGACGGTTACCGAGACGGCAGGTCGGATTCCCAGTCGACCGTCGTAATGGCCAGGTCGAGCACGTCGTCGACGTTCTCGTCCTCGGCGACGCTCATGTAGGCGTCGGCCTCGACGTCGGTCGAGCGGTCGCTCTTGTTACAGACGGTGCGGACGGGCGCGTCGAATCGGTCGGCGACGGCGTCGCGGAGCGCAAGCTGGTCTTCGAGCGGGTAGCCACACGCCCCGCTCGCGTCGACGACGAAGAGCACGGCGTCCGCGAGGTGGGCGAGCGCGCTCACGGCCTGGCTCTCGATCTCGTTGCGGTCGGCCTCCGGCCGGTCGAGCAGTCCGGGCGTGTCGATGATCTGATAGCGGATGTGGTCGCGCTCGAAATGGCCGATCTGGATGCCGCGCGTGGTGAACGGGTAGCGCGCGATTTCGTTGCTCGCGCGGGTGACGTCGTTGACGAACGACGACTTGCCGACGTTGGGGTAGCCCGCGACGACGATGGTCGGTTCGTCGGGGCGGATGTCGGGCAGGTCACGGAGCGCGTTGCGGGCGTCGCCGACCCGCCGGAGGTCGGTCTCGACCTCCTCGACGACATCGGCCATGCGGGCGAAGGCCTGCTTGCGGTGTTTGCGCGCGGTGTCGACGTCCGTCTTCCGGAGTTTGCTGTTGTACTCCCGCTGGATAGCCTCCACCTGCCGACTCGCCCAGGTCACCTCGGAGAGGCTCGCCCGGAGGGCGTCGATGCCGGTCTGTTCGGTGCCGTCCTCGGCGGTGCGTGACGAGACCGACTCCCGCAGGACCGCGTCCGCGAGTTCGCGATAGAACGGATCGACGATGTCGAAGTCCGGCCACTCCGTCACCACGTTCTCCAGATTGTCCGAGAGGATGTTGCCCGCCGTCTGCAGCATCGACTGCTGGGCCTCGAGTCCCGACTTCGACCGCCCGGAGCGGGCGGCCCGCGAGAAGGCCTTGTCGATGAGTTCCTCCGACCGGGGCGTAGTCGGTAGGTCTTCGAAAATCATTGTCGGTACTTCGACACGCGCGAATAAAAGGTCGTCCGTTCGGCCCCGTGAGCGCGGCTGTCGCCGTTGCCCGCCACCGAGGGCGATGGACGGCTTACCGGAGCGACGGCACAGCGATCCGCATGCTCCCGTCCGATCGATCGAGATGAGCGCGCCAGCCGGTAACGCCGGCGACGACGAGGAGCACACCGCCGACTGCGAGCAGGACCGGTTCGGCGCCGAGGACGAACCGGGTCGGCCCGAAGTGCGTCGAGACCTCCACGTAGAGCCCGGGGTCGAGCGCGTAGAGCAGGACAGCCCGGAGCGCGTAGAACAGGGCGACGACGCCCGTCGCCACGGGAATGATGGCGAGATATCGCTACCGAAGAGCGGCGACCGTTCCCGCGACGCCGACGAGAGCGAGGCGAGCGAGCAGTCGCTCCTCGTGGTTGAGGTCGCCGTCCCAGCCGGTCATGATCGTTCCCTCGGACCCCGGGGCGACGTGGACGAGGCCCTGATGGATGCCGATGACGATAGCCACCAGACCGGCGAGCGCGGCCGCGACGGGGACCATCCGACGGGTTCGCATGCGGTCGTCTTGTCGTCGCGACAGCATCAAGGCTACGCCGCGCTACCGATCCAGATACTCCTGCTGAACCGCCACCACGTCCGCCGAGTCGTCGCAGTCGGCGTACCGGCGCAGGGGTTCGTCGTTGAGTTCGAGAAACGTCTCGCCCCACGTGAACTTCGAGAGAATGCGCTCGGCGTGGGAGCGGTGGCCGAGGATGACGAGGCCGGCCGCCAGTGCTTCGACGGTCGTGAGTTGGAACGGGTTGCCGAAGTTGACGGGATTGGCTGCGACCAGATAGGGGAGCGCGCGGTGGTCGCCGGGGAGAGAAAAGCGCGCCTCGCCGGCCGACTCCCACGAGCAGTCGAGGGCCACGAGCGTCTCCGTCGCGTCGGCGGGCGAGAGCGCCTGCTCCGCGTGGGGGTTGAGTACGACCCCGTACGGCGTCGCGCGGTCCGACCGGTGAAGGGTCGCGAGGTCGAACCGGGCGAGTTTGCGGGCCGTGCATTTCTCGGGGTCGTCGTCGCCCGCGTAGCGCACGTGCAGATCCACGCCGGAACCAGGCGGTCGACGGCCAAAAGCACCGCGTTCGTGGACGTATTCGGTGCAGTCGCCGAAAGCATCCGACCGCGGCCGCGCTCGAGGGGGGAATGGTTTTCCCGGTCGGCGCGCACGGAAGCGTATGAACGAGTCGGACGCCGAGGACGCCGAAGCGACGGTTCGCGCCTTCTACGCCGCCATCGACGACGGCGCGTACGACCGTCTCCGGGAACTGCTCGCTCCCGAGTTCGTCCACCACCGGCCCGACCGAACGCTCGACGGCCGCGAGCGATTCGTCCGGTTCATGCGCGAGGAGCGCCCCCGGACCGACACCGAGCACGTCGTCGAGGCAGTGGCGGTGGCCGCGGACAGGGAAACGGTGTTCGTCCGCGGGCTGCTGCGGGCGGCCGACGGCGAGACGCTGTTCGGGTTCGTGGACGTCCACCGAGTCGGCACGGCGGGCATCGAGGCGTTGTCGACCTACACGAAGTAGCCGCGGGGCGAGTCAGACCGTTTGCGGGAGTGTCAGTCCCTCTCGCCGGCACCGACCGCGCTCTCGCCAACCTTCTCGTGGCCCTCGATGACCTCCTTGCCGCCCATGTACGGCCGGAGCGCCTCGGGCACGGTGACGGTGCCGTCGTCGTTCTGGTAATACTCGAGAATGGCGACCATCACGCGGCCGACGGCGGTGCCGGAGGCGTTGAGCGTGTGGAGATACTCCGCCGACTCGTGGCGCTCGGGGCGGTACCGGAGGCCCGCGCGCCGAGCCTGGAAGTCCTCGAAGTTCGAGGCGCTGGAGACTTCGAGCCACCGGCCGCCGCGGTCGGGACCGTCCTCGGCGTCGGTGCCGGGCGCCCACACTTCGATGTCGTAGGTCTTGGCGGAGGCGAAGGTGAGGTCGCCGGTACAGAGCGTCAGGATGCGGTAGGGGAGACCGAGACGACGGAGAACTTCCTCGGCCTCGTCGACGAGTCCGTCGAGGCGGTCGTAGCTCTCGGCCGGGTCGACGAAGTTGACGAGTTCCACCTTGTTGAACTGGTGGACGCGGACGATGCCCCGGGTCTCCGTCCCGTGCTCGCCCGCCTCGCGCCGGAAGTTGGGAGTGTACGCCTGGTGTTTCAGCGGCAGGTCGTCGCTGAGCAGGATGTCGTCGGCGTACATGTTGGTGACGGGCACCTCGGCGGTGGGGCAGAGCCAGAGGTCGTCGTCGTCGTAGTCCTCGGTCTCCTCGCCGCCGATGCGGTAGGCGTCCTCCGCGAACTTGGGGAGTTGGCCGGTCCCCTCCATCGACGTGGATTTGACCGGAATGGGGGGAAAGAGATCAACGTAGCCCTGGTCGCGGTGGACATCCATCATGAACTGGATGAGCGCGTGTTCGAGGCGGGCGCCCGCCCCCTTCAGGAAGTAAAAGCCCGCGCCCGTGGTCTTGGCGCCGCGTTGCTCGTCGATGATGTCGAGGTCCTCGCCGAGGTCGTAGTGGGGCGTCACCGTGTCGGGCAGGTCACGCAGATCGTCGAAGCCGTGGCGCCGCGTTTCGACGTTATCGCTCTCGTCCTCGCCGACCGGCACGTCGTCGTGGGGGACGTTCGGGAGTTCCATCAGCCGCGATTCGAGTTCCGATTCGAGTTCGTCGGCCCGGGATTCGACCTCCGCCAGACGCTCTTTGAGTTCCTGCGAGCGCTCGATGGCCTCCTCGGCCTCGGCCTCCTTGCCCTCCGATTTCAGTTGGCCGATGCGCTCGCTCACCTGGTTGCGCTCGTGGCGGAGGTCGTCGCCCTCGCTCTTGAGCGACCGCCACTCCTCGTCGATCTCCAGCAGTCGGTCGAGATCGACGCCGTCGGCCATCCCCCGATCCTCGAGGGTCCGACGCACCACGTCCGGATTCTCGCGGAAATACTGCCTGCTGAGCATTTGCCAGGGTTTCTCGCGGACGCGACAAAACCGTGTCGGGACTGTCCGAACGCTTTTCACCGACGACGACGGCGTTCGATCATGGCTATCGGCGACCTCACTGCCGTCTCCGACGACACCGACTGCTACTACGTCGATGTCGGCGCGTTCGACGTGCCGGGCTACGGCTCCGTCTACCTCCTCGACGCGGAACGACCCGCCGTCGTCGACACCGGCCTCGGCACCAACGTCGACCGCGTCGTCGGCGCACTCGACGAACTCGGTATCGACGCTCTGGACACCATCCTGACGACGCACGTCCACCTCGACCACGCCGGCGGCGCCGGACACCTGCTCGATCACTACCCCGACGCGACGGTCCTGTCCCACGACATCGGCGTTCCACACCTGATCGACCCCTCGAAACTGGTCGCGGGGACGAAAGCGGCCGTCGCCGAACAGTGGAAATACTACGTCGACCCGAAACCCGTGCCCGAGGACCGGATCGAGGGGATCGAGGGCGGCGACACCGTCGACCTCGGCGACCACCGCCTCGACGTGGTCCACGCGCCGGGCCACGCCCCCCATCAGGTCATGTTCCACGACCGAACCGACGACGTGCTCTTTACGGGCGACGCGGCGGGCATCCGACCGCCCGCCGAGGAGTCACTGTTCCCGACGTCGCCGCCGGTGAACTTCGATCTGGAGACGTGTCTCGACGACGCGGCGACAGTCGCCGACCGAAACCCCGAGACCATCTGTTTCGGCCACTTCGGCGACGCGGCGTTCTCTCCCGATCTGATGGACGAGTACGGCGACATCCTCACCGACTGGGTGGAGCAGGTGCGCGAGAAACGGGGAGAACTCGGCGACGACGACGCCGTCATCGAGCATTTCGCGGAGACGGCCGAACCGATCGAGCCGTGGGGGGAACGAAAGACGAAAGCCGAACACCGCCTCAACGTCCGGGGCGCCCTCGGCTACCTCGACCACATCGGCAGAAAGTGATCGTTCGTGGCGTTATATCGCGTGCATAGCAGATCTTATCCAATTTTTCCCGCCCTGACACGGATCGAAACGGCGGGTTTTATCCTCATCGCAGCCATCGTCACGAACACAATGGAGGTGTGCTGATGGCCGCCGGCGGTGGGAATCTCATCACGCTGGTCGCGGCCCTCATCGGCGTGGGCGTCGTCGCGCAGATCCTTTCGGACCGGTTCCGGGTGCCGAGCGTCGTGTTCCTGCTGGCGTCCGGCGTCGTCCTCGGTCCGGAGGTGCTCGGAATCGTCGGCCCCGACTCCTTCGGCAACGCGCTCTCGGCCATCGTCGGCCTCTCGGTGGCCATCATCGTCTTCGAAGGCGCCTTCCACCTGCGCATCGGCCGGCTCCGTGAGGCGCCGGCGGCGACGTTCAAGCTCGTGACGCTCGGGGCCGCCATCGCGCTCATCGGCACCGCGGCCGTCGTCCACTACGCCCTCGACGTGAACTGGCTGATCGCCTCGCTCGTCGGCGCGCTCCTGGTCGCGACCGGTCCGACGGTCATCGCGCCGATCCTGGAAGTGGTGCCGGTGCGAAACCGCGTCGGCACCGCCCTCGAAACCGAGGGGATCGTCAACGACGTGACGGCGGCGATCCTCGCGGTCGTCATCTTCGAGGCGATCATCGAGGATGTCCACGCGCCGAGCGAACTGTTCGTGCTGTTCGCCCAGCGACTGGGAAGCGGCATCGTCGTCGGCCTCGCGGTCGCGGCCATCGTCTTCTACGCGCTTCACTACGTCGATCTCTCGCCGGGGAACGCGCCGCAGAACGCGCGGCTGCTGGTGCTGGGTGGCGCGCTCGTGGCCTACGGCGGGGCCGAGGCAGTCGCCACCGAAGCCGGGATCGCCGCCGCCGCCACCGCGGGCATCATCCTCGGCAACGTCGACGTGCCCTACGAGGAGGAGATCACGGATTTCAAAGGCGACATCACGCTGATCGTCCTCTCGTTCGTCTTCATTACGCTCGCCGCCCTGCTCCAGTTCGAGTATCTCCTCGCGCTCGGACTCGGCGGCATACTCGTCGCCGCCGCCGTCGCGCTGGTGATCCGTCCCCTGCTGGTGTTCATCAGCACGGCCGGCGATCGGTTCACTCGCGGGGAGCGTCTGTTCATGAGCTTCGTCGGCCCGCGGGGGATCATCCCCGCGTCGGTCGCGACGCTGTTCGCCGTCGAGTTCCGGGCACAGGGGATGCCCGAAGAGGCGAACGTGCTCGTGGGCACCGTCTTCCTCGTGATCTTCCTGACGGTCGCACTGGAGGCTGGCTTCGCCAGACAGATCGCCGAATTCCTGGACGTGATACCCATGCGTGTAATCATCATCGGCGCCGGGGACGTGGGGCAGACCCTCGCCCAGCGCCTCGAAGACCGCGGCGAAAACGTCGTCCTCATCGAAGAGGACGTGAACACCGTAGAGACGGCCCGCAACGCGGGGCTGACCGTCCACCACGGCGACGGCACCGACACCGAGGTGTTGCGCTCGGCGGGCGCCGACAACGCCAAGATCGTCGCCACCACGACCGGCGACGACGACGTGAACCTGCTGGTCGCCCAGCTCGCGGAGTCGAAGTTCTCGCCCGAGACCATCCTCGCCCGCGTGAACAACCCCGCCAACGTGGACGCCTTCGAGGACCTGGGCGTCCGCGCCATCTCCGCCGTGGACGCGACGGCGATGGCCTTCGACGACTACATCGAACGGCCCGCGCTCGTCAACTGGATGAGCGAGATCGGAGAGGAAGGCGAAGTCCAAGAGATCGAGGTGACCTCGGAGGACCTCATCGGCAAGTCCATCGCCGAAATCGGCCCGGATCTCCCGCCGCGCAGCCTGATCGCGCTCGTCTCCCGCGACGGCGAGACGATCGTCCCCGACGGCGACTGCGTCCTCGAACGCGGTGACCGAATCACCGTCATCGGCGACGACGAGTCGGTGATGGAGGCGCTGTCGTTCGCCCACCCCGACGAGTAACGCCGAGCGAGCGGGCAGCGCTCGGGGCGCCCGCTATCAGTCGTTCCGACGACCTTAAACGGCTGCCACGAGAACAGCGTAGGGATGACTGATCCGGCTCTCGAAGTCGTTGAGTTCCTCCTCACAGCCCACGTCTATACGGACGACCGATCTCTCGAGGAGAGCGACCTGCCGCCGCGATTCCGGCGGGTCTTCTGGGCCGACGAGGACGACACCGACGACGCCGACGACGACATGCCAACGGGTGGGATCGAACGACCGCTCGTCGTTACCGAGCGCACCGCGCGCCAGGCGACGGGCGTCGAACACCCGTGGGACGCCGTGTCAGACCTGCTGTTCACGGAGCAGGAGAACTTCTCCGGCCGCATCTCGCTGACACAGCCCGACATGGCCATCGACTGGGTGGTCGAACGGGCCGACCGCGAACGCATCGCCACCAACCCGACGCTCGCGTCCGTCGTCGCCGACCGTGACGATGTCGACGTGACGCTCGAAGAGGCACGGGAACAGACCCGCCCGATCCACGCCGACCGGGTGTGGATCGACAGCCTCCTCGACGCCTACTTCGACGAGGAGGAGGACGCCGAGATGCTCGATCTGGTCCAGGTGCGCGCCCCAGAGGAGATCGAGATGACGCTCGACGACCTCGTGCTCACCGAGGACCAGGAAGGCGAGATCCAGAAGATCGTCAAGGCGATCGAACACCGGGAGTATCTGGCCGAGATCGGCCTGCGCGAGATCGGCAAACTCCTCTTCGTCGGACCACCGGGCACCGGGAAAACCACCGCAACGCGCGCACTGGCGCACGAACTCGGCCTGCCCTTCGTCGAGGTGAAGCTGTCGATGATCACCAGCCAGTATCTCGGTGAGACGGCGAAAAACGTCGAGAAGACCTTCGAGGTGGCCAAACGCCTCTCGCCGTGTATTCTCTTCATCGACGAGTTCGACTCGGTCGCCAAAACCCGACGGTCGGACGAACACGCCGCGCTCAAGCGGGCGGTCAACACCCTCCTAAAGAGCATCGACGACATCAGCCTCATCCGCGACGAGGTGTTGCTGATCGGCGCGACCAACCACCCCGACCAGCTCGACGCGGCGGCGTGGCGACGCTTCGACGAAATCGTCAACTTCCCCAAGCCCGATCGGCAGATGCGCGCCGACATCCTCGAGGTGATCACCCGGCGGATGGACATCGCCGAGTTCGATCCGCAGGCGGTCGCGGAGCGCACCGAGGGCCTCACGGGGAGCGACCTGCGGATGGTGCTGCGGGAGGCCGTCCTCGAAGCCCTCACCGAGGAGCGCACGGCGCTCACGCAGGCGGACATCCTCGACGCTGTCGACGACTTCGAGGAGCGGGACAACCTCAAGAACATGGACATGATCGACGGCGACGCCGACGCCCTCGTCGCGGGCGACGGCGGCCACGATCACGACCACGACCACGATCACTGAGCGACCTACTTACGCGCGCTCGTCTGTCCAGACCGGGCGATAGGACGGCCCCGGCCGGTCGGTCTCCGGACGCAACAGCGCTGACACCGCGCCAGCGACGGCGAGGAAGGGCAGGATCGGCAGGACGAACAACAGGCACAACGCCGCGACGGCGTGGCCGATCCGCGCCATGACCAGTTCCGCGATCGACATGCCGAGCGTTGCTCTCCGGTTCATACTCGGCCGGGCGTGAGGCGGCGAATCCACTACTGCGTTTCGGTCCCGGTGACGGCGCGATCGCGGCTTAGACGTCGAGGACGGCGCGGAACCGGGCCTCGTTTTCCATCATCCGGGCGTAGGCGTCGCCGACCTCGCCGAGGTCGAACGTCTCGACGACGGGCGTGATCTCCCGGAGGGAACTGAACTCGAGCGTGTCCTGGGAGTCACGGGCGTGTCCGGAGCCCCACCCAGAGACGGAGCCACGGGTGCCGACGAGATGCTGGACATCGACGGGGACGGACTCGCCGGGGAGACCGACGACGACCACATCGCCGTCGGCGCCGAGACCGCCGACGACGGAGGAGATGGCGTCCGCCGACGGGGCCGTCGAGAGGACGACCCGTGCCCCACCGAGTTCCTGCAGCGCCTCAGCGGCGTCCGTGTCGCTCGCGTCGACGAAGTGGTCGGCGCCGAGATCGTAGGCGAGCGACTCCTTCCCCGGACTGCGGGAGATGGCGACGGTTTCGAAGCCGGCCGCGTGGGCGTACTGGATGCCGAGATGGCCGAGGCCACCGACGCCGACGACGGCGACCAGGTCGCCGGGCCGGGCGTCGCTGTTCCGGAGGGCGTTGTACGTCGTCACGCCGGCACAGAGGAGGGGTGCCGCGTCGATGGGATCGAGGTCGTCGGGGACGGCCGCCACCGCTTCGGCGGGGACGGTCGTGTACTCGGCGTAGCCGCCGTCGAAGGTCAGCCCCGTGATGTCGGCGTTCTCACACTGGAGGAAGTCCCCGCGGCGACACGGTTCACAGGAGAAACAGTGGCCGCCGTGCCACCCGGCGCCGACGCGGTCGCCCTCGCTCCAAGCCGTGACATCGTCGCCGACGGCGTCGACGCGACCGACGACCTCGTGTCCGGGGATGCGGGGGTAGCTCACGCCGGGGAACGTCCCCTCCTTGACGAAGGCGTCGCTGTGACAGACGCCACAGGCGTCGACGGCGATGCGGACCTCGTCCGGGGAGGGAGTGGGAACCGCTCGATCGACGAGTTCGAACTCGGCGCCAGCTTCGGGGATGACGGCTGCTCGCATCGTCTCTGACATACAACCATGAACGGTTCGGACCGGCAAAAAGTCCGGGATCCACCTCCGGTCGGGTCGATAGCAGACAGGTCTAAGAGGATCGCAACCGAGGAGAGGGTGTGACGACGATAGTATGCCTCCGGGGGTGACTGATGCCGTCCTCGATACGCTCTCGGCGCGGATCGCGGTGCTCGACGAATCGGGACGGATCGTCGAAGCGAACGCGTCGTGGCGAGCGTTCGACGCGGACACCGATCACCCGCTACTGCCGGCGACCGACGAGCCGTATCTGTCGGCGCTCCGTCGGTCCGCGAACGAGCAGGTTCGGGAAGTCGCCACACGGCTCCAGTCGGTGCTCGACGGCGACGGCGGTGTCGAGTATCCGTACCACGCCGACGAGGACGGCGACGCGCTGGTGATCCGGTTCGAACCGCTCGATCACGACGGCGACCGCTACGCCGTCGTGACACACGTCGGCCGCCACTCGGAGTCCCGGACGGCGGCCGATATCCACCTCAAGGAACGCGCGATGGACGAGGCGCCGGTTGGGATCGCCATCTCGAACCCGGATCTGGAAGACAACCCCGTCATCTACGCCAACGCGGCTTTCGAGCGGATCACGGGCTATCCCGTCGGGGACATCGTGGGGCGGAACTGTCGGTTCCTGCAGGGCGCGGACTCCGACCCCGAAACGGTCGCGAAGATGCGCCACGCGATCGACAACCGGGAGCCGGTGACGGTCGAAGTGCGCAACTATCGGAAAAACGGCGAGCAGTTCTGGAACGAAGTGACCATCGCCCCGCTGTACGACGCGGACGGCGAACCCACGCATTTCGTCGGCTTCCAGCGCGACGTGACCGATCGCAAGGAGGCCGAGACGGCCCTGCAGACCGAGCGCGATCGGCTCGCCGTGCTCAATCAGATCGTCCGCCACGACATCCGCAACGACATGTCGGTCGCGCTGGGGTGGGGGAACGAGCTCGCCGACAGTCTCGGTCCCGGATCGGCGGACATCCTCGAACGCATCATGACCGCGGCGACCCACACCAAGGAACTCACGGAGGCAGTCGGCGACCTCGCGGCAATCCTGGGGACGGTCGACCCGGAACTCGAACCCATCCGTCTCGACACCGTTCTCGAAAAAGAGATCGCCCGTATGCGGTCGGATTTCGATTATCGCTCGCAGTCTATCTCCGTCCACGCTGACGACCTACCCGAGGTTCGCGTCCTGGCGACACCGATTCTCTCCTCCGTGTTCGGCAATCTGCTTGACAACGCCGTCTTCCACAACGACAAGGCCGCTATCGAAATCGATGTCGACATCGCGGTAGACGCGGAGTCGGTGGTCGTTCGCATCGCCGACAACGGTCCGGGCGTTCCCGATGTCCACAAGCGCGAGGTGTTCGGACGCGGAGAGAAAGGGCTCGAAAGCCCGGGGAGCGGCCTCGGCCTCTATCTCGTCGACAACCTCGTCCGGACGTACGGCGGGACGGTCTGGATCGAGGACAACGACCCCGAGGGCGCCGTGTTCTGCGTCGAACTCCAACGGCTCTGATCGCGGAGTCGCGCAATACTTCACCCTGCCCCGAGTACGGCGCGCCGATGGCGGACACCGACGGCGGGTTCGAGGATGTCCGGGAGAACGTCGACGGCCACCCGATGGTCAGCCTCCTGGCGTACGCCCGTCCCTACTGGCGCCGGCTGACTGCCGGCGTCATCGCCTCGTTCTGTACGCGCTTTGCCCGCCTCCTCCCGCCGATTCTCGTCGCGACGACCATCGACCGGATCATCCTCGGCTCGGCCGAGCCGGGACTGCTGGCCACCGCTGGCCTGCTCCCTAGCGGCACGATCACGGGACGGGCCGCCCGCATCGCGTTTCTCGAACGCCTCGTGGCCATCGCGGCGCTGGCGTATCTCCTCCGATCGGTGACTCGCTTCGTCTCGCGGTATCTCCTCCAGTCGGCCGCCCAGAAGATCCAACGCGACCTCCGGAACGAGACGTACGATCACCTCCAGCATCTCTCGATGGACTTCTTCGTCGACCACCAGACCGGCGGCATGATGTCCATACTCAACAGTGATATCAACCGACTGGAGCAGTTCCTCAACACCGAGTTCCGACAGATGATCCGGGTCGTCGCCACCGTCGGCGGCATCGCCGTCATCCTCTGGACTTACTCGCCGCAACTCGCGGTCATCGCGCTGGCACCGGTCCCGCTCATCGGCCTCGCGAGCGGGTATTTCCTCACCTGGATCGAGCCACGATACAAGTCGATCCGGGAGTCGGTCGCCCGCCTCAACACGCGTCTGGAGAACAACCTCGGCGGCGCCGCGGTCATCAAGGCGTTCAACCGGTACGGGTTCGAACACGAGCGCGTCGCCGAGCAGAGTCAGGACTACCACGACGAGAAGGTGGGTGCGCTCCGCATCCGCCGGGCCTTCTTCGCCACCCTCCGGCTACTCACCGGCGTCGTGTTCGTCCTCGTCCTCTACATCGGCGGCCTCGACAACATCAACGAGGTCGAAGGCGCGCTCACGGCCGGGAGTTTCGCCCTGTTTTTCCTCTATTTGCGCCGCCTCTACTCGCCGATGCGCCGCGTTGGCAAGTCCGCGAACAAATATCAACTCGCAAAATCCAGCGCCGAGCGCGTGTTCGGCCTCCTCGGACGCGAACCGACCGTGACCTCGCCGACCGACCCCTACCGGCCGGAGACGGTCGAGGGCGACGTGACCTTCGACGACGTGACCTTCGGTTACGACGACCGGGACCCCGTGCTTCGGAACGTCTCGCTCGACGTGCCCGCGGGCGCTACCGTCGGTCTCGTCGGACCGACCGGCGCAGGGAAGTCGACGCTCGTGAAACTCATCCCACGGTTTCACGATGTGGACGCCGGGGCGGTCCGGGTCGACGGCGTCGATGTCCGCGAGTACGACCTCGGGGCACTCAGAGAGGAGATTGCCGTCGTCGAGCAGAGCCCCTACCTCTTCTCGGGGACCGTCGCCGAGAACATCGCCTACGGCGATCAGGACGCGCTGGCGGCCGAACGCGACGGTGAGACCACCGCTCGCGAGCGGGTCGTCGAGGCGGCGAGAGCGGCGGAAGCCCACGATTTCATCACCGACCTTCCCGAAGGGTACGACACGTTCGTCGGCGAACGCGGCGTGAAACTCTCGGGCGGTCAGCGCCAGCGGCTCGCCATCGCTCGCGCCCTCCTCAACGATCCCGCGATCATCATCTTCGACGAGGCGACCAGCGATGTCGACACCGAGACTGAAGAGCGCATCCAGGAGAGCCTCGACCGTCTCGTCGAGGACCGGACCGCGTTCGTCATCGCCCACCGCCTGTCGACCATTCAAGACGCCGACCGCATCGTCGTCCTGAAGAACGGCGAAATCGTCGAAACGGGGACCCACGACGACCTGCTCGGCGCGGATGGCGACTACGCCGCGCTATGGCGGGCACAGGCCGACGCCGCCCCCGTTGCCGACGATTGAAGGGATGCTGCGAGAGCGAGTCACCGAACACACCGCTGCCGACTTCCCGGGATACTCTTATTTGGATTACCCGTCGAAGGAGAGGTATGAGTCGAGCGGTACCGGACGGCTGGCTGAAGACGGGGCGACGCGAGTACGAGAACCGCACGGTCGAGGTGGAGGTGAAATTTCAGCCGACGCCGGAGCAAGACGGACGCTTCGAAGTGTGGGTCGTGAACGAAGAGGCCGAGGAATCGACGGCCATCGAGAACGCCAAGCCGTCGGAGACGGCCGTGCGGGAACTCGCGAAAGACGTGATGGTGGCGTTCACCGACGCGTACGAATCGGCCGTCGACGACGGTATGGGAGACGAGGCGGCCATCGCGCAGGCGATCGAAGAAGCGAGCGAGCGGCATCGTGCGTAAACTCGAGGCGGCGACGAATAGGCCACCGAGGGCGAGGATAGCCCAGTCGGTGGCACTGGTTACTGAATAGGAAGCCAAGGGCCGGATTTGAACCAGTGGTTCACATGCCATAATTTAAAGAGGGTCGAGATAGATGTTCGAATATGAGCGATCCCGGCGCGCAAATCGAGACGCTGCGCGACCGCATCGAGGCGTCCGACAAGATTTCCGACACCGACCGGTCGGCCCTGTTCGACTTCAGCGACGAGCTCTACCTGCTCCAGACGAAGTACAGCGACCATCGGCACCTGAAGCTGCTCCGCCACTGCACTCGCATGGCCGAACACGTCGGCGGGCTGGCCGAGGCCCTCGAGGACCGCGACGCGACGGAGGACATCGTCCGCTGGATCAACCGAACCTACGACAACGAGGAGACCAACCGCGACTACCGGGTGGCCCTCAGCGTCTTTGGCCGGCGCACCACCGACGAGAACGGGGACGATCCGCCAGAGAGCATTGAGTGGGTCCCGTCCGGAACGTCCAGTAACTACGATCCCGCGCCCAACCCCGGCGACATGCTCCACTGGGAGGCGGACGTCCTCCCGATGATCGAGGCGACCCGATACAGTCGGGACGCTGCCTTGATCGCTACCGCTTGGGACTCGGGGGCGCGGAGCGGTGAGATTCGCGGGCTTTCGGTCGGTGACGTGACTGACCACCGCCACGGCTACCAGCTCACTTTCCAGGGGAAGACCGGCCAGCGGACAGTCACGCTGATTCCCTCGGTCCCGTACCTCCAGCAGTGGCTCTCGGATCACCCCGCGCGGGACGACCCCAACGCCCCGCTCTGGTGCAAGCTCGACCGGCCCGAGGAGTTCTCCTACCGGATGTTCACGAAGATCCTCGAAGGGGCCGCGGACAAGGCGGATATCGACAAGCCCGTCACGTTCACTAACTTCCGGAAGAGCTCCGCGAGCTATCTCGCCTCGCAGGGGATGAACCAGGCCCACATCGAGGACCACCACGGCTGGGTCCGGGGCAGCGACGTGGCCAGCCGCTACGTCAGCGTCTTCGGCCAGGACGCCGACCGCGAACTCGCGAAAGTCCACGGAGTGGAGCTCGACGACGACGAGGAGCCGGAACCCATCGCCCCGATGGAATGCCCGCGCTGCGGGCGAGACACCCCTCGAGAGAAGGACTTCTGCGTCTGGTGTGACCAGGCGACGTCCCACGATGCCGTCCAAGATATCAAGGCCGAGGAGCAGGATCTCCGGGATTCCATCCTCACGCTCATCCGGGAGGATCCCGAACTCCTCAATGACATCGAGCGCGCGCAGGACGCGATGACGGTCTTCGAGGAGCGGCCCGACCTCTTCGAGGATGCCAAACGGTTCCGTGAGGCGCTGGGCGGCAACTGACATCACTGCAGCGCCTCCTTGCCTTGCTGAAGTTCCTCGATTACCTGGTTAATCTCTGGGTCGGAGAGTCCCCTGATAAGTAGGGCACCCGCGTAAGCACGTAGCTCGAGGCTGCTCCCGTGCTTGAGGATGTACTCGAGATCTTCGCGGTTTTCTCGAACGTACCGACGCGTCGATTCGGGCACGTCATTGGTCATGGTTCGATCACCTCACCCAGGTCATGTCCGTCCGATTCCGTGGGAATCACGGGCTGCTGATGGTGATTCCGGAGTCCGGAGGGTATGCTCAGTTCACCGTACATGGCGACACGATGATACGGATACTCGCCGAATAGCGGCTATCGGGGCATTTCGGAAATTTCCGAAACCTTCCGGAAACGCCAAAGGGAGGTTCCCCTCCTGTGATTCAGTGTGATGAACCGTTTTCGGAAAAGGCGCCAGTTCGGGAACCAGCTCGCAGTCAAATCTGTCGGAGAACCGCCATACAGCTCTTCGTCTGTTCGATACGAATTAGTGAAAGTCCAGACATTCGATTGACTGTTGTCTGACGGATCTCAGAAACAATGTACAGGATACTGAGGCTGTACACGACAGAGCAGCCTTCAATTCGCCGTCTTATGTGTGAAACAGCCGTTGAACGTGTGTTCCAAGCCGGGTGGTTTGTACTAGTACAGCAGTAATTGATTCGGAAATGGGATCGTCGTAGTGTAGCATATCTGGTAACTGCATTACTTTCACTCCGGCGTCTTATCTTTTATAACCGCCCAGAGCAATTTGTTAGTGATGGCTATCGGAAAGTTCGTTTGGCGAAACAAATGGTGGATTCTTATCTATCTCATAGCGATACCTGCACTCACTCTCCTCACACGCCTCAATCACGTTCCTTCTCAATACCTCTTAGCGACCATCCCATTATTGGCGATATTAGGCCAGTATAATACCATTCAAGAGAAGTTTGAGACCTATAAGAAGAACCGACGTATCGAGAGGCGTCAAAAGAAGTTCGACAAGATACTAAGAAAATTCGAGGACAGATTCGAAGACTCGATCTTGAACTTCGAGGGGGCGGAGCCTTCTGAAAACCTTATCGACTATTGTGACGGCGTTTTCCCGGAGGAATATGAACAATATCTCCACATATTCTACGTATATCTGGCCGAAGAAGCGGAGTTCGACTTGAACCACTTCGAGCGAAATTCGCTTGACGACTCAATCATCTCCTTTTGCCGAGGTTTTGATTTGAGAAACCCGACGGACGAGACGGTTCAAACTGCATGGGGAATTCATAGCGTACTTTGTACGACATCGACTGAAATATCGTTTGACAACGCTTCTGCTGACGTTTTCGATTATGACTGTCTTGATGAGCGATTTATTCGTAAGTACGTTGAGAAGGAAAGGTTAATCTCTGAACTAACTTCAGAGCGACAGGAAATCCGAAATTACAAACAAACACTATCCACGCTATACCAAAATGGTAAGCTGAATGAGTTCGGTATTAAGCAGATCCTCTCTGGCTTCGAAAATGAGATCAAAACAGCACGAACCGACAAGACGCATTTTCTCATCCTGATGAACCAACTTCAGCACGATAGTGATATTCAATCCAAAATTGAAGACTCGGTTAAAAGTGACGGTGGTTCTACTTATTCCATCTACTTGCGAATATCCAATTCATATTACAGTTCCTTCTTGGCTGTGGTTGACGGCGACGAGGACATTAGCGAGTTCTATGAAACTCACGTAGAACCATACTACCAAGAAACAGAAGCCGATGGTTGGCTATCAGTCCACAAAGCGAAGTTCGAGGGGAGCATCCTTGAAAGAAGGTATGAAGAAACACAACCTTCTGATAATGCTAAAAAGGCCATAGCACGAACCAATATTTTAGCAGAAGGCCAAGAAGTCGTGAAGCTCAATTTGGAGGATAAACTCATCGAATCGTATCTATCTACTGACGAGTTGTTGACAGTATTACCACTCAACCTATTCCTCCCGGATTTGAGTTCGGAGAAGAGAGAAACGTTGATTCAGAATAATGAAGACATAAAGGAGGAGTTCAATATATCCAAGCTGACCGATTGGGCGAATCCAAACTATCCGCCGTCAGAGATTGCTGATTACCTACAAAGAACCTACTTCCCGGAGGACTCTCAGCAGGAATGGGAGCAAAATGTCCAAACGGTTGTACAAAGGGCGAATGAGGTTAATCAAGCCTTGACCGCGTGAAGTCTGCTACGTCTCAACTACATCGAGGAGGACCTGCCATGCTTCGGCAATCGGTATAACAAGGACAGTTTTCGTGGAGTGTTCCGTCGGGTAGCGAAGGGGGTTGGCCTAGATCTTGAAGGCCGTGACTTGTCGCCCTACTGTACCCCGTAGTCGACTGCGACGTTCGTAGCTGAGGGGGGTTTAGCTGTGGCGGAGCAGCAGTGTCGGTATAAGTCGAAGCAGGCCACTCAGAATATGAGCACAGTTCGGTGGGTCGGTAAAGCGATACTGTGAACAGTATCGACTGGCGATTGACGTCGCCCCCTCTGAGAGCGAGGACTACCACCCCTCATTCGACCATTAGATTCGGAGTTGTTCGTAGCTGTCATAGTTCTCTTCCATGTCTTGGACAGGGGTGCAGTCCACAGGTTTTGCGCCGGGTTCTTCGACACATCGTACTCAGATGTCTACCTGAACCAAACTTATTACTGATTACTACCCACTACTTTGAAGAATGCCAGAATATCGAAATCAGCACTATGTGCCGCAGTTCTATCTCAGCCGCTTCTCAAACGACGGTGACCGAATCAACCTCTATAATACTCAAGCGCGACAGGAATTCAACGAGCCAATCTCACGAGTTTGTTCACGAAGCTACTTCTACAGTGATAACACCGACATCGAGAGAGCAATCGGCCAGATCGAAGGCTCATTGGCGGAAGGATTGAATGAGATAATTGACGCAGAGGCAGTCAGCGAATTCCAAGTAAGGGAGGAGTTGAAACCGAACTGGCTGCAAGTAATGCAGTTCCTCACCTTCCAGGAGGCTAGAACTGCGTTATCAAGAGAGGAATTAGAACGTGATAGCGACTTTTTCTTCGAGGAGTTTGTCCGTGCTGGCGTTGAAGCAGGTGAACTTGAGCCAGAGCATTTAGAAGGGGTTCAAGCAGGAGAGATAACACTAGAGTGGGACCAGAGTCCGCAACTCAGTTCTATGCTGTATCAAATCCATTGCGCCCCGCTACTCGCAGACCTCTACGGGACGATCTTTATCAATGAGACCAGCTCAAAATTCGTCACTAGTGATCATCCGGTTGTTCGGCACAATCCATACTACGCTGATGAAGGATATACTCAGCTTGCTGGTTGGCAGGCCCGGGGTCTGCAGATTTACTGTCCGCTGACGTCCGAGCATTACCTGCTTCTTCACGATCCAGAGTGCTACGATGTCGAAAGTCATCCGGACGGATCCCTGGTGATCGATGACGAAGACATGGTTGAAGACCTAAACCGATTACAGCTGGTGCATTGTGAGGATAACGTGTTCTATGGCGAGTCGGGAAGACAGGCTGAAATGCAGGAACTGCATGATGAACTAGAGCCGTTGGTAGACCAAGATAGATCTTCGCGTGGAGCATTTGAATCCCAAAATGGAAGAGGAATTTATACGCACATCAGCGTTCCTGAGTTTGTTCCGGATCTGCCTTTTGTTTCGGAAAGTTCTGGAGTAGAATTCACGCCGGAAAGGGTCGAAGGCTCACGTAGAGAGCAAGAGAGAATTTGGGAAGAGCAATTTGGAGACGTGATTTAAGGGCCTATCAAAACATAGAAATGTGAATATTTTGTGGAACGCCTCAGGAAGGTCTATAGACCCGCAATTATCCACTTCTACATAGCAACATGGTGAAGCGGAAGAACCAGCATTACGTACCCCAGCACTACCTCCGTGCCTGGGCCACTAACCAAAAACTCAATGTTCTACCGCTATCCGCCAACCAATCCTTCTTGGAGGCCACTAGTTCCGTATGCTCACGTGACTACTTCTATGGTAACCCGCCAGTAGCAGAGAAAGAACTTGCTAACCTGGACGGCTATCACGCCCGACCGATAACAGAACTCCGTGACGGAATCGACTTAACAGATCTATCTAATCAGTATATCTCGCTCCTCCTCTCGTTTATCACAACACAGCGATCCCGGACCAAGTCCACGAAAGAAGATATCAGAAGTGGTGAGGAATATCTGCGAGAAGCTGTCAAAGACGATATGGGTGCCGATCGATACGAGGGTCAGATCAATTGGAAGTCCGAGCTAAGCGAGCAGGAAAAGGAGGATAGTATGGTGGACGCCTCTCTTCTTGGAACTCATCACTTCCTCATAGCACTGGGAATCTTCGGCTATATCGGTATCGGAGATCTACATGGCGTGATGTTGTGTAACCTCACCAGCCGAGAGTTCATTGTCTCTGATGCGCCGATGGTCCACGACATCCCCCGATACAAGCACGAAATGGGGTTAGTCCCAGCAGGCTTAGGGAATCGAGGACTCCAAATCTTCTGTCCAATAGATCGAAACCGGATTTTGCTCCTTTACGACCCTGAAGTCTACGTATTCGACAGCAATTCCAAGAATCAGGTCTTGATCAGATCTCCGGATGTCGTTGACGAGTTGAACCTACTTCAGTTCCATAATGCAGAGAGCATTGTGATGTTCAACTCAAGTAGTGAGGATTACATTCTGGATTTGCATGACCGAATTGATGAAGTTCGACGCAGAGAGGTAATTACGGTTACACGGGAAACAGAGACAGGGGAGGACTTTGAATTGGATGAGATTCCTGCCTACCAAGTTCCGAAGCTGTCACCAGACCTCCCAAGCAGCCAGACCATGACTCACTTGCCTTACTTAAAACGGCGTCCAGCTTCTCAAGCCGAGAAAGCGCGAAAACTGGTGCATTCCATCTTCAATGAACTCGATTGGGCCTCTGACTTATCGCTTATTTACTCCATCCGGCTGCTCGAAGAGCTACTAGAGCTGTAGTTCTCTTTTCTCGATAATCAGGCGGCATCCGGTTTGTCGAAGTAGTCAAACGGATCTCCAAGTTCTCCGAAAGCGTGCCAAACATGGGTTAAGAACTCCTCCACCACTTCATCGCTGCTCACATCATAGGACTCCAACGTTACAGCAGGTAACGTGGCCACTGCACGATCAAGCTCACTCGACTCTCGGTTTTCCCCCAATGCAAGATAGAACCCGTCTGCGTCAAGAAAGCTAAGGTACAAGAAGATCGGAGTCCGGACATCAAGATCATACAAGAAACCCGTGTAGTCCGGAAGACGGTCTTGCAAGATCTCGTAAAGCGTTAGAAAGCCAATCCGGTCCTCGTCTTTTCTTTGATTCCTGAAATGGAATGAGTGAACCGCTTCGATACGACCGTCTCTGAACAGTTGGACGTACTCGGATGATGGATTGTCCTCTCCCGATCTTTTGCTGAAGTTCTTGATGTCTTGGGAGTTGACTATGCCATCGATGTTCCGTTTTGCAGCTGAGTGAATATTCCCTCTATCTCTGTGGAAGAGTGGAAGACCTGCTATCTCCTGCTCTGCTTTCGAGATATCGATTTCTGGTTGCATCGAGAAAGCGGTCGCCGGGATAACGTGCAACACCATACATGGTCCGGGTTCAAATGGTGCTGGGGTATCGGCACTCCGGATTTTTGCGGTTCGATCTGCGAGGAATTGTTCGACCTCTTCTGTCAACCTGTATTGTTCAAGGAACTTCTCGCGGAGTTCTCCTACGTCTAACGGGTATTTTCCTGCGGAGTTGCGGGCGTAGAACGGTTTCTTGGATTTGAGTGTGACGCGGTGAGGTGAAATCGTGCTTTGCTGGACTCTGATGACTGCGACGTATCCTTCTCCATCTGGGTTCGGGATTGTCCGTATTTCGTGGGTGTTGAGCCGGGGCTGAGTATTATTCCGTATTATGTTCTCCCAGTCGAGTTTGTACTGGTCTCTGTCGTGGTCGGTGGTCCACCACAGCTTTTCATCCTCTTCATCTTCAATATCATCCGGGTCTGGGACGCCGATCAGGAGATCTCCACCCGTAGTGTTTGCAAAGGATGTGACCTCGGCTAAGAACTTCTCCTTGTGACCGTTATCACGAGGATTGAGTTGGCGTTTGAACTCGAGTTGTTTGCGTTCAGGCGTTCCACTTTCCAGCAGCGCCTGTATCTGTTCTATAGATATTGAGTCCAGATCCGGTGAGAGCATACTAAAAACGGAACCATGATTGGAACATAAAGACTAGCCAATCAACACGGAATTCAAAGCCATTAGCGGTAGTGTTAGAACTCATGCCCCCCAGGAATGAGTGCCCGGGGTATTTTGCTGCTTGAACGGCAAAACTACTTTCACGCAGACACATCCCATTACCGGAAAACAGGGGGAGACGGAGGGATAACGGTTCATCCATAGAAAACGAGAAATCCGAAACCGGCGTAAAACCGGGTTACAGGGCTCGGAATGTTTCTCAGTCTTGGAAGGGGTAATGACGCCAGACAATATTTAAGCTGATAATGTCGTTCAGGCGAACTACTATATAGACACTGTGCGGGAACAAGGAATATGCAGGCGCTTCTGCTGAGGGTTGGACTAGATTACGGCACGGGTGGCGGGTTAGCACCGATTTACGATGATGGGACGTTCGAGTACATCCCTATTCCTGAAAGCTATGAAACGACGCAGCAGCAGACCTTTGGTGGGGTAACGACGCGAGACGGACGTCCTTACGCCGAGTACGTCGGATCCAATAACGAATCCAGGCCTCTCCATCTTGATCCGGAGTTCACGACCTACACATATGGGGACCCCACTCGGAAACGATCCCAATTAGCGGAACTCACCGAAGACGACTTGCTCATCTTCTATGCTGGCCTCAAACCGAAGACTTCCGCGGGTCATCCGCGTCTGTACGTGATTGGCTACTTCACCGTTGATGCCATTCACGAACTGGACGGCAAGACGCCAACCGAACGGGCGGACCTGTCCGATCGGCTCTCGAACAACGCGCACATACAGCGGACGAAGTTGACGCCGGAGTCGAAACATCCCGACCAAGATGCGTATCCTGTTATCGTCGAGGGGAAGCCCGACCAGAGCCGGCTACTCGAGAAAGCGCGCCCGTTGACTGACGCTTACGTCAGCGGAACCAATCAGCAGTATCATATGCTAGACTCCGTAGCCCGGATTTCGGGCTACAGCACGGAAAAAGATCTCACGCGTGCCTCGGGCCGTTGGCTGGAACCGACTGATGAAGGGTTACTTCGGGCGTGGTTAGATGACGAAACAACAGGACTGGTCGGGTCGGACACCAGACTCTACTCCTATGTCTTGACTCATGACTCCGGATTTGCACCAAACGTCAGCCACGGGTACTGTACGTTGGCAACGTGCAAGCCCAAAATCCGGATGAACGCTAACGTGGGTGACTGGGTGATTGGAACAGGGTCGCTTACGAGGGACGATAACGAAGAACGATTACTCTACGCGATGAGGGTGGAGGAAGTATTGCCCTACGACGAGTACTTTGAGCGCGAAGACTTCGAGTACAAGAAGCCGAAGGATAGTGACCTCCATGACTCGCAAGGCGATAACATCTACTACACGGGAAAGCCGCTGGGTGGTGAGCGGATTGAGGACTCGGACACGTATCGCGCTGCCACGCCCGATGGTGATCGGATTTATTACCGAGATTCGTATCCGTTCGTGCAACTCGATAATCCCAATCACCCGCCATCCCGAATCAAGGCGGATACCCCGAATGATCCCGACCGACAGGCGGTCCTCGTGAGTCGACAGTTCTGGTACTTCGGTGGAAAAGAGGTTCACCTCCCAGAAGACGATAACCTGCGAGAGGCCCTTATCAAAGGATACCAAAACCCCAATGGGAAGATAGGCCAGAAGAAGACCACGAACGAGGACAGGATAAACCAGTTCGTGTCATGGCTCGTCGAAAACTATCGAATTGGAGTCCATTCTTATCCGCGTGACGCTGGTGAGACAGACGACCACGAGCACACGAATTGCTGAGGCCCGCGAGTCCGGTCAATTCGTGTTTTCTCGACGTCGCAAACGAGAGAGAATTATTAACCAAGAGGTTCCATCGCTCGGGATAAAACTACTCTCTGTGAACAGTTCTATCGAACGCTCAGGCCAGTTACTCCAAATGAGAGGCAGAGCGACTGCTTCTGGATGGACGAGAATCTGGACAGCGATACATTCGATCACGCGTAGAACCCTCAGCAACTATCAGACCGTAGCGTTCTAACTTCTTCAAATACGTCCGAACCGTTCGGTTTGACTTCGGCTCATCAACCCTGCTTCGATATTCCTCGAAGAGCTCTTGGGGAGCGATTCGCTCCTGCTCCTCGATCACCCGAAAGACAGCTTGCTGGTGGGACGTAAGCCGATCCAAGTGCTCCTGTCGCAGCTCTCGGCGGGCTTCAGGAAGCGCCCGCTCGACGAGGTTCTGAGTGATTCGATCTGCTGCGTCCTCGTCCGCCCGTCGAGCAGCGATTCTGAGCGTCGTAATCGCCACTCGCGCGTCGCCGTCCGCGGCGTCGGCGATGCGCTCGAACTCGGACCGTTTTATGTCCCTCGACACCGACCTTGCTGTGGCCCGCTCATCGAGGATGTCGACGAGCTCCTCCACGGCGTACCGGTCGAGATGGAGTCGCTCACAGCCACCAAGTCGGCTCGCCAGTCGGTCGTCAAGTCCGTCGAGTAGGTCCTCCTCCCGGTTTGCGATAAGGAGAAGCGAGAATCGTGGGAGATTGAGAAGATCGTAGAGGAGGTCCTCGTCATCTAACTGGTCGACCTCGTCGAGAATCAGGACACAGTGTGACTCGTCGTAGTCGCGCAACCGGTCAAGAATGACGTCCGTCGCAGTCGACTGTCGGTGGATATCAGCTGCGCCTTCAAGCTCGTCCAGAATCCGGTAGAGAGTCTGGAAGGGAGAGTGATCCTCCCAGCAATTGACGTAGACCGCGTCAACCCCTGGGGTCTCTCGACAGAACTGGTCGACGGTGTACTTCGCGATGCAGGTCTTTCCGGATCCTGGCGGACCGGTGATGAGAATGGTATCGTGCTGCTCGCCGCGGGTGAGTGGCTCCAGAACGGCCGCGAGCTGGTTCACCTCGTCGTCGCGATGGACCACTGAGTCGGGGATGGATGAAAACGGCCCGGCTCCAGCCCCTCGTTCCGTTCCATCTCTTTCGACGGGGGCGCTCTCAGTTCCATCGTTCTCGACACTCGGTGCTTCCATTGCGGTCGCGTCGGACTCAGATTCATTAACCGATGCCGAGGAAGGACTCGGGATCTCATGTGACGGGGGGATAACCAGGAAGTTGGCGAGTTCGTTCCCGTTCAAAACAAGGTCCGGGCGGGATTCGCTCCTGTTCGTGATCGCGAACCGGTTCCCGCTGGTCGCAACCGACCGCGACGTGAAGCGTTCGAGGACTGCGCGGGCGTGTCGCTCCCCGGACCCCGGGAGGTAGCCGTGTGATCGGAGCCGGCGGCCGTCCATCTCGTAGAACCGGCCATCGATGAGGTCAAAAACTGAACACAAGGGATCCAAATACGCGTCTACATCCTCCGATGCATCCTCGTCGACAGCGAGTGCGAGCAACCGGAGGTTGCCCGAGAACGTTCGCTTCGGGGAGTTGGCTCGGACGAGGTCGTACCGGGTCGCCTCATCGACGCTCGCCGGTCGGGAGGGGCCTTCACCGGTGGGTGACTGGGTTCGTCGTGGGTGAGAACTGCTTGACGTGCGGCGAGTCGAACGAGTGGATCGACCGTTACTGGCGGACATCCGCCCACGGCCCGAGGATTCGAACCCAAGGATCTTCTGGAGGAGGGTGTCCGTCCCGTCCAACAGCTCACCGGTTCGGCGCCGGGCGTCACGGGACCAGTCCGGTTTCCGCTGGAACACCACCTGGAAGGCGACCGGCATCGGCGCCTCGACGAGGTGTTTCATCAAGGGAGCGAGCGGGAGTTGAGCACGTCCGATCCGCTCGACAGTCGAACTCGGTTCATCAGCGAGAAAATCAGTGAGTCCGGTGAGTGTCGTCATCCAGTCCTTGCGGCGCTCGGCGGCGCCATACCACTGGACGCCATAGGGCTGGACCTCGGCCAGCGATGGACGGGCCAGGATGTGTCCTTCGTCTGTCGGCGTCGGTTTCTCGAGTGCGGTTAGCGGCTCGTCCTCGTCGTACGTACCTGGGGAAGCCAAGTCAATTCCGTCCAGACTGACTTCGGTATCAGTCCCATCCGAGGTTGCCTCCACCTCTGGCGGTCGACGTGCATCTGCAGGTTGACTAGGCTCGACAGCTGCGTCCCCACCGTCCGAGACGGTCGCTCGCTCATCACCCGCGAGCGCTGTTGACTCGTAATAGAGCCGACCATCCTTGAGACGCTCACTAAACTCCTCCCGAGTGTATGCAACCGGCCGGACCAATCGCTTCATGACGTCGACCTCGACGCGATCGAGGTTGTAGGACGCCGGATAGATGGACCGGAGCCGCTGTTCGAGGGCGTCAAGGTGGTCATCAGCACCGTAATAGAATTTCACCGGCTGCCCTTCGCCCACGCTGAGCGCAACGAATTCGAAGCAGAGCGGTGGCTGGCTGTGGAACGGGTTCAATCGGCGGAGGAGCGACTCGGATTCGTTCTTCGATAGTTTGTGGAGACTGGTGATCGTGTCCGGGATGTCTCGAGGGACGATCGGTTCCTCTCCAGGGATGACCCGAAGGTAGGGCCGCTTCACGACGCGTCACCCCCTCGATTGACCTGACTGTCATCGTCGGCCGCATCGCCCCCCTCGTCTGTGGCGGGTTCTTCAGCCACGACGACGCGAGCCTCGCGGAGCACGCGGTCGTCAAGACGGTAGCCGAGCCGGTAGACGTTGACGATATCACCAGGGTCGGCGTCAGTCGCGGGCACTGTTTTGACTACCTGATGCCGCGTGGGATCGACCGTCCCGCTCGTGTCGATCTCTTGGACTCCTTCCCGCTCGAGGATCGACTTGATCTGACGGTCGATCAGCTCGATCCCATCGGTGATCTCGGCTGCTGCATCGTCCTCGAGGACGGTTTCGGCGTCGAGTGCCCGCTGGAAATTATCCCGGATGTCGAAGAGATCGGTGAGCAGATCCTCTCGCTCGTCGTCGTTCGAGTCGGCTGCGCGGGTCTCTTGCAGTTCTTGTCGGACCTGGGCCAGGCGGGCTTCCAGGTCCTGCAGCTGTTCTTCGCGGTCGTGGAGTTCCGACTCCAGGTACGACGCCCAACCGCGGGTCTGCCGCAGTTCCTCCTCACGATCGAGGCGACTGGCGCCGCCGACGTCCCTTTCGTGTTCGTCACGCGTCGACTCGTCAAGTTTGCCGAATTGGTTCGTCTCCGGGGAATCCCCTCGGCCTCCAATCAGTGACGTCGAAGGCCACGGAATCACCTGGTGCCAGCGGTACGTGAGTTGTCGAACCCAGCGACTGAATGCAGCCCCTCGTTCCGTGAACGCGAAGTATCGACGCACCGCGTATAACAGGCCGACGACGAGCGGAACGATCGCCACCGCAAGGGTGTTCGATTCGGAGCCGGGCAGTCCAATGACACCATCGTATAGCATGAGCCCCACGGCGTACTGGACGGGAAACTTCCAGATGGCCGGGTGAATCTGCAGTCCGTAGCTCCAGCGGTCCTCCAGCAGGGTTGCATGCAAGAAATAGACGAGTCCGAATGTACCCGCGCTCCAGGTGAGCACTCCTATCGGTAGAAATACCGAACCGAGAACATTGAGCTGGCTCAGCACCCAGCCGAACCAACCAAGCAGGCCACCAGCGGCACAGATGGTCAAATAGTGCCAGCGAGGACGGGTTCGGCCCGTATCCCGATCCAGGTCTGTAACGTGGCGCTGATATTCGACGAGATGGGTGAGGTATCCGAGGCCGATGACACCCAGGACAAGAAACGGGCGGGCGACGAGGAACAACACCGACTCGTGATAGATATTCACCGTCGCTGCGAACCATCGAACCCCAGTATTTGGCGACAGGAACAGAGCACCCGTGAGCGCGGCGAAGACTGCGACCCCAGCGAGGACGGCCGCTACGATGCCAAGGATCGTGACGACCCGTCCCACGAAGACTGTTTGCTCCGGGAGTAGTGAATCTCGCCTTTCGGGAGCTATCTCGTCGACGGAGAGGGGAACAGGAATGCGAGTGTAAACCGGTCGAAAAGCTGCTCTGAAGCGGGTTAGCCAATCTCCGACGAGGGTACGGTGGGTCGCTCGACGGCGCTCTCGAATTCGGGTCTCGATCGTCTCCCAGTCATATCGGTCATCACACTCATGGCAAACAACAGCAGGTTCACCGTCTACTTCAGCATAGAATGCCCCAGGTTCTCCACCGCGATGGGCTCTATAAGCTGTTGAATCACAAGACTCGCAGGTGAACACGTCCCTTGGCCCGTCCATAAATTCCCAATATGCATCCTCATCATGAGGAAATGAGTCGCCGCTCGGATCTCCAGAATCTTCAGTCATTGGGATGGTTATCGAGATCAGTTTCGAGGTTCTCTATCTCCTCTTGATCTAATGTCCTTCTTAGTTCTAAAGGGTCAGCATCGTTCAGCAATTGGGCTATCTCCCTCTGATCGAGGTCGTCGGTTTGGTTGAGTAGTGGACTTCCAGAATCCGCAGTCTCGTTTTCGGCCTCATCTTTCGTTAGGTCACTATCAGAGTGATCGGAACGGGCCTCCGAATCCGTTGGCTGTTCCCCGTCACCCGCCCCGTTAGCGACGGCCGTCGTTCCCTGATCATCGCCAGCTTCCCCGGCCTCGGCGGTAGCCTGGCCAGACTTCTCGGTAGACCCTCCGTCGTTCGGTGAGTCAGCATGGATCCCCTCTCGCTGACTACCTTTTTCGGAAGTCGCTCTCGTTATCAGCGCTTCTTCCTCTGGGAAGGCGTGAACGTTGACCGGGAACCGACCGGCCTCTCCGACTTCGATTAGTGCTTGGCTGTAGCCGTACTCATCGGACCCCGGTTTCGCGTTCCGAATGAACTGGGCCTCGGGACCGGAGAGGTCGAGCCACTCCTCGGCGTTCGCGTCGGTCAGCCCCTCGACCTGATGGAAGATTTTGAGCACGCAATTGTCCGCGATGGCCTTCGTCTTCTGTGCCAGTTCGTCCGAATCGGCCCGGCTGAAGAATTCATCGACGGTCTGGGTGATGAGTTGGAGGGACAGATCGTAGTGCCGGGCGTGCCGGGTCGCACGCTCCAAGAACGACAGACTGGCCTCGTTCTGCATCAGGTAATGCGCCTCGTCGATCGCGAAGATCGCCTTCTTGTCCGTCTGCTTCGCCCGTTCGTAAACAGCCCGCAGGACCAACTGGAGCATTAACCCCGTCTTCTGTTTCCCCTCGATCTGCTGCATGTCCAGATACAGCACGTCGGAGCCGGAGATGTCTATCTCCGTCTCCCGGGCCAGATTCGCGTACTCCCCACCTTCACGGAAGGGGGCCAGATCCATCCGGAGTTGGCTTGCCCGCTTCAGCCAGAGATCCGCTTCGATATCGGGGACCGTCTCGGGATTGTCACCAACGTATTCGACCGGATTCTGTGAGATGTCGGTGAGGATGTCCTGGAGATCACGGAGGGTCGGGCTCTCGTTGTGGTGGGTGGCCGGATCGGGCGTGATACCCTTCCGACGATAGGCCTCCTTGATCGCGACCGAGAGGACGCCCCGCTTGCCCGTCAGCGACATGTCCTCCATGGTGAAGAACGCCTGGATGAACTCCATGACGTCCTTTTGGACGGTCTTCGTGTACGGGTCGAGGTCGGGATTCTTCTCCAGAACGGCGTCGGGGGTCGGCGTAATCTCCAGCGGGTTCAGGCCACGCTTCCCGCTCAAGACCACCCGCTCGCCCCCGAGGATGTCCGTGAGTGCCCCGAGATCCCCGAACGGATCCGCAACGATCACCATCGT
This sequence comes from Haloplanus sp. XH21, assembly GCF_023276355.1. Taxonomy (NCBI): domain Archaea; kingdom Methanobacteriati; phylum Methanobacteriota; class Halobacteria; order Halobacteriales; family Haloferacaceae; genus Haloplanus; species Haloplanus halobius. The sequence goes on from NZ_JALLPL010000001.1 coordinate 222,418, forward strand.
ATCGTCGTCCTTTGCATAGGTCCGGAGCAGGCCCAAGATGGTATTGAACGTCTTGCCTGCCCCGATGTTCCCGGCAACGAAGCAGTTGTATCCTTTCTCCCGAGCGAACCGGTCCACAACAACGGGGCTGCCCGTAACCGAGTGGTACCCCATCAACACGCCCGACTCCTCGATGAGCGTCCCCGAGGAGAACGGGTAGAGCGCACCGACTGCCCCGCCGAGCATCGTCGCCGTTTGGCCGATCACGTCCTTGCCAATTGGACTGGTGGCGACCAGCGCGTCGGCCTGTCGATACGTCGCGCTCTTGGCTGTCAATTGCACGGACTGGAGGTTCCTTGTAACCCGCTCGGCTGCTTGCTCAACCTCCTCCTTTTCCTCACCGCGGACCGTCAGGTAGATACTCACATCGAAGATCTGCTGGGACCCGCCGACCAGTTGCGAATAGATCGCCTGGTGGTCGTCGAGCGTCTGTTCGGTGTCGATTTGGGTGACATCACCCCGTTCTGACTTTTCTGCCTGCTTGACCTTCAGATCACGAATGCTCTTCTTGAGCTCCCCGATGGTTTTGGTGGGATCCCGCGGCTTGACGTGGATACTGTAGTCGAGGTCGATATCCGGAACGCGAGTGAGAGCCCGGTCGAGCATTCCAACTCCGGCCGTGTCCGGGTAGTCAACGATGACTACCGTTTTCACCCACTGCTCGCCCACCTGCGCGGCCTTCGAGGTGAGCGTAACGCTCGGGGCTGCAATCAACGACGAGTGTAGATCGCCGACCTCTGTGACGCTAGCCGGTTCATCGGTTCCGCTGACTCCATCCACGTCAGCGGGTGATTGGTCAGTCTCGGTTTCAGTGTCGACGGTCTCAGTGACCGATTCGGATCGGTCGGCCCCCAATTGTCGGTCGTGGTTCCGATGACCGATTGCGATGCCAGCACAAAGGACGAGTACAGTGAGGCCGAGTCCGTACAGCCCCGCTACCCAGAGAGTCGGTGACGGCACGCTCAAGCGCCAGCTATCTGGAAGGGCCGATATGAACCACCCAACCGCGCTGAGACAGCCGACCGTCCCGATCGCCGCCGCGAAGTCCAATCTCCTCGAATTCGAGAGGAGGACTGTCGCCCCAGCGAGGAGGACCGGGACGCCGCTGGCTCCCATTCCGTAGGCGGCTTCGAGAGCAAGCCCATATCGAGTAGCCTCGGAGGGAAGCTGCAAGCCATAGATGTAACTCCCGACGCCAGCAGCGATCAACAAGACGCCAAGTCCGACGAGCCCACTCCCGAGATAGATCTTGAGTTTCGTAGCCGATTGCCCGTCGTGGCCCGAAATCCAGCTCCCTAGTGACGAATATACCGAACCGTCGTCGCGATCTCCGAAAGTCTCGGCAGTGGTCGATGGTCGAGCCGAGTTCTCGTTACGGTCGTCGCGTCTACTTCCTCCATCCCCTGTTGACGTGTCGTCTTGGTCAGATGGCGTCGATTTTGTTTGAGCCATCAGGAATCACCTCCAGGTGACGGCGACGTGTCCCCTTCATCCACCGCTGGTTCGCCACGAACCACCGGTGCCGTTCTAACAGACGGCGTCGGATCGTCGTCACTCCGAGCCCCTGGCCCCCAGAAATCCTTGAGGAGAGCCGCCAGTTCGGATGTAGAGATGCGTGTCGTGCTGCACCCCTCGAGTCCCGTGAGTTCCTCCTCGATGGTAGTCAACCGGTGATCGAGTTCGGCCACCTGCTTGGCTTCGAGCTCCTGGGGAGACACGTCGCGTCGACTTGCCTGCAATGTCGTGACGAAGCCGCCAACATACGAAAGGTCTTCCAGCTTCGCGAGGATACCGGCCTCGTTCACCGCGTTGAGGTCTCGATGGACATCGAGCGCGCTGACGGAGACGATAACGTAGAACTCGCGGATACTCGTTCCTCGGCGGTCGAATTCCCGGGGAAGCTTCTCTTGATACGTTTGAAGAAGCGACCGGAATTCCGGATTGAAATCCGTCGTTTGATCCTCCAGCCGATCGCGATACCCCTTCGTGATCCGCTCGGGATCGACCGGCGTTACCGTACTATAGATCTGGAACGGGAACTCGATGCCGTTGACGATACTGCCGAAGCGATTGACTGCGTGCTCCCAGTCGGCCCGCGTAGCCAGCGCCATGTTCGCCGGCGAGACCTGCACCGCCCCGAACACGTATCCATCTTCTCGCTTTCCAGCTCGATGCGCGACGTGGAAGCGGTCGATATCCGTCAGGTCCTGGGTTCGCGTTTTTGTGCTAGCTGGTAGATTCTCGGTCATACGATGGGTAACACCTCGATTGCTGGACTGTCGCTGATCCTGGATCTCGGGGGCGAATTCAGTCGATGAGTCGGCGTCTTCGGGCTGCCGTGCAGGTCTGAGCGTGAGGACCGCTGGTCGTCTGAGGTGCTGCAAGCGTGCCTTCAGCCAGGCTTCCGTCGTGAGATGCCCAGGTGAGGCGTAAATGAGGATGAGTACCCCCGCGACAAGCCAACCGGCGATACCCCAGCCGATCGCTCGAATCTCCGGTGGAGTGTTCCCAACGACAAACATGCCAGCGAACAGCGTGGGAATCAGGAGCTTCAGGTCCCCTAGCGTGAACCCAAAGAAGTCATCAGGCTCACCCAACTCGGTCAAAATTCGTTTCGTTGGATCGTTCGTGCTCATGATTAGTTGCTCCTGTTAGTGTGGTCCGCCTCGAACGTCGACTCGAACCCGTAATCTTGAGCCTGATAGACGACATCTCTAGCTTCCTCGTCGAACCTAGCGTGTTGCTGATCGTAGTGCCACTGTGGAGTGACATCGTAGAGCTGGCCCTGGTCGTCTCTGAGATACATGTCGGACTTATCGGAGTAGAGATGCGTATCAGCCATCTGCGGGTATTTCCGGCTCATTACGTCGTATTTCGTTAGTTGATCTTGTTGGGTTACTTTCTGGAACTTCCCCTTCTTGGAGTAGCCGAATGTGTAGGTCCTTTCTTCGGGGAGCTGCTCCCCAAATCCGGTTCCCGGTGTAATCCGTGATTGCACCCGCTCACTATCGATTCCACCAGTCACGTCATCCCAGGGTCTGGACGTCGAATCGGTTCCAAACCCACCTCTACCAGAGCCAGCACCCATCCCACTACCGACATCCGACTGTCCACCACCGGGGAGTCGAACAAGTGGCCCCGAGACACCGGTCGTCCCAGCTCCGCCTCCCGAACCACCGACGGATTCCTGGAGTTGGGACTGCAGCGCAGTTGATCGGCCGTGAACCGGGAGTCGATCGCCAACCGAACTGCCGGCAACTGAAGATGAGGCCGCCGTTGCACTACTCTGGCTTGCCGCACTAACTCCGGCTCTGGCATTCCGGAATCCACGCGCCCCCCGGCGTGCGACGCTGCTAAAGCCACGACCGGCCAGATATCCCGCAGTGAGGTAGGCGAGTGGGAGGCCAGCGCGCCCGCCAAACAAGACGAACAACGGAGCGACGAGGGCCATCACCCAGAAGACGAACATCATGAGACCGTACGCCGTCGTCGCCGCACCACTCACACCAGGCATGACCGCGATCGAACCCAGGGATTGCCGGAGCGCGTCCTGGATCGAGTAGCCCACGAGCAGGATCGCTGCTGTGGGGACGGTCATGAACACGAACGGTACGAACATACCGCCGATCGAGTCTGCCACGCCGGAGACGTACTTCATCGGTCCCTCGTCGATGATCCACAGCGGGATCAACACCGGCATCAGTGGCATCAGCACGTAGATGGCCACCTGGCGGGTGAAGAACACGAGCAGGAGCAAGAAGGCGAGGACGCCCGACGAGAAGTACAGCAGGATGGCAGTGATGAGTCCACCGCCGATGTTCGCGAAGAACTCGTTGATGGTGCCGACCATCTGCTCGCCCGACGGAGCGATCGTCGTCGTCAACGCGCCACCCAGGTGGAGCACGAAGGCTCCGACCGGCCACCAGGCGATCAGCATCAGGAAGCCGAAGGCCGCCCGGCGGGTCAACCGGGTGCGCTGATACTCGCCCTGTGCCGTGTGCGTGAACAGGCGGGTGAACTGCACGAGGAGGACGATGACCGCCCACAGCGCGATACCAATCGGGAGCGTTTTCGTCAGGTACAGGTCGTATAGGCTTGCCCAGGGTGCGTTGTCGGGAGCGCTGAAGAACGCCATCTCGCCGTTCCGATACGGCGCTGGCGTGTCGACGATGAACTCGACGATACCGGTGAACAGGCCCTGAACGAGGTCTTGGAGGCTGTCGATGACCCACTCGACGATGCCCATGAACCCGTCACAGATCCACTTCGAGCCGGGAGACATTCCCGAACAGGGGTCGGACTCGGTGGTCGTCGAGTCGGATTGTGCTGCGACCGGCGACGCGAGAATCGATGACAGCACCAGGGTACAAGCTACGACGACTGTTCCCAGCCACGACCAGCGAGGTCGAATCCCGGTCATTCGACTCCCCTCCAAGGTGGCCACAGTCTCCCTTTCCCCAGCAACCGGTCGATGAGATAGATGCCGAACAGCAGGGGTGAGAGCCAGAGCACGACCAAGAACGCTGCCGTCAGGAGCCGCTGTGGATCAGGCCATTCCGTCGGCGGGGCGACCGACGCCCGAGCAGAGTCGTAGACCGGGTCGGTCGCCCACCAGGGCCCTGGCTCGTATTCGGCCGTGACGAACCGTCCGGCGAGCGGAACGGTCACGACGGCAGTCCCCGAGGCGTTCGGTTCGACGGCTTCGCCGTTGACCACGACCACACCTGGCCGGGATCGGAGATCGATCGGCTGGTCGGTCGCTGCCTCGCGCAGGGAGAACCGAACCGTGGCCGTGCCCTCCGAGCGGTTCACTCCCAGCAACTCCATTTCGAGCGCGGTGGCCTGCTGATTCCGAGTCGTCCGAACGGCTGTCTTTGTCTGGGTACCCCGAACGAGTCCGTGGACCGTCACTCGCCCGTCGAGTTCGACTGCCCCGTCGCTCCTGACGACGACCACCGATCCGATCGAATACGGGCCGTCGACGACAGGGATGGTGATCGAATCATGAAGTGTTGGGGGCTCTCGTTCGGGACCCCAGACTTGTGTGACCTCGAGCTCGCCGAACCCGGCTCGCGTGTAGGCCCCGCCATCGGACGGGAAGGCATGCACCTGCAGCGGGATCGCGTCGGATTGCCGGTGAGTGGTCCCCGTCTCCGTCCCCTCGACAAGCGTGTCCCAGTGGCGGTTCCGGGCCGAGTAGAAATGCCAGATGTTGTGGACGGTATCGCCGTTCTGGAGCTGGTACATCGCCCACGGATCGCCGTCACTCTGGTTGACGGCGAGGGCGCTACTGCCGTCGGTGAAGGTCGTTCGGGTCGCTGTCGGCAAGAGCGAGTAGACGTCGACATCGACCGTATCCCGGACGGTCACCTCGTGGCTCAGTACCTCGACATCGGACGTTTGGTGGGTGTCATAGGTGGCATCACAGTCAGTCTCAGTCTGGGTGTTGTTGTTCGTCTCGGTCGGATGTGTGTCGCAGTCCTCGGTAGCCGTTCGGTACGTCTTGCGCGTCGTTTTCTCGACCGTCGCCGAGATGGTCACCTCCAGCGTCAGGCGGTCAGTGGAATTCGGAATCGAGTCGAAGGCGAGCCGTGGCCTGTGCGTCGGGTCGGTCGTGGCCACCGGCTCTCCGTCAGCCAGGAGTGTGACGTTGCTCATCTCGTGCTCGAGGAGTCGCCACGTGACCGACTCCGCCTCCAGGACTGTCTCCCCCGGGTCGGGGGCTGGGGGATCGTAGTCGCGGTGCTCGTCCGGTGGGAGCCCGATTCGGTAGTCGGTCGTTCCAAGCACCTGTCCGGAGGGTCGGATGTAGTGTCGCGTGTCGTCGGGGGAGATGTGGGCGACAGTACTCGGCTGAATCGCGAACACCTCAATGTACGCGTCCTCGATCCAACGCTCGTCGGTCAGGTCGGCGTGTGGCGGATAGACGGACGCGTTCGCATCCGTGCGGGGGAACTCTTGGTGATCACCCGCGTTCCAGGTTTCGACGGCGTCCGGCGGCCGACTGAATGCGTAATCAGTCGCCGACAGGACCACTCCGGAAACCGTTCCGTCACCGGTCGCCCCCGCCTCGTCGACGTCACCCGACCAGAGCCGGGGGAATACGGTCGCGTTGACACCGTGGCCGCGACTCGGGACGCTGAAGTTGCCATCATCATCGTGGCCGGAGTCAGTTGCGTTCGAACCGACCTCGTTAGCCGGCTTAGGCGATGAATCGCTGCTGGTGGGCGGTTCGGGAACCGATTGCTGCGTCGCCGTTCCAGCCCCAGTCGCGGTGAGGGTGCTAATGATCACGAGGATCACCACCCCGATGATGACGGGCCGTCGTGTCTGGTTGCACATGGGTGAGTGGCGTCGATGGGGCTCGTCGCGGCCGCCGCCCTCGTAGCGGCCACCGAGATAGCAGGCCAATCCGCTCGTGTGCTCGATCCCATTCGTTCAGAAGAATGGGACCAGATTGACACACGACGCGATACCGGTGCCGGTGAGTCCGATCAGCATCTGGATGAGGAACGCCAGCAACGGTGCCGTGACGGCCGTGTATCCGGCACGATTCCGCCAGTCCAGGTAGAACCGTGCCTGTTCGGCGTCGCGAGCGACGCCGGCGCGAGCGTGCATGAACGCGGCGAACACGGCGCCGACGATCATGGCGAGCGACACCACCAGCGGGACGACGCCGTTGATGAATTCGGCGATTGGCGTCCCACAGAGCGTATTGCCGACCTCGGTCTGAGCGGCGGCGGGGCCGACGAACAGCGTCAGCGAGAAGCCACTCACGAGGACCGCTCCTACGGCGCTCCGTGTCGAGCCAGTGGTTCGAACCTGTTGCAGGGCGTTTTGCAGGTGGTTCGCTATCGGTACCATATAGTACTAAATTAATGAAGCATGCGTGTTATACTCACTCACGCTGACGGTGTCAGGGGGGCTGAACACCGACAGCTGAGTAAATGGCTCAATGGGAAATCGTCTTACAATAGATCCCGAAGGAGGTTTATTTCGACTATTGTTTGGGGAATTGTCTGTTCAGTACAGATGCTTACCGACCACCACGTTATTCGCCGTGACTTCGGTCAATACACTCGTTTTCTGGCAGTCCTATAGCACGCTCCAACGTGTTCTCATCACACCTTTCGTTTCCATAGTATTCTATGGCAGGTTCACGCAGGTCCCAGACTTGGCTATCACACTCGCTCTCGGCGTGTTCTTCCTCCCGCTCGTACTCGTGGGCGTCGTCACGTTCGACCACTTGTTCTGTGTGTACTCACGGTCGTCTGGGCGCCAGACTGCCACTACATAGTAGCAATCCGAGGGTACGCGCAGTGAACCGGGACCAACTATTGGTGACAGGTGTCCTCGCACTTCTTGCTGCGAGCTTTGTCGGCGGGTGCGTGTACGCGGTGACAGTGGATTACTACCTCCAGTAGGACAGAACGAGTCCGATTGCGAGAATTCGTCCATCGTCATCGAACCCAGTCAGGATGTTATCCAAATTACTGACGGCTGCACCGACGGTGACTCTAGTAAGAACGAACCGCCTGTGACCGATCCCGTCCTCGAACCGGGGGATGTGACTTGCGTATGATACTACCCGGAATACGCTACGGGACGTACCGCGGGTGTGCCCGAGACCACATCTAAGTCCACGGCGGCATCAAAATCTGCACGACGTCCGTCGACGAAATCTGTAATCTCGAATAACGCGCTTTTCAGGCGGATACTATCCGAGAACCCGAAGTACCCCAGCCAAATCTCTGTATCGGGGCACAACCGACGGCTCGTTTCTTCAATCAACGAAATACTTTTTTAGTGCCCTAGAGTGGACTTAGTTAGTCAAAAACCCGACAGAGCCGCTGTTGGGAGTCAAAGCACGCTGCCCTGAGGCTATATAATGGGATTCGAATCAGAGACACAAATGAAAATGGTTGCAAGGAACGTACTGGATAGTAGCTTCACTGGCGGGCCAACAAACGTAATCGAGGAGTTCTCGTACGGCGCTGGCCGCACCGATCTCGTACTGACTAAAGAATCAGAAACATATCGAGAACACCGACTCGATGTCCTCGGAATCAATACCGCAATTGAACAGGATTCCCACCTGCGTGCCTTCCTGCTCCTGCATAGCCGCGACGAAATTTCGAAAGACTACTTTTTCCGCCTTGGAGCGATGGATGAACGCAAAAAGAGGTCAGCACTCAAGTGGCTCATCACCAACGGATTTGTAGAGGAACTCGAAGATGACCGAATCCGAACCGCCCCTCATCTCCGCAGACACATCACCCGCTCGTACTCAATCGAACTGAAACTTAAAAATTGGCAGAAGGCGGTGAAACAGGCCTTCCGCTCCAAATCCTTCTCAGACTACCAGTACGTCGCCCTCGATGACGACTACATTCTCCGGGCAATCGACAACATCGACGTCTTCAAAGATTACGGAGTCGGCCTCATCTCCATCGATCAGGGTTCCGAGCAATACGTTGTGCACTATGATCCGGACCGGGAAACCCCATACTCACCACTGAACAAGTGGAGACTCAATGAAACAACTATGTGGGATGAGTTCCCTTGCTACGCTAGTTCAGATTAATATGTCCGGTGCTCTCACTATTGACCAAATCACCGCCCATTTCGAGGACGTCGACATCCAACGCGAGATCGAAGGTGGTGCGAATAAACAAGTGTACGAGGCAAAGTACGAGGGGCAGACTATAGCGTTCAAAATCCTCCCAATCGACAACAGACGAGCCGAGGGATACGCAAAACGGGAGATCGAAACCATGCAGAAAATTGACTCCCCAATTCTGGTCGACCTTCATGGCTATACTGCTACGGAAATCGATGGAACCTACGTGTTCGCCATCCTCGAAGAATTCGTCCCCGGGAACACGCTCAAGGACGTTCTCGAAGAAAACGGCGGTGACCTCGAACTCGGCATTGATGTGACGCGATCGCTCCTGTCGGTCCTCGCGGCCTTTGACGAGGACGACATTATCCACCGAGATATCAAGCCTGGGAACATAATGGTTCGCCCGAGCGGCGATATCACTCTGCTTGACGTGGGTATCGCACGAATGCAAAACCGAACAAGCCTCACACCCACTTTCGCCCCGCACGCACCTGGGACATACGCATATTCAGCCCCCGAGCAGTTGAACAACGAGAAAGAAATCCAAGGATGCCGGACAGATCTATTCGCAACAGGTATCGTGATGTTCGAGTCCATCACCGGAGAGCACCCCTTCGCACCGGACGACATCGATATTACCATCCCCGATGCAATCCTACAAGAAGAGCGAAAAGAACTGGACGGATACATCGAAAACAAAGACTTTGAAGCACAACTCAACGAATTCTTCAAGAAGATGACCGCATTCGAGCCCTACGAACGATTCCGGAAGCCAAAGTTCGCACGTCAAGAATTCAACAATATCACAGGTGGTGCCGATGTTTGAAGAGTCCAGCTTCCTCGTCCAAATCGGCCACAACGGCCACCTCATGGTCGAAGACCTCCTTCAACGAGGCTACGCAGATGGCGCAATCCTCAGCCCTGCTGACTATAGCAAAGGCGACAACGAGGATATCTCGGACACCATCCATCGCTACGACGGCACCGTTCTCTTCGATCCACAGTTCTACATCCCACGGTCCGACCGACCCAAGTTCGACCACTACGATTACTACCAGGAATTCGGAGGCGACGACTTCGACACCGTAGCGGTCGGCTCAGAGAACGAAGCACTCTGCCGAGAGCTCGTCAACTTACAAGATGATTTAGATGTCGATGCTTACATCGCCCCCGCACGAGTCCTGGATACGTTCTCCGACCAGAAAATCGAAGAATGGGTGGAACTCACGGGAATGTTCCTTCACATCGCTGAAGAAGAAGGGCGCGACATTCCGGTGTTCGCATCGCTCCCTGTCGACCAACAACCGTTGACCGATAAGAGCCAGCGAAGCAAACTCCTAAACAACGCCACGCGAGTTGACCCAGACGGGTTCTACGTATCTACCGAATTCGACACAGACAATAGATACCCACTAACGGGCGTTTCGAACGTGTATTCCGTTCTGGACCTGTTGAATAGCTTGAAGCAGAACCACTACGAGGTTGTCGTCGGCCACACTCACCAGGTCGCTCACCTATATCTCGGGATTGGGGTAGATGCCTTCGCTTCCGGTCACTACGTGAATCTCCGCGCGTTCGACACACGACGTTGGGACCCCAACAACGAGCAGGGGGGTGGCCGACAGGTCATCAAGTACTACTCCGACAAACTGCTGAACGAACTACGAGTGGATCAAGACCTCGATCTGATGTACCAGAAGGACGGATTCGACCTAGAGACCGTCCGAACCCCATCGGACTACGACGATCAGCTCTTCGAAAGCTCCGACCCGCCGTCCACTGTTGGTTGGGCGCTGCGTGACGCTTCTTGGGACCACTACATCTGGTCTTGTTACGATATCTCGAGGAAATACCGCGGGAAATCAATAGATGAACGAATAGCGACCGCAGAGCAAACTGTGGAAGACGCCGAGGAGCTGTATGAGGAAATTGAAGATGAGTTCGGGATGCTCACTGAACCGACGAAGCAAATCTATGGTGACTGGAAAGCCTCTCTGTCCACGATAAAGTCTGATGTCCTGTAGAGAGTTGACATAGGAATGAAGATAGGAGTTATCTCCGACATCCATGCAAATGCTCCCGCTCTTCGTGTCGTACTGGATGGTCTAGCCGACAGGGATGTTGACCAGACCCTTTGTGCTGGTGATGTAGTAGGCTACTACCCGTTCCCGAACGAAGTCATCTCACTCCTTGCAGAGCACGATGTTCGGTCGATCGTCGGGAATCACGATGCTGCTGTTCTTGATGAAACGCCCTCAGGATTTAGTATCGATGCTAAGCGTGCAGCTGATTGGACGAGGCGACAACTGACGCCCGAGAGCAACGCATTTCTCGAATCACTTCCGATGACAATCGAGGAAACTATCGATGGTCGAGAGGTATACGTGGTTCACGGCTCTCCGGAAGACCCGCTGAACGAGTACATCTGGGGAGATGAAGTCGACGAACGAGCACTCGACTATTGGTTTGATAATCGGCCAGACTTGGTTATCTTTGGACACACCCATCGACCGTTCGTGAAGGAGATCGGGTCGACAACCGTACTAAATCCAGGGAGTGTAGGCCAGCCTCGGGATAGGAATCCTCGCTCTGCATTCGCTGTAGTTGACTTGAAGTCTCTGTCTGTGGACCGGTATCGGGTTGATTATGATATCGAAGCCGTCGCAGATGAGACTGGAAAATACCTTCCTCGTAAGCTCGGCGACCGACTGTACGAAGGTCGATGACGTTGATGGGAATTAGTAGTGAATCTCCTAGCTGGAATGATCGATGAATTCGACATACTGTACCACGTTCAACAGAGGGACTTAGATCTTAAACGTTCAATTCCGGTTTACCGATGATATAGACGCCAGAGGTAGCCAGGTGTCGAGGCGGTGATTTCATCAACGATTGACGTCCACGGGTGCTCACCGTGGAATGCCCGAACATATGTAGCCGACACGTCCGTTGCCTCGCTCACGAGTAGCATTGAGCCGAAGAGGGCATATTCAGGGAGGAACGCAACGTTACTCCACCGATATCGTGGTCGGAGATGTCCCAAGGGTCGCCACAGCGGGTGAGCTCGAAGCGCGGCTAGTTCTTCGTCGGTTACACCGAGATCGCGAACGGCCACCGGTTCAATCCCGCCCCGGCGGGTCCCGTGGGCGAGAACACCCTCCAAGAGCGTCTTCGTTCGCTGTCTCTTGGCGAGATGGGCTAGCGAATCGTGTTTTAGTTCGGCGGCAAGGTACGCTTGCGCACGGATTGAGACAGCCTGTTCGAACCCCTCCTGCAGATACGGGTGCATCCATGTTGGCGAGTCAAACCGGTGCTGATAGGCGTGGCACAGCTCCGACGCTAAATACGTGTACGCCGTCGACTCGGAAAGCCGCCCTGGGCTCACGCCGATCCAGCCCGTCCGGGCAGAGTACCGCCCGCCGATGAACACGAGCGTCAATGACGCCGGCAGATCACTCGTGAGGAGCGCGAGACGCTCGCGTCGCGAATAGTCGTAGACGAGGTGCTCGCGCCACCTGTCGCGGTACGGTGTCGAGTCGACGTCAAGCAGGTCGTCGTAGAATCGCATGAGCTTGTCCAGGCGTTCGTGGAGGTCGGCCTCGCTGGCGAGAGGGCCGTCGAGATCTTGCAGGAGTGACTCGGTCAGTGGGGGTGCGTCTGGGTACTCCGCCCGGTACGCCTCGATCGCGTCTGCGCAGGTTGATCGCAGCTGTTCGGAGAACGCTTCGTCGTTCAATTGTATTGACCGTTTCATAAACTGCTGAAGAACAGAGGGTGGGAAGTTGCTTGATGTGGTGTGACGGAATAGATTACCGGCGACGAATTCGCAACGGGATACCTTCCTTCGTTCGAGTCGTCACCCGAGGCGACAGGTCGAGATCTCCCGTTCGCTCCCAATCGAGCCGGTATTCTTGACCGATCGTCGCGAGGACAACTTTGGCTTCGAGCAACGCGAACTCCCGACCGATACAGGAACGTCGGCCGCCGCCGAACGGGGCGTACGCGAAGTCGGGGAGCTCCTTCTCGAACTCGTCCGTCCATCGCTCGGGACGGAACGCGAGCGGCTCGTCGTAGAACTGCTCGTCCCGGTGGACGTGAATGATCGACAGATGGAGTTCGTGCCCGGCCGGAATGCTGTAGCCGCCGATTTCGACTTTCGTCTTCGTCCGCCGAGGAATCGTGTGGACCGGCGGATACAGCCGGAGCGCTTCTGTGATGATCCGTTCGGTAACCTCCAAGTCATCGAGGTCCTCGGCAGACGGGGGGTCGCCGTCGAGGACCGTGTCGAGCTCCGCGTGGAATCGGTCGCGAATGTCCGGATGCGTCGCCAGCAGATACCACGTGAACCCGAGTGCGGCCGCTGTCGTCTCGTGACCGGCGAACACCATCGTCACCAACTGGTCTTCGATCTCCTCGGTCGTGAGCTGTGCGGCGTCATCGGTTTCCCGGGCACGCTGGAGCTGGGTGAGGAGATCGTGTACGGCTGATTCGGCGGGAACTCGGTGGTTACTCAGCGAGGAGTTCTCCACGCCCGAATCTGTGTTCGAGGGGTTCTCCTGCTTATTGTCATCAAGCAGTGCTCTGACTTCCCGTCTGAGTCGCTTGGTCGATTGCTTGAAGCGTCGACGAGCCGGTGTTGGCACCCAGGGCGGCAACATCCACGATGACGGTGCGAACCATTCGTTGAGACCATCGGCCGCCTCGCGGAGCTCTTGGTCTTCGCCGGGGACTAGCCGGCGACCGAACAAGGTCGCGAAGAGGACCTCGAGTGTCAGATCCCGCATTTCCGTCTCCATGTCGTGTGACTCGCCATCGGTCCAGGTCGTGAGCCGTCGATTGGTGCAGGCCACCATCTGATCCGTGTAGCCACGGATTCGGTCGCGGTAGAATAACGGCTGGAGCATCTCGCGCTGCCGTCGCCACCGCTGGCCCTCCACCGAGAGCAACCCGTTGCCGAACGCCCGGCGGTAATCCTCAGTCTTCCCGAACGCGTCGACGTCGGTTACCAGCACCCGATTGAAGTACTCGGGGTGGGCGAAGACGAAGACGTCGTCAATTCCCGGCAGCTCCATGCGGTAGATGTCGCCACACTCGGCGACGGCATCCTCCACAAACGCGAACGGATCCCGAGCAAAATGGATCGCGTTCTTGAGGACTGGGTAGCCGGACGGTGATGGAGGCAGCCGGGACGCCACGATACTCAACCCTTGTTACGGATACAAAATAAATACTGGCGGCGGATAGCAGTCCAGCCATAATTTCATGGTAATGGGTGACATAGATTCGAGAATAGGTGAATTGAGATGACCCGCGATGCACGCGCGGTCACGAACCCACTCACTAACGAACAAATCGTCGTCCGGGAGTTCATTAGCGAACTCGCTGGCTCGTCTCGCCTCGAGGTAGTCCGCACGCTCGAGGGGCGAGTAATGACGCCGTCGGACATCGATTGCCACGGGCCGATCGCCCGACAGACCGCCTCGAAGCATCTCACCCAGTTCACCGACCGTGGCCTGACGAAACCCACGGCCGGGGAGTGCGGCTACGAGCTGACGGCCGGTGGGAAGGTCATAGTAGATGCCGTCGAGCGATGTCTACAACAGGTTGATCGCGACGCCCTAACCCACCTGTCCGGATCTACGCATGCGCTCCCCCTGTTGCAAACGCTGTCCGAGTACCCGGCACGACCGAGCGAACTCGCCAGGAACACCCCCGGCTCGCCGTCTCGACCAACCGTCCAGCGGGAGTTGCAGACGTTTGCGGAACACGGCTGGAGCATGGAGGTCGATGGACATCACCAGATTACACACGCCGGGAAGCGCGTGCTAGACGCTTATGACGAACTCGGCGTGACGGTCGAACAGGTGATGGAGAAGGCACCGTGGTTTCAGCGGCTCGATCCGATTCACGCCGACATCCCGGTTGCTGCGCTCGACGGTGCAAGGCTGTACGTCTCGAGTCCGGACTCGCCGGGGATCGTTCTCGCGGCCGCCCTCAAGCTCTGCGATCCACGACTGGACCGTTTCCGGGTCCTGACGTCGATCTTCAACCCCACGCTCTTCAGAGCGTACGATATGTTGCTCAAACTCGGGCTCAAGGGAGAGGCAATCGTCGATGCGTCACTCTATGAACGGCTGCACGAGGAGGGGATGGAACACTTTCTGGATGACTCCGACTACGATGCGTTCGATATCTACCGACTCGAAGTGCCACTGACCCTCGGGATCGGGATCTACGACGAACAGCAGGTGGCGATTGGCGTGTACAATGAGGCCGGCGGTGGTGAACACATCGCCATGATTCTGAGCACCAATGACGCTATCGTCGAGTGGGGAGCTGGGTTATTCGAATCATATCGCGAGGAGGCCTGTCCAGCCAATAAACCGGACTCCGAACTCGTCAGTGGATGAGTGATTAGGGAATGTAGTCGATAGCTATGCTACTGATACCTTTGGATTAGCTTGGATCGTGGAACACAATTTATTTTGGCTCGCTAATTTGAGTGGAAGATGATGCAACGGTTCGGGGTCGTCAACTTTATCGGTTCCTACGATATCTTCGGCAAGGCGATCCCTGGACTAGTTGGACTGGCAGGATTAATTTCGATTTTACCTGTCGATTCAGGGCTCGTACTCATCCCTCAAGAGATTACGATCACCAGTGTTGCTGGATTTATTGTAGTCGCATTCGCGCTTGGGCTTGCATTCGGAGAAAGTGTACATAATCTGGCTGTCAATATTGAGGCTGTCGTCGGCTGGTTTTCCGGTCGGTTTCGAGGTATCGCCGACCTAATCCGATCTGGACTCTCTTGGCTCCGAGTTCAAATTGGCTTCTCTCAGGAGCAGCCTGGTAACACCGATGCTGAACCAGAGGCAGAAGTTACCTCAGACAGCTCTGAAGCGGACGTTGAGGAGTTAGCAGTCCCACCCGAAGACGAAGAGCGAGGAGGATTTGCCGTTGAAGGATTGTATCCAAGCGATATCACGGGCCGCGTCTACGAATGGATTCTCAGGCGGTTGAACGGTATCTCAGTTGCGCTCACTAGTCATCGGCGACTCTTCGAAGACCGAGTCATCGATCAGCTTGATCCATATCGCGACCCGGCAGACCGTTCTGATCTCTCATATCAAGCTTTCATCCGGGCTGTTCGAAACGAGTTCAACGTGGATATCGACGATTTTGAGCGCATCCACGAACTCTACCCACAGATCACCAGCCGGATCGAATCAGCCGGTGTAAACCGTGCGCAGGGGTTTCAGGTTCGGTTTTCGTTTTGCCGCAGCATGTGGGTTGTCCTGGGTACCTATACCGTTCTGTACACAGCGTTATTCGTTCACCGAGAGTATGCGGCACTTCGTGAGGGGATAATTGATGCCCCTTACGTCGTTGGAGAACTAACCCGGTCGTTCCCACTTTTGGCGATTTTTCCGATTGCCATTGGGATAGCTTGGGGCGTAGGATACGCTACAGAGTGGTGGTTAGACACCACACGTCCAAGCTTTGGGATTGTTCTCGGAGTGATGACTATGAGCGGATTGCTTGTACTATTGGTTCTCTCATTTGTCCCCTCTGTTCCAGTGGGGATCTCAATTCTCGTGATGAAGCCGGTTTCCGCGTTAGCAACAGTTGTGGTTGATGCAATTGAGGGACTCATTTTATTGTTCGTACAGCTCAGAGGCGACGAAATCGCCGTTTCCAATATCGTCTTTTTCACTGTCACTGGGAACCTAGAGACCGAATTCATCCTATTGCTTGGACTTGCCACCCTAGCCTTCTTCGATGCATCCGGCGATTACAAGCAGTACTATGTCCAGTATCTTATCGCGGATTTCTGTACCATCAGTAACACCGATCAGCTACCGGACGATGATGAACCAGCGGAGTCAACGGATGACGAATCAGGAGAAGAATAAAGTGGCTTTTCCGTGCCAAACTACAATAAGTAGGGGAAGTGTAGTTTACAAAGGGAAAACGGAGATAACACACCTATGAGTTCTCAAGGCATCGAAACCTCGCTCAGTCCGGATGACTTTCAGGAACTCAAAGGTGTAATCAAAGAATTTCTCAGCAAGTATCGATACCTGTACGAGTTTAGAGTCCAGAAGCTCGTGTTCTACGCTGAGGTCTATGCTATCGATAATTACGAGCGTCGTCTTACCGATGCTTCTTGGAAGCCATACATCTATGGGAGCTTTTCCGAAGATGTACGGGTAGCTGTCCGTGATCTCGACGTGCCCACACAGACAGTCTATCGAAACGGGGATGAAACGATCAAGTACCTCAATAAAGGCCTGAGTGGCCAGCACTTGGAGAGTAATGCAAAACGGGAGATCATTAATCGCGTCCATGGGCGTACCCGGAACCAGAGTACCCAAGAACTGGCACAGTTCAGCAAAAGCCACTGGCTCTTCGAACACACAGATTATGAATCTGTAATGTCATTTGAAAGGTATCTGAACTATATCCAAGATATTGATGAAGGCGACCGGAGCCTCTTCGACTCAGACCATCCAGAGATTCGGGATGATAGCCTCGTTCAGATAAACAACGAGGTATGAAAATATAGCCGCCACTAAAATCATTCTGGAGAGGTTTTGAAAAGCTGCTCGCGTATCTCTGCGCCATACCATAGTGTACGGTCGTCGATCTGTTCGTTGACATCCTGTATGGACACGTCCTGTGATGAAACTAGATCAAGGTACTCCAAGATGAGGTCTGCATAGAGTTCGCGAGCGCGGTTGAGGAACGTGCTTGCAAGGAATTCCTCGTCCTCGACCGTAATCCACTCACCATCGCTCGGTTCGTCTGGGAGTGTTGTATCCTCGTGGACGACCTCGTTCCGGTAATCATACAGCGTTCTGAAGAACTCTCCTATCTGTTCTGACGACCAATTGCGAGCGTTCTGCTCACCCAGAAGCACTGCCGTCCGCACACCGAGCCGGTATTTGTTCCCGCCAGGAGAGCCACCTTTCAGCACGGTCGTTTCGCAGCCGACGACGCAGTCGACTAATTGATCCTCGAGAGACTCCCGGCTGAACATTCGCTCGAACCGGGCCAGCGGATTCTGAAACTTGTCATGGCCTGGGGCGATTCGGCGTCGATGATCTCGCCACAGTCGAGGAATCTCCAGGGCACGATCTTCAGCGATATGCGTTCCTTCCGTCGAACTCGGGCACTCGAATTCGAGTTCAAAGGTGACCGGTGCCGCAATTCCACGGTACGTTTCCCAGCCTGGCACCACGTTGTAGCCCTTCTCGTAGCCAACAGTTCCCATCGGGCAGAGGAGCCGCAGACACCGACGAACGGTCGCCGCGAGATACTCTATTACGTTGGTCAGCTGCTGCCAGGGATAGACGTCGGCCGGTGTGACGTCAAAATCGGGACGTTCCCAGGGGGAGATTTCGGTGTCATCGATCTCGCGAGCGATCTCTCTAAAGGGCCGCCGGCGTCGGAGAACGATTTCTAGCGCTGCGTTCGGGCCGCCTGCATCGAGCGTCTCGACTGGTTCGAGGACGCTCGTCCCCGGGGCTTCGTGCGTCGCGATTCCGGCTTCCTCCAGACGGTCTAAGGGGCGAATCCGGAGCGTGTCAACGGCGTATGGTCCCAGATAGTCCGGGCTACCTTGGATCTCCGTATCGAGGTCAATCGTGATGTCTGGCTCGATGGAGATGTTCTTTAGAACGAGCAGAAAACGGGAGTACTCTCGATCGGTGAACCGGGGCTCGAACTGCTCCTCGAAGGCGTTTGCGAAGGCATCCTCGTCGAACTGAAACTCGCCGGCGTAATTCAACACGACCCCGACGAACTCGAACAGTCCCCGTTCGATAGACTCGACACGGTTGGCTTCGGATAACTGATCGTCGTCTGGAGGATCCGGGAGCTGATCGTAGATGACCTGGGCCGCCTCTGCAAATTCGCCAGCATAGAGATTATCGAAGAGATCCCTGTCGTCGAAGAGGTCACCGGGAGCTGGAACCGAGACTTCCTCGGTGTTCTGCATAAACCCGCCAGCACTCAGCTGATTGAACGTCCGTGTTGGTGGATCGACATCCACGTCGGAGTGCCGTTCGATGACGGCTTGGACTCCATCTTTGATTAGCGGGCGCACATCAGCGCCCCACTCAGGTGGCATTCTATCAGGGACTACTCTACCCTTCCACTTAGTTCACCGTTAGACCGGCTGATTCTCGTCCGCCGCGTCCGTCGTGTCATCATCCACTGACCGCTTGGGTGACTCGTCCGTAATCTCCGTAATTTCTCGATAGAGGTGTAGGAATACGTAACCGAGACCACACACCCACGCTGCGAACACAGCTATCGAGCGTACACCTGCTGGTCCGAGCTCGGTTGATATCCCCAACACACGAAGGAGGTACGCGAGCGAAGGCACAACGACCGCCAAGAGAATCGCGATCACACTCGCTTTGAGAGTTCCTGTTACATTCGCTGGGTCAAGAGCATCGTATCGGCTCACGAGCCGCTGTCGTTCGTCGGTGAGTGCTTCCCGTCGACTCCGCAACTGGATCCAGCGGCGATGGTTTCGATTGTGCCGTCTGGCGCTCTGGATGTCGGCTTGAACGTTCGCCGCCTGTGAGTCTTCCGACTCGCGATAGAACTCCCGTTCCGGCGACAACCGGGGTTTTTCGACATACCGAGGCTCGTCAATATTGTGCGTCTTGTCCTCGATATCGGTCTGTTCTCTGTCGAGACCTCGAAGCTTGGCGTCGATCTCCTCGATCCGGCGGTTGATCCAGTGGCGTTCGGCCTTGAGATTCGAGAGGTTACTGACTAAGAGGGCGGTCAGAATCCCGATAAAGACGCTTGCCGAAGTAGCGAGTGCGGCGTAGAAACCTGCTGGCATACGTTCGTAGGTGGGGTTTGGTCCCCTATTGGTACTGGAATTTATTACGGCGGCATTTAAACACCTGCTAACATGCCGAAGGCGGATCAAAAAACAGTCTCACAGGTCTTTTCGGACGCAAAATTACAAGTCCCACTCTATCAGCGAAGCTACGCTTGGGAACCGCAGCAGGTCGAGGACCTCCTGAACGACATCGACTACGTCTATCGCCGGCGCTACGGCTCTCCGAACGCTCGCAGCGTGACTACTGCTCCATCCGATGCGGGCAGCAACGACATGAACGGGAATTCAGACGTCTACCACTACTTCGGGACGTTGGTTCTCAACGCGAGAGGCAAGCAGGACATGATGGGGTCGGAGTGGACCGTTTACGACATAATTGACGGGCAACAGCGGCTCACGACGACCAACGTCTTCATCGCCTGCATCGTGGAGGAGCTCGAGGCGATCGCGGATGCATTCGATGCTGCGGGGCTCGGCAAGGAGGATCTCCCGGAAGGTGTCGTTCGCCCTCCTGGCTATCTCGCGACGAATTACACGGAGAACTATCTCAAGCTTGGCGACCGGAAGGAGGGCCGCCATCTTGAGCCCGGAGAACTCACTGAAGCAGCGTATGCAGAACTCATCATCGACCAGGGTGATCCACAGACGATCCTTGACAATGACGAGCGGCTTGTCCCGGAGAAGAAGCTGGCCAGAGCGAAAGAAATCATCCAGAAGTGGATCCGTGAGAAGCGGGAACTCTTCCTCGGTGATGAAGACCTGGGGCAGGCTACGGAAGCGGATCTCCTCGAATACTATACGGCCATCAAGCGGTATACGGGTGTTCTCACTTCCCAATTCAAACTCACCTCTCAAGAGGTCGAGAGCACGGACGAGGCAGGTCGGCTCTTCGAGGCTGTCAACGACCGAGGACGGGATATCACCCTTGCCGACAAGGTCAAATCGTACCTGATCTACGTCTCCGGCGAATTCGACACGTTGGACTCAGAAGCAGTCGCCCGCCGATTCAACGACGCAGTCGAAACGGTCGCCCAGTACGCCACCGACGATGACGATATCGACCAACTGGTTCAGTTCCACTGGGAGCTCTTTACGGGAGAGTACAAGAAAGTCCGCAAGAACCGATCTGGCCCGACGCCAATCCACCGGCGTATCAAGGAATCACCCCGCCATATTCCCCTCGAACGGGATCCAGAAGAGGTCGCGACGTGGGTCAACAACTACGTCGACACGCTCTCGAGCGTCTCCAAATCCTACGTCCAAGCGAATTATCTCGACGTTTTCAACCGGCAAACCGACGTCTCGCCCCAGGTCCAGGCTCGCGTCAAGTCCCTCCACAACATCAACTTCTCCAATATCGCGCCGCTCATCATCGCAGCCATCGAGCGATACGATGCTGACAGCCCGGAGTTCGCGCGGATTGCCACGCTCTGTGAGGTTTATTCGTTCCGCGTCTACCAGGTCGCCAAACGATCGCAACGAACCGCACGCCGCGAGTTCAAGGAGGCAGCGCACCGGCTCTACGCCTCCGAGTTCGAGGACGGCTTCGTCGAGGATCTGTTCGGTGAAGCGGTCGTCGACCCGCCCTACGAGAACCCAGCTGCCGCCGTCGACGAGGTGACGGCGTATCTCGACAATTACATCGGCCGGCACTGCCCCGATAACGACTTCGTCGAGTACCTGACGCGGTCGGACATCATCCAGGGGAGCGACACGCGCGGGTGGCCGGGCTTCTGTAACAAGGGTGCGATCCGGTTCCTGTTGTTCGAGTACGAGAAGCACCTTCGCCAGGAGAAGAACACGGATACGTCGCTGAAAATGCTCCCCAGCGTGATGGACCTCGACGAGTTCACGATCGAGCACATCGCGCCGCGAACGCCGGAGACCAGCGCTGCGGAGCTTGAAAATCACGAGGAGAACGTGAATCGGTTGGGGAATCTCGCGCTCCTCGGGCCGAAGGATAATCCGTCAGCGTCGAACGACGAGTATGCGACAAAGTACGAGGAGATCTACCAAGACGCGCAGATGGAGATCCTTGGTGATGACCTCCCAGCTCCGGCAGCGGGCTGGGACGTCGACGCGCTGGATGCACGAGCGCGGGATATCGTGGCCTTCGCGCTCGACCACTGGAGTGGCGAATCGGCGGCCGTCGTTACGATGGCACAGGGAAGTTCCGACGAAGCTGAGGAGGCAGCCACTGATCCGAGGACGGACACCGCGTTCACCATCCGTGATGATGCACAACGGACGTATGCGGAGGACCTCGACGTGGATCCTTCGCGAGTGAAACTTGTCCGACAGGGTGACGCGGATATGCCGAGTTCAGGCGCCGATGGGGTAACCGAACTCCCACAGTGCTCCTGTGGAGCGCTCTACACTCGCATCTCCGATGGAGAGGATGACACAGAGATGTACGAGTGCGTCTGTGGGTCCTCGTTAGAAGCTCCGAATCTCGCTGGGATCACTCGGTCGGTTCTCGCTGACTGAGGTGGTGTCTCGCCTTTTTGTAACGTGGTCAGCTGGAGATAACTAGTCGTATCTTACCAAACAATTCGGCTGCATCGCTTGGCTATATTTTGGTAAGATTAGTCAACGAGAAGTCCCTCCACCTTCGTCTGAAGGTGATTGAATGCCTCCTCCGCAGTCTCTACATCTGCTGCGCCGGTTATCACGACATTACCATTCGCGAAGACTAACAGCACGGCTGGGAAATCCGGCGGTCGGTAGATGAGACCAGGGAACTGCTCGGGTTCGTACTCGACTGCTTCTAGTCCCAGTCCGACCGACAGCGCATTGAGGTTCACCGATCGCTGCAACTCTCCCGTACAGACGACGTTTTGGACGGTAAACCCGGTCTCGATGGATGTATTGATGATGTCCAGCCCGGCGAGGGTTTGCAGGAACGCACGGTTTGTCTCGTGTAATTCCTCGAAGCTGGAACGGCCGCTGATGATGTACTTGCCACTCCGGTAGAGGGTGATGAGTGGTCCATCCTCGACGAGCCGTACGTAGAGACCGTGGTAGTTCTCGGGATCGTATTCGGTGTACGGAACCGGGAGATCAGCTTCGACTTCCGCAATGTCCAGTTCGACACCGACATCGCCTGAGCCAACGGCGTTCGCGATCTCAACCATTTAGTCCCCTCCGGACGGCGGTGACACAACGAACGCTGCCGTCACGAGGTCTGGTTCCTGCGGCGTGACGTGCTTCTCTTCCTCAAGCCGGGACAGTTCCTCTTCACGCTCTCGTCGCAGACTTTCGAGCTTCTGCTTCGCGTTCCCAATCGGCGCGGACATATCCGCACCCTGCTCAGCCCGCTGTTGGTACTGCTCTAACCGCTCTTCCCACTCTTCGATTTGCTCTTCGAAGTATCGCCCAGCGTGCTCGCGTTTGATTTCGATCTCCCGTTCTCGTTCGGTTCGGGCCTCTTCGGCAAACGACTCAACGTGCGTCCACGCCTCCATTTCTGCGCCCTCGTAGAGGTCCTCCGCCATACTCGAAAGCCGATCAACCTCGTGCGACGACGAGACATCACTGGGAGCGGCCGTCTTCGAGAGTTCTGGAACATCCGTCATTACACTGCCATCCGGGCGAGCATAGAAGCGAACGAACTTCTCGGTCACCACATCCCCGGCACCGGAGACGTAGCCAAGGCGGTAATTGAACAGGATGCCAGGCGTTCGAGACGCCGTCGCAGCGATTTTCGTCGCAATTTCACCCTGGATCCGGTCACTGTCCAAGCAGAATTCGATGAGCGACTCGACGAGAGGATGGTCAAGCGAGATGAACTCAACATCATCCTCCTCCATCGCGATATCCTTGGTGAAAGTGGCCCGTGGGTACTGTCGTGCCACCTGATTTCCACTCAAGACCTCAGGGACATCCAACTGGAACACGTCACCCTCCATCCGGGCCGGTCCGGGTCGAACACCCTTGATGGAGCCGCCGAATTCGTCAAAGAACACGCGCACGAGCGTCTCGATGTCGTCCTCGGACACCTCGCCGTGTTGACTGCGTTCGATCACGTCGAGAATCTCGTCGTCCTCGCCGGAGAGGTCGAAGCGATCGCGAATCAGGAACTCGTTTTCGACAGTCTGAATCGCTTCGCGTTTCTCCTCGATGGTCGCCTCGATATCGGCGACGACACGTTCAGTCGGCTCGCCTTCAGCGATAGCCGCCATGATCGTCTCGTCCAAGTCGACGTCCTCGAGGACGCGACCGAGGACATCTGAGCGCATCCCGAGGTCCGACTCGATCTGATTCGTCTTCTCGATGAGCAGGTTGAGGATCTCGCTCTCGCGGGTATCGGCGAAGAAGAGGTTGCGAATCTCGACCGTGTGCTCCTGGCCGTAGCGGTGGAGCCGCCCCATCCGCTGGTCGATCCGGATGGGATTCCACGGGAGGTCGTAGTTCACCATGATGTGGGCGAACTGAAGGTTGAGCCCCTCTTGGGCGGCGTCGGTCGCGAGCATCAGATTAGCTTCCTCCTCGAATTTGCTCATCTCTTCTCGTCGACGGGACTGCTCGAGGTCGCCGTACACCTGGGCGACGTCGTGGTCAGCGAAGACCTCGTCACGTAGATACTCCAGCGTGTCCGTGTATTCGGTGAAAATCAGGATTTTCTCGTCGGGGTCCTCTGAGAGAATTCGGTCGACGAACTGTCGGAGCAATCGGGCCTTCGAGTCCGTCTCGATGTTCTTGGCCTGCTGCCAGAGCTGTTTCACGCGGTCCAGCTCCTGCTGGACTTGCGACTGATTGAGCGTAATCGTGACCGTCTCAAGCGCCTCCTCGACCCGAGCGCGTTCTGCGTCGGTCAGTGTCTCGGGTTCGGTACTATACCGCGGAATGAGGTTCTGAACCTCGTCAGGGAGGTCTTCTGCGACGGCGTCGTTCTGAATCGCCCGCATCCGGTTTTCGAGGGACTTCCGGATCGCGTAGATACTCGAGACCAGCCGCTTCTGGTAGATGACCATCGTGAACCCCGCCGCCTGGTTCTCCTCCTGCTGAGCAAGGTTGTAGTATTCGCGGATATACTCGGTGACGTCGTCGTACAGCTTCCGCTCCTCGCGTGTCATCTCGACCGGGAGTGCCTCGATGTTCTTCTCGGGGAACATTCGGGTCCCGTCGGTCTCGTACATATCGTCCTTCAGCCGCCGGATCATCAGGTCCTCAAGCGCCTCGGGACTGATCTGCGACTCGTGGCTGAAGCGATACGGGTCGAGCAGACTCACGAGGAAGTAGAACTGGTCTGATTTCCCCTTGTGCGGGGTCCCGGTGAGCAGCAGCAGCGCATCGGAGTTGTCGGCGACGGCCTCACCGACCTGATACCGCTGTGTCCGCTCGATTGAGTCGTCGCTCGACCGTCTGGCCGTAAGGTGATGGGCCTCGTCGAAGACCGCAACGTCCCACTCCTCGTCGAGATTCTGGAGGGCATCGAGGACGGAGACGCGGTCCGACTCAGGGTCGTCCGTGGTCTGCTTCGCGAAGTCGATGGAGGTGATAATGAGATCCTCTTGCTTCCAGACGTTCTGGTTGGGGTGGGACTTCCGGTGTGTACGGACCGTCTCGCGGTCGTAGATGACGAAGTTGCGGTCGAACTTCTCGCGCATCTCCTCCTGCCACTGGACGGTCAGCGGCGCCGGCGCGACGATGAGCACCCGGTCGGCGCGGTCGCGTGCGATGAGCTCTTCGATGACGATGCCGGCTTCGATGGTCTTCCCGAGGCCGACTTCGTCGCCGATGAGGTAGCGGTGGTCGTAGGAGTTGAGGATCTCGTAGGCGGCCTGGACCTGGTACGGTTCGATCTCGATGCGGTTGCTGGTCAGCGAGAGAAAGCGGTCGTACTTGTAGGCGAGATCCAGCCGGATCGCCCGCTCTCGGAGGTCGTAATGGAGCGGGGCGTCGGATTGGCCCGCTGTGAGGCGGTCGACGAGCGAATCGAGTTTCTCGATGTGAGGGAGGCCGCTAGGGAGTTTGCGGAGCTGGCCCTCCGAGGTGTAGACGTGGAGGAGATGACCTCCGTTGGGCCGTTCCTCGATTTTCGTGATTTCTCCACGCCCGCCGGCGAACTTGACGTAGTCGCCAATCTCGAAGTTATTCATAGTAAACTACCGATTCGACGGTTCCCCCATCAGCCAAGCCGTAGAGGGTGTGCTCCTTAACCAGAAATTCATCGAGATAATCGAGGTACTCATTGATGGTACGGGTGAATATATTCTTGTGACGATTGTCGATAAACGGGGATACATTCTACAGTATGATGAAAGAAGAGTCATTTCACATTCCAACCCCCTCGAGCAGGGTTATCACCGACTCAATTGTGTCTGCTGCGAGTGATTCGTTTGTTACACCTGTTATGACCACTTTTCCAGTCGCAAAAACCAGGGCAACTGAATCAATGGATGGAGGACGAAAAATAAGACCAGGGAACTGCTCGGGCTCGTACTCAACATTTTCTAGTCCGGCGTGGATAGCTAATGCCGACAAATTAATACTGTTTTCAAGGTCGCATGTGAATACCATATTCTTGATGGAAAAATGTAGATCTTCTTGACTGCTTGTAACGCCCATCTCTTCAAGTAAATCAAGAACATTTGAGCGTGTGTTTTGTAGCCCATCTTTCGATGTTGCACCACTGATAATATACTTTCCAGTTCGTGCTACAACAACGGTTGGGCCTTCGTCTTTAAATTTGAAATATAGTCCTGGGCCTTTGATATAGACAATTTCAAGCGGCAAATCATCAGCTAATCTACGGAGGTCTATTTCAACGTCAAGTGCCCCAGAACCTACTATATTAACAACTTCTAATTTATTATTCATATTTGACCAACTGTCTTGTCGGGGAAGGCCACGGGGGATTTGCGAAGCTGTCCCTCTGTAGTGGAGACATAAGGAGGTGACCGCCGTTCAGTTGTTCTTCGATCTTCGTGACTTCTCTATGTCTACCAGCGAATTTGACGCAATCATTGACAACGAAGCCAGTCATCCTTCTTCTGACTCAACGACTTCTATTTCCTCATCGGTCAACCCGTAGAGATCATAGACGATTTCGTCGATGAGTCGGTCAGTCTTTACGATCTTCTCGTCCAACTCTTCGGCACGCTCTTTTGTTTTAATATACCTCCGGAGATCGTCAACGACCTCGTCGGGGTCAGGGAGTGTGATGACCTTCAGCCGATCAATTAGCGAGTTGGTCTTCGTGGCATTGTCTCGGAAGCCTGCAAAGCCGTCGGCCTCCTCAACTGCGACAGGGACGAACGCTCCAACCAGCGCGGCCTCCTCCTCGCTGAGGTCGGTTAGTGCGAACGCTTCTTTGTAGTCGGTTTCCGTGTATCCCCACTGATCTGTGTCGTGTTCATTCTCGTTCTCGGGCTTGTATCGGGCCGTTGCGTAGATGGTAACGCGGCGACCGTCACGTTCGGTTTTCACATCGCCGACACGAAGGTTCTCGTAGTCTTCGGTGGTGGCGTTAAGGATGCTGGAGTTAGTAGGCTGAAAGAGCCCGATATCGGGAAGAGTAGGGCCATCAGTGTAGTTGCCCAGGTAGTCGAGGAGATCGAGGTTGAGATCTCGAAGTGAGTCATAATCTGATTCGATACTCTGTGCTAAGAAGGACAAAACATCGTGCTTAGTTCGGTCTGTTTGTTGGCGGAGGTGATCGACGAATTGTTTCAGTGAGGTATCCGAATTGATATACTCCATATACTCTGAGTTAATGTTGTAGTCATCAGACTCCGAAGAAGTCAAATCAAGATCTTTTATTGGGAGTTTTCGTAGATGAGACGGTTTGACTTCATATTCGTCAAATACCCAATTGAAGTACGAATCAAGCAACTCCGAGTTCAGGAGTGCTAAAATATAACCTAAGTCATAGTTCACTTCGTCATTCAATACAACGTTAGATACACGATTTAGGTTGTAATACTGTTCGCGGTCAAGAGTTGCAACCAATTTCCGAGCAAGCCCCCGTCGGGTTCTCTGAAGTAGAATTTTGTCATCTGTAAAAATATACTCAGGAGGAAGTGTACGGGCTTTATCGCCATACTCTTCAATTAACTCGGGATCATAACATATCCACTCGCCACTCCATTCTAGGTGATATCGATCAATATCCCTGCCCGAAACCATCCGATGATACCGATCATCTTCTTTTTCGTCACTCACCATCACATCGCGTATATACCCCGTATTTATTCCTACAGTCACATATGCCAATTTTTCCAGCAGAATTTCGCTTTCCATTTTGTCGACAATATTTCGGCGTTCAGGCGAAATTGAAATATTGAAAATTTTATTTTCTGAGGACTCAAATTCGGATTGATGGATGTCGTATTCTTGGTTCGGAGATCGTAGGTCCTGTCCATCTTCGTTGAACCGAATCCGGGTATCCGTGGGTTCACCACCCACTTCTAGTGTCTGGATTACGCTTTCAAGAGTTACACCATCAAACACCCCCTGACCAAGATAGTATATTTCCTTTATTGATGAGCTGTTTAGAATATATTCGCGGAACCTCTCCATCTTATCGGCAGATAGATAGGTATTTGGAATTATATACGAGGTCCTTTTGCCATCTTTTGCCAACTTAATCGCCTTCTCAGTGAAATAGATATAGTTCTCATAATTATACTGATGTGAATCATACACTGAAGAGAGGTAGTCTTTCTCAGCATCACTCGGAATCTCTCGGTATCCATATGGGGGATTACCAATAACGGCATCAAACCCTGCGTCAGCTGATCGTTCACCCGCTTCTCCATAGTAAGCGACCGGGAACTCAAGCTCCCAGTGGAAGAACTTCTCCTCTTCGGCTATCGCCTGAGCGCTCTCAAACCAGTCTTGCTTTTTGATTTCTTCCCACGTATCGTCCCGGAGTGCCTCGGCCATCCGTTTGTAGGCGTCCTCTGGGATATCCACCCCGAACGTTTCAGCAGTGTGGACATTCGCCATTGCCAACAGGCGCTGATATAACGGATCGTCCTTGACGTCCTCGAAGGCCGCCTCCATCTCCTTAACGTCCGCTAGGGATTCGTTGTCGATAGAGAGCAAGTCTTGAAAACGATCCATCACGTGCTCCAGAGCCTGTTGACGCGTGCGTGCGAACGACTGCTGGAGGGTAAGCTGTCCGTCCTCAGTCCCAGACTCGCCGTTGTCGAGCACATCCTCGATGTCGCTCCCGATGAGCGAGTTGCCCGTCTTCAGATGGTGGTCGAGGAATGCAAGTGGCTGTTCAGCGGCGAGGGTACGGAGCCACAGCGACACCTTTGCTAATTCCACCGCGAGCGGGTTTAGATCGACACCGTAGATACAACGCTGGGCGACCTGCCGGCGCGCCCAGTTGATGTCACGTGACTGGTCGATAGACTCAATTCCTTGCTGTTCAGCCTGTCGCTCTTGTGCGTTGATAATCTCACGGGCGAGGTAATCAATCGCGTTCGTCAGGAAATGTCCGCTCCCCATCGCTGGGTCAAGAATTTTCAACTCGAACACCCGTTCTGCGAAATCCTCGGCAAACTGGCCTCCACCCTCCTTCCCCCAAGGATCACTAGCTAACAGGTCCTGGTAGATATCGTCGACGAGTGGTCCAAGCGTCTCCTCGACGATGTACTCAACGACGTACTCCGGCGTGTAGTACGACCCTGTGGCTTTCCGTTCGCCAGAACCAGTCGAAAGGTGGACTTCACCCTCCTCGACGATCACCTCGTCACCCTCGTCGGCAGGGACGTACTCACCGTCCTCCAGTGCGAGCGGTTCGTCAGCGACGTCGAGCTGATACTCGAGAAGTCCCTCGTAGATGCTCCCCAGGTGGCGGACGTCCAGCGACGAGTAGTCGACGAAAATCTTCCCGCCGCCGTTGCCGTTCTGACTCCTGGTGAGCAGTTCGATGACCTCAGCGAGATAGGCATCCCCGACCTGGTGGTTCGCGAGGAACCGGGCTTCGACGCTGTCGTCCTGGTCCGGGTCAGTTCTGAACAGCCCACCGTTGTACGCCGGGATGTAGAGGTCCTCCTCCGGAATACCGCGCGATTTGCTCCCCTGGTCGATGAGTTTGAACAGCTCGTCCAGCCGGTCCCAGAGGTTGTCTTGCCAGTCGCGATACTTCGGATTCGGGCTGTCGAGTTCTTCAGCGACGTCCTGTTTGAGCGTGTTCAGACTGTAGGATTCCTCGTAGATCTCGTTGTTCGTGTCGAGCAGGTCACGACCCTCACTCTCTGCGTAGAGCACGAAGATGAGCCGGTAGAGGTAGATGAGCGAACTGTCGTGAATGAGGTCGAGATCGTCTTCGGAGAGGTCGTTATCCGGGTACTGCATGAACCCCTCCGAGAGGACCTTGATTGCCTCGTAGATGTTGTCCTGTAGGTCCTCTCCCAACTCCTGAGCGAAGACATTGGACTCGTCGTAGACTTCGTCCAGGAAGCACTCGCCGCTGGAGTCCTCGAGGAATGCGCCGTGCCTGAAGAAGAGGTAGAAGTATTTGAAGTCTTCAAGATCGCCCTTTTCGAGGACGGTCGGCAGGTCGATCTCGTAGTAGGAGTCGAGGCGATGGCTCGTCGGGCCGTAGTAGAGCCGCCACTTCTTCCCGTCGGTGAGGACGGCCCACCGCGCCGGCGTCTCCTGCAGGTAGACGTGAATCTGGTAGCTCGGGTTCTCGAAGTCCCGTTCGTGTTCTCCACTCCCGCGGGTGTCGAGTGGCCGATCCCAGCGCTTGGCGTCCGCGACGGCGACGGCGTCCTTGTAGAAATCGCCACCTTCCTCGCGGCGCTCGAACGCGCCACGTGCGGCGTCCTCGGACTCGAAGAAGCCGTAGTCGGGCCGACGTTGGGTCCGGCTGGTGCTCTCCTCAACCTCGAAGGGAATGCCCAGCTTCCGGAACATCGGCCGGATGAACTTTTCCTCGAGCTGGGACTCGTTGCGCTTGGGAGCCGTCCCCCTCTCGCGCTCCCACAGGTCCATGATGTCCGCTTTCGCCTCGCGGAGTTCGTCCTCGCTGAGTTCGTCCCACGCCTCGGTCTCGGGGAGGTGCTCGTCGAGGTAGTAGTTCGAGAACAGGTCGCGATTCGTTCGGTAGGTGAGTGCCGTTTGCATGGATTATCGGGGAGTGACGATGAGAAATCGATCCGCGTCCTTGCTGTCGATAAGCGCGTGAGCGACGTCTTTCGTGTCGGCAACGTCGACGTCGACTTCGTCGCCGATCTCGGCCTTGAGCTCTTCGAGCTCGGAGCCGGAGATGTTGACTCGCCCGGAGTTGCCCGAGTTCCGGGCGATTGATTTACGAGTCATCTCGGATACTAAGCCTGTTTCAGCCCCCCAATATAGTCTTTACTTAGACTATTCTACCTCGCCCTCAACTGCAAAACACACCGACCGAGTCTGTGGATCTTGGATGGCTAGCTGAATCGCATTAGGAGAGTCTCTCGATTTTGTCCTTGTCAGCGTCGGTGAGTAGCTGAACGTCGTACTCCTCCTCGAGCGCAGAGATACTCTGTAGCAGCTGAAGGGCTGTCTCCTCGTCGCCCTCCTTCAAGTGGTACTTCGCTTGTTTTCGCTCGACCTTGGCAACCCCCTTCCTTCCGTCGTGCCAGGATACGATTTCGTAATAGTACTGCTTCGCCTGGTTAAGATGTGACCACCATGCGTCGGTGTCCCCGTCCTCTTTGCGGATCTCTTTCGACAGATCCCAGTGAGCATCTGCCAGTTTATTTGCAATCGATTTCTTTCTGTTCTGGTCGTCGACGAGTTCGTATGCCTCCTCAAGGAGTTCAATAGCCTCCTCCAAATCTGCCTCGTCACTGCTGTCCAGAAGTTCATTGATACGGTCCTGATTCTTGAGGGACTGGCTCTTCCAGACTGTATTACCGTCGAGGTCGATACCCCGGTACCGTTCGTCCTCGTCTAAGAGGTATAGAACAATCTCGCCGTCAATCTCTCCGAACTCCTGTGCTGGACTGTTGAGATCTGGCGTGTCGAATTTGGTGGCCAGCTCGCCTGACCCGACGTCAAAGATGTACACTGAGCGATCAGGATTGTGGGTCGCTGTGGAGGCGTACTGGCCGTCTTCGGTAATCGCACACTCCCAGATGTTCGCATCGAATTCGTGCTCAATACGTGGCTGACCATCAGGGGCGACGACATCGAACGTCCCACCGAGATCCTGATCGTCGGCTTCTCCGATGTCGGTGACGCCAACATGACCGGTATCGGCGACGACAACGTCCTGTGCTCGCGTTACAGTGAATGCGTGTTGTACCTCTCTATCCCCCGTTATCACTATGATTGGGGTACCACCATTCATTCCAGAGCGTCCATATAAACATCTCCACCCGCCGTTTGGCGATGACACTGATGAGAAAGTGACCCGTTCGCCGCGGAATTGTCCGTGGATGAATTCGCTGTCCAATGAGTCCTCAATCACGATCTCCGGTTCCGGTTCTGGATCGTTCTTTGAATTAGAGTCTCCATCTCCTCCGAACAAGCGACTGAACAATCCCATGAGACTAGTCACCGTGGGTCGTGGAATAAAGATTGTCAATAGGTTTGGGTATGTCAAATGTGGACTGGTATTTTCTTCTTACCAAACAAAGGCTCCCAACTGCATCTTTGTGTTTGGTAAGAATCTAATACGGTACGTCTCGACCCGCAGAAGTCGTGAGATCCATCCATTAGCACGTTCAGCTGAGCGGGTCAAGCATCCGGCAATGCAAATCGTGCGTCTCGACGAGATCGTTTCCAACCTCGTCCTTGGCAGTGAAGTAGAGGATTTGCCATCCATCATCAGCGAGCTCTCGAAGAACCTCGAATCCTTCCTGAAGCCGTGTACGGTCTGCTGGGAGGAAGGCGTCGTCCAGAAGGAAGAACCCAGGTTCGGAGCTCAGTAACTGCTCTGCGAGCCCAACACGAGCTGAGAAATACAGCTGTTCGGTCGTCCCGTGGCTGAGTTGCTTAGGTGTGAGGACCTCCTGTCCGTCCCTGTGGACCTGCAGGATCCTCTCCTCAGCATCGTAGGTAACACCCGTGTATCGGTCGTCAGTAATCGCCTGGAACACGTCTGTAGCCCGGCTTTTAGTGCCAAAGAGGTCCGTGATCTTCTGTTCCTCTTCCGCCTCAATGCCGTCGAAGATATCGAGCGCTTCCCGGGCAATATCTGCGTCACGCTCGATCTGCTCTACAAACTGATTCAAGTCGTGGACGACGTCTTGAAGCCCTTCGATAGAGCGCGACGGCAACGATACGGATTCATCAAGGAATGGCTCAGCAGAGAGGGCCTGAATCCGCTCGTCAAACTCACGCAGTCGTCGGTCGTGAGTCTCTAACTGCTCTGTGAGCTCATCGCGACGGTGGGTCAATTCCTCCTGTTGCTTGCGAAGTGTGGCTAGTCGATCCGGGTCGTACTCGTCCGCGTCCACGCTCTCATCGACGTCCGCGACCATCGCATCGAGTTCTGATTCCCAGTACTCGAGTTTCGCCTCTTGATCTGGTGTCGTCGTGCTCGGCGTGCCAAGAGCGTCTGTGAGACTTTGCGCTGCTTGGTCATGCTTCCGTTCGAGGGCCTCCTGTGCGGTCACACGCTCGCGGTACTCCTCGATGTCGGCGGCGTCTACCTCCTGAAGCAGCGTTTGTTTCTTCTCTTGGTTCGAGCGTCGCTCTTCCCGCTCTGTTTCGAGGTCGTCGTTACGCTCCTCGATGAGTTCGTCCTTGACCTCGATTTGTCGTTCGAGTTCGTCGCGACGATCTTGCAAGCCGGCTAACTCGTCGCGAAATGCTCTGATCGCTGGCCCGATTTCGTCGGTGGTAGTGACATCGAGCCCTGCGTCCTGCGCTTGCTGGAGAACCTGTTCCTGCTCTCGTTCCGCGGCCGCTACTGATCGATGTTGCAGACCATACCAGCCCGCAGCGATGGCGCCGATTACCGTAAGGAGAATGCCCGCAATCGTGCTCCCGACGATTGCTGCGACCCCGCCCAGTCCGAGCCCAACGAGTGCAGTGTACTTCGCGAAACGCATCCCCCGGGATGCCCCGACCGCCTCACCGTGGGACTCCCTGAATGACGCAAGCGCTTGTTCAACTTCATCAATATCGTCGGCCCGTGCCTCCAGCGGTGCCAGCTCTGCTTCGACGGAGTCTTTCTCGGTCTTGAGCTGTGTCCGCTCCTCACGTAGCGATGAACGCTTGTTTTCGAGGTCCTCAATCTCGTCCTCGGCTGCAACGATCTCGCGGTTGAGCTGTTCTAACTCTTTGAGGGTCGATTGGGACACCTCATCGTCGAGCTGCTCGATTGCCTCTCTATACGTGGTCAGCCGTTCCGTAAGTATCGCGTGGGTGTCCCACGTTTCGGCGGCCTCCTGTGTCTCAAGCTCGTCTTCACACCGCTGGAGTTCAGTTGTGACGGCGACGACCTCTCGCTCGACTGCTGCGATATCGTTCGCTTCGGCGTCAGCGATATACTCCTGGATGTCCACGGCGAGGTCGTCTGCCTGATCACGCACATCTGCTGCATTCGATCGGCTGCGGGCCGACGACAGCCCTCGGCCACTGACGCTGGTCAGTCGTCCGTGCTCAACGAGTCGAGACTGGATCGCGTCGATCTCGTTCGTGTGGAGGTCGCCGATCTGCTGGGTGACCGAATCGTAGAACTCGTGTTCATCGCGAAGTTGCAGGTCACTATCCCGGATGACGAAGATGTTTCGAAGATGTTGTGGCGAGAGGTCCACCAGATCGCTGAGAACCGATCCGTCGCCGAGTTTCTGTTCGGTGCCGCCGGTCTCGACGACAACATGGCCGCTCGGGGATTCGTCAACTCGGGAGACGTGCGGGATCGCGCTTTCAATATCCGGCTCGAGTAATTTGAGTACGGCTTCTAATAGCAGTGTCTTCCCGGACTCATTCGGCCCATAGAAGACTTCGAAGTTGTCTCCACACTCGTGAGTGAAGCGGGGAAGTGGCCCGTAGCGATCGATTTGGATGTCGGTCAGCTTCATGTGAGCTTCCCCTCCGCGGCCAGATCGGCGAAGATCGCGAGCATTTCTTCCCAGACGTCGTCCTGGAAGCCCTCCACATCGTAATCGTCGCGCTCCTCGACAGCGTGGAGTTGCTCACGCTCCTCGAGCCGCTGTTGAAACGTCTCGAACAGGGGATGTGACAGGATATGTTCGACTGTTCGGGTGCTGTTCTCGACGTAGATGTCGCCACTCACATCAGAGAGGGCTGCACTGAACGCCGTTTCATCCATCTCAGTGAATCCGTCGACGCTGATCTTCGGTTCGACGTGCCGGTTGTCCCAGGTGGTTACTTGCGATTGGATTTCTTCGAGGACACGCTCCTCGTCCCCGGGAGTGACCCGGAGATCGAGCGTATCATAGTGGAACGAGTCGAGGGGCTGGAGCTGGACGTCCTGGGCTGCTTCGGTGTCGATGAGGACACTCGTCCGTCGACCTATCTCTTTCCGTGTTACCGACGCTGGAGTGCCGGGATAGACGAACGTTCCTCCATTCGAGAGTTCAGTTCGGTGCTGTGAGTGGTAGTGCCCCGCGAGATAGTAGTCGAAATCCAATTCGGCAAGTTCCTCTTTGGTGATGGGGAAATACCGTTGTTCGCCCTCGTCTCCGACGCCACCCTGAACAGGAGCTTCCAAGCTACAGTGTAACAGAAGGGCTTCTGTCCCGTCGAATGGTTCTCTATCACGCAATCCAACGAGGAGCTCGTCAGTCGCCTGTGGTGTATACGGGAGCGCGGTAACTCGAGTGTCGTGGATGACGAACTGGTCGAAAGGCGTCTCGGTTGCGGGCGTGAACGATTCGCCGAAGAAGAGGTTACTGCGGAACGCATCGGCGTCGTGATTACCTGGAATCGTCAGGATTGGATACGAACGGTCAGAAAATAATTCTCGGAGGGATTCCCGTAGCTGCTCCGCTGCGACATCACTATCGAAGAGATCGCCACCGATCGTAACGAGATCGACATCACTGGTATCCGCTTGTGAAAGGACAGTTTCTAACGCCGCCTGGCGTTCATCAGCGTCTGGTGTGAGATGAATATCTGCAGTATGTAGGATTCGTACCATCTAATTACCGTGTCATCTCACTCAATTCCACGACTGAGTAAAAGGCGTTAGGGTAAGCTGATTCTTTGTGTCCCGCCTCAGTAGGTATCGAGCTCTTCACGAAGCCGGTACTCCATATGAGAGAGCCGTTCTTCCAATTCAGATACTTCCTCGTCGAGGTCGCTCTCGATCTGTCGAAAACGACTTGAGAGGGTTCCAAATGGTGATTCCGGATTTGGGTCACTCACTTCATCAAGTTCTGCAATAGGGTTGAGCCCTGGACCATCCCAGGTGAAGTAGAGTCCAGCGTCTGAATCTCTATCTCCGGAAATGTACTGGAAAGCCACCTCTGAGCGCCAGTATCGATATTCAAGAATATTTGCGATAATCGATTGTCGGGCTGCTTTTGCTCCTTCGAGAGCGTCGTCGCCTACCAACTGGTTAGGAAATAGGTGCTGATGATCCTCAAGGAGGTGCTCCTCTATCTCCTTGATCGAGAACGCTTGGTCCTCGTTGTTTGAGAGAAGTGAGTTGATCTCGACGGTGATTGGATCATATCTGCCTGCGTGTTTCCACTCTTCAGAGTCAGTATCTACCGGCATATGTCCCTTCAGATAGCGTTCCAATAAAACCGTACCGCCGGCATATAATTCGATATCAAAACAGACGTATCGCAAGGTCTTCACCCCCACTGGAACTCTCAAATTCGCTGAGAGAGGGAGACCGTGCTAAGATTGACAGAATTATGTAGTGACAGTGAGCAGGCCAGGGTAAGAACGAGTTTATGAATGCCCGCAACTGGCGAGGGGTACTTCCGGAGTGGACTCACCTACTCATAGTTCGGTACACTCTCCTCACGCTCGCTACGGTTGCGGTGGTCGCGACGCTGACTGCTCTCCTCAACCCGGCTGTTCAGACCGAGAATATCAGGGCGCTACTGACGACGTTAGCGACGGCAGAAGCCTCCGTCTTGGCGATCGTATTCTCCGTGACCGTCGTCGCCCTACAGCTCGTTGTGACGCGATATTCGGCCCGCCTCACCTCACTGTTCATCAAGGAGCCGCTGTTCCGTACGACATTCGCGCTCTTCGTTGGCGCTATTGCGTTCAACCTGCTGGTCGTCTATCTGCTCCCGATACAGAACAGCCGCCTACTGAACGCAGTCGTCGGAATCGCGTTTGCGCTTGCTGCTGTCTCCACGTTTGCGCTCTACCAATTCATCCAGCTGATGATCCAGCGCAGCTCCCCCGACGATCTCATCTCGGTGTTGGTCGAACGGGAACTCGCACCGGACGAATACCTTCCAGCGACCGCAACGGAATTCACCGAAATCGAGGTCCATCCGATTCGGCCACTGTACCGAACGATTGCTCGAGCCATCGAGCTGGGCGAATACCAAACCGCAGAACAGGGGATCTACGGACTTCGGACGGTTCTCATCCGGACGTTCGAGCACCTCGAAAGCGAACACTCCGAAGAAGACGCCGCCCAGTACGCATCGGCTGTTTCGACTGAGGTCCTCACAGAGTATATCCCGCTGATCTTGGAGCAAGCATACACCCACGAGCAAAACGACCTGGTTTCGGACGCAGTCGACGATGTCGAGGCGGTCGCTCTCGACGGGCTCGACCACGGCTTTACTGACGTCGCCGAGGACGCTGCTGAGGGACTCGGAGACGCGTTCGATGCGGCGCCCTTGACGTGGGAGGGGAATCGGCTTCGGAGCCCAGTCAAAGAATCGCTGCTCGAACTAACGAAAGCCACAGGCAGCGATGCTGAGTATACGACGTTCTTGGCGGTATCGCACCATCTGGATCATCAGATGGCTGTTCTTCTCCGACGACGACCGGATGCGAACGTCACACACCGGCTCGTCGGTGACTACTACAGCCGGGAGGTGGGCGAGATATTCGAAGTCCTCGTTAACCGGTACGGCGCCGACGTGCAAGACCAAGATATCAATTGGATCTCCCCTACTGAGGGTCGAAAGTGGACACTCCCCGATGAGGCGGAGCCACTGCGACACGTCTGGCGCGAATATGCCAGCTTCACGCAGACCGTTCTCCGATATCGCGCCTCGGAGGAGGAGGAGTACCCATTTGTCGAAGGGTCCATCGACGATGGCTGGAAACGAATCACCGAATCTGCTGCCGATGCCGGGATTGATGGCCTGGCAACGCTGTGCTGTATTACGACGATTCAACTTGCCTATCGTGTTGATCAGCTCGAAGACGGCCGTCTCGGGATGTGGACAAACAACCTTGGGCTCCTAAGGCGTGATTACGACCCGACAATCGTCGACCGGGCATTTGCGCTCCTCAAAGCGGGTGAGCAGCCGGAGGGACGCAACATCTCAGTTCGAACCTTTGATCCTGCCTCCGAT
This sequence comes from Haloplanus sp. XH21, assembly GCF_023276355.1. Classification (NCBI taxonomy): domain Archaea; kingdom Methanobacteriati; phylum Methanobacteriota; class Halobacteria; order Halobacteriales; family Haloferacaceae; genus Haloplanus; species Haloplanus halobius. The sequence goes on from NZ_JALLPL010000001.1 coordinate 260,366, forward strand.
GACACAAACGAAGGATTCATCCAACGGTTCTTCGGAACTGACGAGGAAGACACACCATTCGAGGAGTGGCTCGTCGAGTTCGAGAAAGACGTCCACGAACGAACGGAGTATCTCCGGGAGCGAGAATGACCGACCACCAGTTCGAGGAGGGTGACCGTGTGCGAATCGAAATTCCTGATGAGACGGACCTGGATTATGACCGGCTACACGGGCGATACGGCGAAATCATCGCTATCTTAGAGGACGACGCCGGCGCCGTCACGGGTGATGATCGCGACGCCGTGCTGTACCGTGTTCAGCTGGACGACGGGACAAAAACGGATGTTCGGTGGCGCGATCTCCGGCCACCCTGAGGGCACGTTATCCAGAATTTGATGGATTAGGGTGGGAAAGGGAGACTCAGCCGAAGGACTATCTGTACTTGGCATAGAGGGACATTATGATCGATTTCGACCCATTTGGAAAGCCTCTGAAGGATGTCGAATTGGAGGATTTAGATCGCCTTTCAGAAGAGAACGTGTCCGAAGGCACCTATATTGAATACAAGCGGAGGTTTCCCGATTCTCAGAGTATTGCAAAGGTTATTGCTTCATTTGCAAATACTCACGGTGGATATTTCCTTATTGGCCTTGCTGAAGAAGATCTCACAAATATAGCCTCGGGACAGATCGGGGTTAATGTTGAGGAATATCCCAATCCAAAAGAGACCATACGAAATATTGTACGGGATCACCTAAACCCATCACCGAATTTCACCAGTCGGGTGATACGGCGACCGGATTACGATGATTACGTGATCGTTCTGATTGAAGTTCCCGAAAGTCATAACGCACCCCACATACACAGCAGCGGGAAAATTTATACACGTACAGGCGAGGGTAGTGACCCAATCTCGCCTGAAACTGATCGCTGGACCCTCGACAAACTGTATGAACGAAGAAATGAGTGGAACGAACGAGTACAACAATTTTGTCATCCAGATATAACTCTAACCCGCGGACAATCAGGGGAAACAGAACATCAGGCCGATGGCTGGCCATTTCTTGAGATATATGGGGTGCCCTCTACACTGGGGGACCCGATCTGTTCTGAGGTGCTGGATGATATTGAGGGTTTCAAATCAATTCTTGAGCAATCTGAATTAGTTCTACCAGAGTTCGACGACGTGGAGACTGATGAAGAAACTGCAGAAGGATCACTTGGGATGGGGCGGACCTACGCTGCTTATCGGGCAAGTAGTGACGCGGTGGTAGCTCAACAATGGTTCCAGGAAGAGGATAGTGGCCGAATAGATACAGCGAGCGCACCTGAAACGGTCAAATTCTTCGATGATGGGGGCTTAAAAGCACTTCTTGCTGTTCCTCAACTCTCATTTCCTGAACCAGCTTACGGAGCATGGTCAACCCTCGATCAATCTGTTGATGGAAATATCGATTATATCCGATTTCTTGATGGTGGGGCCCTCCTTCTCAACACGTTCGTCCTTTTGAACTCCTATCTGAATCTACTGGATGAATACAACTGGATGGATAACGCGACGCGAGAACTGCATTTCAAAGCCCGCATCAGAAACGGAAATCGGACAGTATTGATGTTCGAAAGCGAGTGGTTCAGTGATCTTATTGATGAGTTTGGCCCACCGATATCATATGAAGATGTTATTGAGATTCCTCGAACAGGAACGCGAATTCTATATCACGAGGAAGGATCTGAATTTTCTGCATTGCTCCGCTGTCTAACTCTGATTATGGAAGGATTCGGCCTCCCTTGGGAACGCCGTGATCGTGGTACAGAGGAGCTTTGGGATTTGATTTTTGAAATCGGAAATTTCGAGAGCGAGAAAGATACTGATACACACTAAATAATACTAACCGGCTAAATTGAACGGCTGAACCTTGAAAATCAGTAACTATTGGTGAACACGCTGTGATTAGCTCTCGCTGAGCGGCGTGGGGATTCCGTCTGCAGTAAAGCGAGCGACCGCTCCGCAGTTCGCACATTCATCGACGAACGCACAGACTAGAAGCGAGGTTTCTAACTCGCGAACGCCACCGCACACGGAACACTCGTATGCGGTGCGATACTGGACTGACGGACAGTGCTGTTGCCATCGTGTGCGGGGGTTCGCTGTCGGTGTCGCCTTGCCGTGAGACGCTGCTGTCGGGGATCGCTCCCGGTTCGTCATGGACTGCTCGTGATCGAGCTGCCACGCTGAATCAGGAAGCGTGTCGTAGATGCGATCTGGCTTACTGGTGCCCACATCGAGAGCAGCAGACTCGGCTGGCTCGCGTGCGTCATCTGATTGGGATTCCTCGACTGGGCCCCGTCGACGTGTGATGCATCTCGGTACCTGGGAGAAACCGTCTGTGCCCACGCGCCGAGTTCGACGGCCTCCGCTTCCTCGTAGAGCACGCCGTCGATGGCAGCCGCCAGTTCGGCGAGTGGCTCGGAGATCGCGGACTCGCCGTGTTTCTCGACAGCGTTCTCGAACAACCACTCTCGGAGCGTCGCTGCAGTCTCTCTATCGACCGTGTACGATGGAACTGCCTTCATTCGTTTCTCACTCCGCTCCTCGTGGGTACGACAAACCTACAGAGATCATAGGCACCGTCGAGAGCGTCCCTGTTGGAATCACCTCGATTAGAGAGAGCCGACGGTGAAATAGTCCGTATGCCCTCTCAAACCGACCATAACTTCGATTAATGTGGACGTCTAACGTAGACATACCCGTGTCCGCCTTCCAGGGGAGGTAGCCGGGGTTCAAATCCCTGGAGGGGAATGGGTTTGACTCCCAGTCGGTAGGGAAGGCGCTATTGAAACTGGGCAAGGTGGCGGTCACGGGCGGCGTCGAGGAGGTGTTCATCTACATTACGAAACAGATGATGTACAAGATTGCGTCGAGGCTGAATGAGAAGTACAGCATCAAATCAAAAGCGGCCACGTGGGGCAAGAAGGTCGTTAATCGGGCGAAGGCCCGTTCCCCCCACACTCCCCTCTCCCTGCCGGCAACCCGGCTAGTGGATACACTGCAGCTTTCGGATTCGTCCCCCGAACGAACCCTCTTCTAAAGTATCAACAGAGGTCCCGAGAGGTGTATGACACGGCTGTAAGCGAGGTTGTGGCTGCGCGCACAGCGACCGCAGGGAGCGAGCACGGAGCGGTGGGTGGGGTGGAGGGGCGTCCACGGGCGGCGGTCGCCACTAAAACGGGGGAACGACCCGCTCAGCGCAGGGTGTCCCGCTCGTCCCCGAGGCCGACACCCGGGTCGTCGGTGCCGTGTTCGGCTTTGTAGGCATCGACGAGCTCGCGACTGTACCGCGCGATCCGATTTCGGGACGTCGGCACGATCGTGCTCGCCGCCGCGGCGACCTGCCCCTGGGTGAGGTGCTTGCGCGAGAGCAGCCGATCCGCCGCGTACAGCGCCGACGCCGCGACGGTGCGTCGTGGCGTCCCCGGTCCAACCGGCACCTGGTCGCCGAGTTGCATCAGGTGTTGGGCCAGCCGCCACGTCCGCACCGCCCGCGCCCCGGAAATCGTGTCTTCCTCAAGTGCGTCGACCACCGTCATCACGGCGTCCCTCCGGATGACCGGTGCATCGAACCCGCATTCACACCGGATCTTCCGGGCGGCAGCGCACACCCGCTCGTGGGGCGCCTTGGTGTGCGTCGCGACCGCGATATCGATCTCGTTTCGGTCGATCGATGAGGCCCGCACAGCCAGCAAGACGGCGCCGCCGGCGAGTGCCTCCCAGGCCATCCGCCCGCCGGGGAGCCGTGCTTCCGAGGCACTTTGGAGGTACCGTGCTGCCGTCTTAACGACGTGGTCGGGTAGGTCCAGGTTGCCGCCGATCATCTCGATGTCGCGCAGCCCCTCGTTGAGCCGCTTGGTCCGCTTGCGCTTCTTGCAGAACTGGTAGCGCTTGTGCCACTTCCGGAGACGCTGGAACTTCTCCCACTGCTCGTTGCTGAGGGGATTGCCGTGGCCATCGGTGGACTTCCCGATCTTCGTGTGGAGGCCCTTGTCCGTCCGGAGCGGGTCCACGGTTTCGATGCTCTGGTCGGCGTCACCGACCATTCCGAGGTCGTTCAGCGTCGGGCTCAGATCTACCCATTGGTCAGCGACGATCAGCCCGCAAACCGTACAGAACGACTCCTCGTCTTCGGTGATCACCTGGCCTTCGCACTCCGGACATGTCGACCGCGCCGACGGTTCGTGCTCGACCTGAAACGTGCGACTGCGCTGCTCGGTAGTTGACGTCTGTCCGTCCGAAACCAGTAGTTCGCGAGCGTTGTAACTCGACATCGGTTGGTTAGCACCCGAAGGCGCTCACCAGAGCACGACACCGCGATGTCTCAGTATCGCGGATCTCTGACATCCAGAATGGACAGGACTGACTACACGCTCTCGTGCGCTTTCGCGAGCGCCTTCACCCCTCGCGGGCGCGAGCAACAACTCTCGGCGGCGCTTCTATTGGGTATCCTGTGTATGAGGCAAAGGAGGACTACCGCAGAAGTCTGGATCAGGAGTCGCTCTCGCCCATTCGCAGGTGGTAACCGACGATCAGGAGGGCGTCTTCTCCGCGATTAACCAACACCCGCGCGATGGACGCTGCGAGTGTTGGTTAACACATTTCATCGAGTCGAACACCCACCCCCGAAACGCCTAACTTAGCCCCATGACACTGATTACGAAAATGGGGCAGTTCCTCAGCTCATTCCAGATAGCGGTTCCCGAGATTCCTGCTGAGATCTACGAGATATCTGCAAAACTCCCGGACAACCCTTACTCGGAACTAGCTCACTTTGAGAATATTCTGGCGGACAGGTCATGGGGAGAGGCCCACCGCATTCGAGGGGACGATGGAGAATGGTGTATCGCAGTCTTTGGGCACGAACACGAACCTGAGGAGGTCGATGCCGACGGGATAACCCTTAGCTTGGAGGATCAGACCACCCTGAATCCGGAGAATCCACGGCATAGAGGTGCTCTTGGCCAAGCTCTTCGAGATGGATTCGGATCATTCCTGACGTCAGTCCTCGACTGCTGGGAGTACAACGAGCGGGGGAACTTCTACGAGGCCGAGCCAATTCGGACCGTTCGAGGCGAAGAAGCGACCTTCGAGATGTTCCGCGGGGTCCGGACTAGCATCGATTACCGATCCGGTTCCGGGTTCATGCTCAGCCTCGACCCCACCCGGAAATTCGTCGACGAACGGACGCTCGCGGATCGCCTCGAAGCACAGGGCGAATCCGCGGTCATCGACCAGTTTGCGGACGGACGGCGCTACTTCTTCTTCAACCGTCCTGAACCACAACCAGTACAACTGCACTCAGTTTCCGACGCAACCGTCACTGACGAAACGATGAACATCGATGGAGAACCAACCTCGGTGCTCTCGTTCGTCGAAGACAACTACGGGAGTGACTGGGCCGGGAAAATCGATCCAACCGAACCGGTTGTGAAGTACAAGTATTCGGGCGGAGACCGAACCTACGACGCTGCACCGTCACTCCTTCGTCTGATCCCCAATCAAGAGGAGGTCACGACCCAGGCATCGACGCTCGATGCGTACGAACGCTGGGAGGAAGTCCAGGAGTGGATGCGCCCGGTTCATTATATCCGCCTCGGAGACCACGAAGCCGATGTCGCTGACGAACCGATCCAAGAGGGCGTAGATACATTCGATTTCCCGCCGCTCACCTTCGGGGACGATACGGTATTGGAGGTCGGTTCATCCGACTTGACAAGCTCAGGCGACGTGACCAGAGATGTCTGGGAGTATCGAACCCTCGACTATCTCGAAGAGTTCGGACCGAAGCGAAAGCCGATGGACGAGCCATGGGTCGCCGTGCTCCATACAGATTCGACCCGGCAAACGGCATTCGACGCGTTCGACGACGTCCGGGAGTACGTGAAGCGGTACGCTGATCTTGATCTGAAAGAGCAGCCTGGCGGTGTAAGCTTCGAGAGTAGAGCTGAATACGACCAGTGGAAAGAAGAATTTGCTCCAAAGGTTACGGGCGCGTTCGCGTACCTGACCGGTGATGGCCAAACGGAATACTACGACGTGATCAACGCAGTGGCCGGGAAGCCGGTCCAACACATTCGCCACGATAACTATCAACAGGAGCGCAACCGGGATGAGAGTTATTCGCTTAGGAATACAGCGACAGATCTAGCGTCGAAACTCGGTGTGCGACCGTTCCTGTTAGAGGGAGGGCTGTCCGCAGATGTCGTCATCGGCCTGAGTGTAACCGGGGACCAAAGCACCACTGCCTGCTCGGTTACTGTGTCTGGAGAATCGGGGGACGTAATCGACTGGACGAAACAAGCACACGGACGAGGAGATAAGACGGTAGACAATTTCGACCACGCCGAGAAGCTAATTGGCGACGGGATCGTCGAAGCAATCGATCATAACGAGGGGGCCGTCGACTCACTGGTGGTCCACCGGAATGGAACCTACGGAAACGAGGAAATTGCGGGGATCCAATCAGCCGTCGAGAGCCTGAAGGAAGAAGGATACATCGACGACGACTTCAGCTGGAGTGCAGTCGAGCTACGGGATAGTACGTCGTATCGGATATTTTCCGATGACACTGACTGTGAGTGCCAAACCGGAGCGTACGCTGAGGTGGATGGATCCACGATGGTCCTGGCTCCCTCTGGAGGCGAATACACGTATCAGGGAACGCCACGGACATTCCGGATCCAAGAAAAAGCAGGAACGAGTGACATCGATATCGCGGAAATCGGCCAAGACGTCTTCGACCTCTCGTTCTTGGTCTGGTGGTCGCCTGGCTCGAAGATCAGCGATCCGATCACGACCAGATATCCTGCGGAGATGCACAAGTTGTTCGAGAGGTGCCCCCAGCTCAAATTCCTGCCCAGCTAAATCTCGTCCAACCAATACCGATTTGCCTTCAGTCGATAATCGAACTCGGGTACAGTAGAAGGATTGGCCCCATTCTGGATGTGATCACAGAGCTCATCGAGCTGGTGGTTGACACTCGCCGCATCTGAAATGACTGCCTCGACCAATTCGTCATCAGCCCATTCGTCGTAAAAGGGGCGCTTTGATTCCTCATAGCACTGTAGGTGTTGAGAATATTCCGCTCGGACACCCTCAAGCGGGTCCTGGAGTTCCTCCGGGAGATACTCGTCTGCGAGGTCAGTAATGACCTCCACTCGTAATGCGTCTGGGGGATGAAGAAATTCGTCCTCAACACCGACGTCGCGTTGAATGAAGTACGGATTCTGGGAGAGGAGATGGTGGAGTTGGGCACACACGTAGCTTGGACCGAACGCAAAGAAGCCAGCGACGTCGCAAAAGAGCTCGTCGTACCAGTGAATCCAGTTCCCATGAAAATCTCGTTCAGTTCTATCAGAATCCATCTGCCGCCGAAGTTCACCGAACCGTTGGCTGAACTCGCGAGATCGGGAAGAACGCTGGTCCAACAATGCGTGCGCCACTTCGTGTGCCAGGATCGGCGTCGTCGGGACGATATCTCTTCCACGAGGGACGAATATTACGTAGAACTCATCGTCAAGTAGTGGTAAGAGCGCGTAGTTCTCGCGGATGACGGGGAAGCAGGTCACCGAGAGCCCGATCGCATCGGTGAGTTCCTCGCAGATCTCTTCGACATGTTGAATCCGGTCCGACCAACGCTCCCGATGATGGGTGAACAAGTCGAGATGAGTGAGTACGAGCTCCAGATCCGAGATGTCGGCCTCTGCGGAGATGACCTTCGAAAGGTACCGCTGATACAGTGCTTCGTTATCCGGATTGGCCTCGACGTCCGATCGGCGGCTGTCGATTGCTTCGAACGTCCCTCGGATATCGGTGAAATACTCGTCAAACGCAGTTCGAATCGGGAGGTCAGAAAAGCGCTCGGCCTCCTCCTGAAGATGTTCAAACCGCTCCGCTAGATCATCCTCGCGGTGATCAATGATCCGTGTGGGCAACGTAATCCCGTAGTTGTTCTGCGTCCTGGTCGGTCGTTCTCGTCGCCAACTCCTCGACTAACTCCAACACCTCTACGACCTCGTCGAGGTCACCGCGATACTCCAGATCATCCTTCGTCCGTCCTAAAAGGTCCAAATACCGGTTTAGACGGTTGATCGCGTACTTGTCGATATCGCCGTAGTGTTCTCGTACCCGGCGGGCCAAGGTGTACGCGTAGTTGTCAGCCTCCTCCGGGTGCTCCAACGCATCACGGAGCGTTCGGAGAACAGCTTTCCCGTCTTCGAGGTTGTCACGGAGTTCGTCGGCGCGCGTTCTCGTGACGGACCCGTTGCTCTGGAGAAGGGCAAGCGCGTACAGGGCATCATCAGCCTGATCACTGATGTGGCGCCCCGTCTCGTAGCGCCGTTTGGATCTCCAGAGACTCATTCCGTTATAATATTAGAAGGGGTGCTAAATCAGTTTTGCCCAGTGTCCTCAGACGGCCAAACGGGCCCATTTCGACCTATTCACCCGCCTTAGATCCAATTTCTCGGAGTCGTTCGAACTCTATCGAGTTGTGGCTCGCAGCCTTCCAGTGAGTCATGGGTTCCAGACCGCGTTAAATCCTCCAACTCCGTGGCTATCTCTGTAGATGAGGTCGTGTTACTCACAGATGAGTCGAGAGTCGCGAACAGACGGTAGCGTCAAGCTCAGTTTCCAGATCTTCGAGCTCCTCAGGACTCCACAGGAATGATCGTTGGGCCCCAGCCTCGGTAAAGAGCAGCGTTGCCTCGACGTCCATCTGCGGATTAGACTGGTGAAGCGCCACAGCGTACGCCTTCATCTGCCACTCGTAGTAGTCTGACTTTGCTTCGATCTGATGTGGACGTGAGATGTCGTTGGTCTTGTAGTCGACGACGTGGTATCCGCCATCCGTTTTCGAGATGTGGTCGACGTATCCGTACAGTTGTCCCGAATCCAGCATCGCTCGGACCATTTTCTCGTCTACGGTGCCACCCTCATCGAGGGAGTTCAGATACTCCGATGCCGTAGCCACGTGACGCGATATATCTGAAAGGTCGGTTTGCGTCACGTTGTCGGAGGAAACTTCGTGTTGAGTCGCGACCTGTTCGGTCAATCGCAGGAGGGTGGACTCGTCGTCGGGATTAACACGCAACTCGACGGCCTTGTGTACGACGTCGCCGAAAACGTTCCGAGGAAGACCCGTAGACTCACTGCCTGAAGAACTGGTATCTGAACCCGAATCGTTCTCTGGGGGTTCGTAAGATACGTACCGTCCAGTGTGGTCGACGACGATGTCCCCGGGCGCCCCATCCTCGATGAGCGAACCCAAGTACGACGCCGCAATATCGTACTCCGGTTCAACCTCGTACGCATCGACGTCAGGTTCCAGGGAGATGGGTTCAGCGGCATCGGTTGAGGCGGACTCTGCGCTCATTCTGGGAAACCGCACTGTTACCGGGGTTTCTCTCTCCTCCGGAACCGCTGTCGATCCGGCCACAGCGAGTTCTTCGAGAACGTCGTTGGAGAGTATCTCTGGTGCAACGATATCGTACCAGTTCGACGGTTCGCCTCGATCACCGGTATCCAGTGATTCGACCGACTCGTCGTCGCTTCCAGCGGTGCCGATCAGGAAGAGGTGGTCCCTGGCGCGCGTCGCAGCGACGTAGAGGATCCGTTTCTCCTCGGCAACGGCTTCGCGTTTCCTGGAGAAGTTGAGTCGTCGTTTGAGGATCGTGTCTTGCTGCTCGAAGACGTCAACGGTTCCTGGTGCACGGATGCCAAGCAATGGCTGCCGGTCGTCTGTCAGCGGGTCCTCGATGATTTCGAACTCAGCGATGTTCTCGCCATAGCCAGGTCGAAGGTTGAAGTCCGTCGAGAGGCCCGGGACGAATACAGCCGGGAACTCCTGACCCTTCGCGTCGTGCACGGTCATGATCCTGACGCCATCGGCATCCTCAGGTACTGCCGCTTCGCCCTCCCGGCTCGAGAGCTCGACCTCACGATCGATTCGGTCGACGACTTCTGGGAGGGTCTGTAGTCCGTCTTCGCCCCACTCTCGAAGGCGATCGCGGAACTTCTCGACGTTTGCGATAGCCTGCTGGCCGCGCTCGTCGAGTGCGAGACTCGCAAGATACCCGGTGTCTTCGATTATCCGGCCGAGTAACGCGTCCCAGGTTTCCACTAGTGGCGTCGGCCCGCTACAGCCAGCGAGTCGGCGCCAGGTTTCGATACGCTCTCGAGCAGTGGTCAGTCGGTCGTGGTCAGTTCGCTGGAGCGCGCGCCAAAGTTCACCATCACCGATGTCGTCGCGCTCGATACTATCCCAGAGGCCGACCACGTCCGTGTCTTCGAAGCCGAATAGAGGTGAGCGCAAGACGCCGAACAGTGCGAGATCATCGATTGGATCCTGAAGTACTGCGAGGAGATTCCTGATGGCCGTGATCTCCGTGCTCTCGTAGAACCCGATCCCCGAAGCCACCGTGTAGGGAACGTTGAGCGAGGCGAGAGCTCGTTCGTACGATTCGAGGTGAGTCCGTTTCCGCAGTAAAATAGCCACGTCCTTCGGTTCCAGCTCGACAGGTTCCTCGACGGGGTCGCCATCCTCGTAGCCAGTAACTTCGTAGCGCTCAGGTGCGTCATCGAGGAAAGCTGCAACCTCGGCAGCTAATGCTCGTGCATCGAGGGTGGCGCCATCTTCGGGGAGTGCACGAAGCTGGTGATCTTCAGTGAGGGCTTCCTCCCGCACTGGCCGCTCTTCCGGTACGAGGACGAAGGTCGCACCCAGGCCGATCTCGGCCTCGTCAGTTCTATCGGGGGCCAGACGTTGTGGATCTGGCTCGAAGGAAGTATCGTCCCCACGGATCCCCGGCGGCGCATCCTGATGGGTTTGAGGGACCTGGCCGAAGAGGTCATCGAACAGCTCGTTTATCGGTTCGAGAACACCCGGGAGTGACCGGAAGTTACGCGACAGATCTCTCCCTTCCCCCACCTCATAGGTTTCTTCGAGCGGTGGAACCGACGCCTGCTGGTTTGCCTGGGCGAGTCTCTCGCGTTCTACCGCATACTGTGTAACGTCAGCGCCTCGGAAGCGGAAGATGCTCTGTTTTTCGTCGCCGACCACGAAGACGTTCAGCCCGTCGTACTCGGCGTCCAGGGAGGTCAACAACTCGACCAGTTCCCATTGTCTCGGGTCCGTGTCCTGAACCTCGTCGAGCATGACGTGGTCGAATGATTCTCGAACGTCTGCCCGAACTGTCGGAGACGATCGTAGTAGATCGATACAACCGTCGATCAGGTCGGCGAAGTCGAGGACACGCTCACGTCGCTTGCGATCTTCGTATTCGTCGTGAAGATCACGGAAGAGCGATGCGAGACTAATGTAGTACGGGGCGGCGTTGCGCTCGACGGCAAGCCGTCCTGGAATGGCCCATCGTTCGACAGGGAGTGCCTCCACTAGCGCGGACGTTGCTTCGTCGTATCGTTCGGCGTTCTCGTCGTCCCAGTCGTCATGTCCGCCGTAACACCAACTGTCCCAGCTACCATAGTACGGCGTTCGGTCCGAGGTGAGAGCTTCACAGAGAGCAGCTGCAGCGTCATGGGTAGCGACGTCATTCAGAGCCGCGCCGATGATATCGTGCGTCTCGACGGCTGTTGCAACGTTCTGGGCGATACTGATCCGATTTCCGCCCGCGCTCTCTTCGTCCGCCACCTGCCGGATGTCCCGGAGTGCCTCCTCGACGTCTGGACGGTCAAGTAGCGTCCGTGCTTCGCCAACGTCGATAGGTGAGTAACGCTCGCGGACGAATTCGACGTAGTCCGACGGCTCTTGATCCGCCCACTCGTCCGCCCATTCCCGAGCGTGTTGATGTTCCTCCAGTAAATCCCCGAGAAGGTCTTCCAGCCTGTCTCGGTAGTAGATATGAGTCAACTCCTCGATTCGTTCGTCGTCCAGGTGATCCTCAACGAACGACTCCACGGTCTCGAGTTGGTGTCCCCGGGCCGCCGTCTCTTCGATGACGTCGAAGCCGACCGGGACATCGGCTTCGAGGGCATGCTCATGGAGGAGTCGCGAACAGAAGCCGTGAATCGTGTGGATGTACGCTTCCGGGAGTGCATCGTGGTACTCACGCCACCGTTCGTACCCATCGCCATCTGTTTCGTCCAATCGATCGCTAACGGACTCTCGTACCCGCTCCTTGAGTTCTGCCGCACCGCTTTCAGTGAAGGTGATTGCGGCGGTCGAATGCGGGTCGGCGTCGGTGGTTTCGAGAAGCTTCAGATACCGCATCGCAAAGGTCGTCGTCTTGCCACTGCCGGCCCCGGCTGTGACAGCATAGTTGCGGTCGTGGGCCAGAGCCGCCAGTTTCTGTGGGTCTTCCAAGTGCCTGAACTCCACCATTAGTCATCCCCCATTGGAGCGTATGCGTCGAGCTCCAGTTCTACGTCCCGAGCCCGCTCCGAAACGTAGTGGCGGGTTTCGTCCAACCCTGCGATGGTGTCTTGCTGATGGTGGTGACGAACGTCGCAAGTATCCCTGAAGGAGCAATCCTCACAGTTCGCGAGGTCCTCGGAAAGCAGCGTCGGGTGGAAGGCTCCGTTTTCGATCCCGGTCGCGATCTTTCCAAGACGGGCAGGAGTTACATCGCGAACGAGACGGGTGAACTCTCTGCGTGAGTCGAACGGCAGCCGCCAAGGCTGCGACGGCGGCGGAAGCATTGGGGTGCCAGTCTCGTCATCGACGGCCTCGCGGGAGGAAACCTTTGCAGTGGTGGCGCCGATGTCCTCGGGCGATTTGAGCTTGTAGTACGAGCCACCGAGCATCTCGTGAGAAATCCCAGTTTCCTCTTCCAAGACGGACTCAAGGACGAGCCCATACATTGGCAACTGGAGCTTCGTTCCGAGAGTGACATCGTTCCGGGACGGCGTGCTACCGGTCTTGTAGTCACGGACGTGGATTCCCCGCGAGTCCCCATCGACGACGTCGACCCGATCCGCGATCCCGTGAACCTCCACCTGGCCGTGTGGGGTGTCTACGCTAACGGGCCCGTCCTGGAGTAATTCGACGTCTTCGTAATCGAGATTTATCGCGGCCTCGAAGTAGGTCGCTCGGGCTTGAGCCGATTCGTGGGCGGCGAGCTCCTCGTCGAGAAAGCGGCCGAAAAGACCTCTCACGTCATCGCTACCGTGCGTTCCATAGTACGGGTTGTCCACGGGCGATCCGAGTCCGGCGAGTAATCGAGTGACTGTTCGTTGGGCAAACAGCGTTTCGACGTCGCCGAGAGTATCAAGTCGGTCGAGGGCTGCGTGGAGTAGCGCATCCTCGAGGCGGTCCTCGTCGAACCGGTTCAGGTCGACGGGGACGTGGGTGTCCTCACGGAGTTCGCGGTAAAATTCCGCCAGCACGTCGTGTACGTAGGTTCCCCGGTCGGCACGACTGATGTCGTTTTCTTCGCCGTAATCCTCTTCGAAGCCGAGAACGCGCTTTGCCAGGAAAACGAACGGGCACCTCGCGTAATCTTCCAGCGCACTGGGGCTATACGGACCCCGGCGCCAAGCTGGGAACACGTCGTCGAGGATCTCCTCGATCTGTGCATCGTGGGCGGTCAGTTCAGGCCGAGAACGTCGCCAGGCCGTATTCAATCCCTGAATAGCGAAGGCTTGAGCATCATCTGAGAGGGCCTCGGCGGTGTTCAGGCCATCAACAGCACGGGTCGGGGAGTCGAACTGTTGATCTCCAGCCCACGTTGCATATTCTCGTTGGACGTCTTCAGCGGAGACGATGGGTGCTCGGTCAGACGGCTCTTCGGATTCCTCCGGTGCTTGGACGGATTCCTGGAGTTCCGATACCACCGGTGCGGGGACGTGTTCAGTACCGTCGACGGTGTGGCGGGGCGTCGAGAGGACTACGTTTCCGGACCCGGTCAACAGCGTCCCCAAGATGTACCGTGCTCGTCGGCCGGTATGGGCCCGGCTGAACTCCTCGTCGGCATCGTTGATTGCGCCAAAGAACGCCATAGTGTCCTGTTCGCTGGGGAAGTAGCCTGACGTCAATCCCAAGACGAATAAGTGATCGAACGACGTCATTTCAGCTTCGGCCAGCGGAAGGACACGGACGTATCCATCTCGTTGGTCTGGCCCACCCACGAGCTCCGCTCGGAGTGCCCGACGGACGCGGCCCGGTTGGTCGCCATCAGGAAGATGAGGGGCGATCGTTTCGAGGGACGAGAGCACAGTCTCTATGGACGACCACGCTGATTTTTCGTAAGCAGGCCGGTGTGACCCGGTTGGTTCGTCCGGCGAACCATATCCTTCGACGGCATCTTCGATGCCGAGACGCGAAAGCATCTCTCGAAGCGACCTCGCGTACTCCGCGAGGGAATCGTCAGCTGGGGTGACCGCGTCGTTGAGACGGACGATACCCTCTGCTGTCTCAGTGGCTCCAGCCTCTTCGAGTTCCTCGAGAATTTCCGGAAGCGAGTCCGTAGAGGCATTGTCTCGGGCAGAGTTGAGAGATGGCGCGTCGATGTCGAAGTCACTCAACGAAACAAAGACGTTCGAGCAAAGGGCTCCGAGTGAGCTGCCCTTCGGATCGTCGTCAGCGAGGTCGAGGAGCGTTTCGAGAGCACCCCCGACGAGCGTCTGTTCGATACCGATGTCGTTCGTGAACGTGAACGGGACATCGTACCCGGTGAGCGTTTCGCTCAAGATGCCCCGGTAGGTCGACCGGTCGGTAACAACGATGCCGATATCGGCAGGCTTGACGCTATCACGCGCAAGCAGCTCCCGAACGCGTCGAGCGGTCGTCCGCACCTCCTCTCGTTCCGTCGATGGCTCAAGCCATTCTATCCCCACGTCGGTTGGGTAGTACGTTGATTCAGTGTGAGTGGGGGTTTGGAGGCTTCTGACGGCGTCGATTCGCTCGTGGTCAGTAGACGTTGGGGTACTGTAATCGAGTGTAAAGCCGATCGAGAGAAACACCTGGAGTGCGCGTTTTACACCGAGATCGATCCCAGTACCGCTCATCGAATCGTGTACAAGCGGGACGACCGCTACAGTAGGACGATTCCTCGCGATTCGGGCGATTGCCTCTCGCTCAGCGGGCGCAAGTCGAGTCAACCCGTCCAAAATTACAGCGTCGACGGAAGCCGGGAGTGTGTCTACGAGGAGTTCCTGGTCAAGTAACTCCAGGTATTGTTCCGGGGCTTCTGCCGTCCACGACGGGTGGATTTCGTCACGTAGCTCTCGATACGCCGAATAGAGATCGGAGACGGTCGTTGCCTGCTCGGCGAGTGCTCCGTTAAGGGTGTCAGGTTCCTCGTCGCGGAACGATCCATAGAGCTCGGGATCGATCCTCTCATCGCCCATCGTTCCCGCGCAATGTAGTGCGTGTTCGATTGCATCTGAAGAGGAGTACCCGGCGTACTCAAGTAACGAGAACAACCCCTGCACCTGATCAACGAGGTCGTTCGACGGCTGTTGAACGTTGGAAAACGGGCCACTATCCGCCTCGAATCGTTCGATTGTTGCTTCAACGAGACGAAGCCGATCAGGCTTCGCCAGGGAACTCCTGGCAACTGAGGCACTCGCCCGTTCGTACAGCGTACCGATGTGCTGGTCTACCGTTGTTGCGGTGAAACGAACAGGATCTTCCTCTTCTCGCCATTGGCGTGAAAGATGGTCCGCTCGTTCGCGACTTTGTGTCAAACAAAGAATGGTGTTGGGATCATCCGCAGCCGTATCGGAAGCCCAGCTGAATGCTCGCTTTGTCGCTTCGGCCGGATCGGGTCCTGAAATCAGCGAGAAAGGCTCGGTCACAAAGGGTCACTACAAACAACTTTCTAGCCAGCCATATCAATGTAAGGCAGTAGTAGATTACGTACCAATTCATGAAGGACCGGTTGAAATGGTGCCAAAGGATCCTCTTCAGGAGATATCTCCTCGCCTGGTTGCACCTATTCAAGATGTTTCGAACTGTGGGGCTTCGACTTTAACCCGAACCGCGGATCCAGTTGTGACGACCCCAAGTTCGGTCGCTCGCACAATACGTCAGCAAATTCAAATTCAAATACAGAGACTCTTTTCCCGGACAGATGCTGCATTTTCAAGATTCAGTAGGTCGTCGGCCGACGCCACGTTGTCAGCTACGTTCTTTAGTTGATAGCCCTTGACTTGAGTCCAGGTCGTGCCAAGCGCATCTCGTTCTGTTTCAGTCGATGGAACCCATTGACAATCACCGATTAAGTCTCGATTCCCCTCCGCAGCGAAAGCGAACGCCGTGCAGTCTTCTGGGATCGACGAAAGGCTAGAGCCAGCTGCGTTCAAATAGTCCTCCCCAAGCACCACGAAAGCGACGTCAATCCCGTCATCGAGAGCCGCCTCTATCTCGTCGGAGATCCCTAGCTCGTTGGCTACTCGCTGGACTTGCTCCTGTTGTGTTAGGGAATCCGGATCGTACCCCATTCGCTCTACGCGTCGGCGGACCGAGTCCGTATTCCGAAAGGTACACTCGTAGGCGGGGAGCTCCGTATCAGGTCGGACGAGACCGAACCCAGCAGAGATAATGCGCCAGTCGACATCAGCAATCGCCTTGAAGCGATCAACAGCCTCTGTTACGTGCCCATGCTCGTCCCCAGTATACAGAGACCGCGCCGGCAAGGACTTGTCTGGATGCCTGTTGACCAACTCCTCCTTCGATGAGCCATCGATGTCCGCGCAGGTTACCACCTCGTCGACCGCCTTCTCCCCGGAGCATGCGGACAGAATCAAGATGCTAGGTCCCATGTGATTGTGCTCATCGGTTACCAGGAAAATCTTGGTGCTTCGTGACAAACCCTTCGCCAATGTCCAGATTGGACGATCTCGACCGGTTCTATGGCCTCTTGGAGAATCTCGAAGAGCGTGTCGACGGGATGCAGCGATTGCACGAATGCACCGGTTACATGAATTGGCCCGACCGCGGCGTCTACTTCTTTTTCGCCGACAACGAGTGGCGGAGAGATACCGATCACCGTCGGCTCACGAGAGTCGGGACCCACGCCGTATCGGCCGGTTCAGGCACTTCTCTTTGGAACCGCCTCCGGACCCATCGCGGTGCGAATAGCGGGACGTACGAGGATGGCGGAAACCACCGTGGGTCGGTGTTCCGAAAGCGTATCGGCGAGGCCTTGATCGAGAGAGATGACCTCTCTAACGAGTACCCTCACTGGGGAGAGGGGTCGAGCGCGGGCCGGGAGCGACGCCTCAGCGAGTTGGAACATGAGCGCAGAGTGAGCGAATCCATCAGAGAGCTCCCATTCCTCTGGATCAACGTAGACGATGAGCCCGGACCAGAAAGTGACCGGGCCTATATCGAGCGGAACGCGATTGCCCTCGTTAGTAACTTCGAATGTGAATCGATCGATCCACGGGATGAGGACTGGGTGGGGCAATCGAGCCCGTGCGAAGAAATCCGTCGGTCCGGTCTGTGGAACGTGAACCACGTCGACGAAGAGTACGACCCGTCATTTCTCGATCGATTAGAAATTGCCGTCGAAGAAACAAAGCCACTCTAAGCACTCGAGGGTCGACAAACGCCGACTCGGAAGCTCCGAGACATGGATCTGATTGACCGAACCTCTCGTCAACGCAATCATAGTGCGCATTACCCGTTCCGTCCGCCCGTCTTCCGACCATCTCGATGGACGATTCCGGTCGGTCGAAGTACGGGTGATCGTTTGATCCACCCGGTTAGTCGCTAAAATGCTCGTACACGGGAAGAAGTGTCTCGAAGAATTCCAAGGTGTGGTCGACCAGTTCCTTCTTGTCGATGAAATCTGAATCGTAGGGGATCTGTTTCTCAATTACGAATGACTTCTCTTGGCCAATTTCAGCGTTCGTGGCCTCCCGTACGGATCGCGAAATGAGGGACAATCGTTGGTCAAGTCCCGTCTCGTCGGTCATTCCGGGAGCATACACAACGGAATCCGTGGGAAAGGTGAATGTGTCATAGAAAGAATCATTCGGTTGTTGAATGTTCCGCTGGTAGCGCATGTAGATGAATGGGTTATCATCGGTAGTGAGCTGGATGTCCTCCAGATTCTGCAGGGCCGATTTCATGACCCGAACAAACTCTGGGGCAGGCTCAATAGCTCCTCTTTGAGTGATGTTCCCGACGACTCGTCTTGTGATGTAGAGCTGGACACTGAACCGGCCAGCGTGCCAGAATCCCGCGGAGAAGTGATTCAGTTTGGGGAAGGGATAGTCCTTCAGTGCCTCCTCCTCGGCGAGGTGGACTTCTCTACTCTTCTGATTCGATGTAGCCATGAACGCTTCGAGTCCATAGGCATCCCGTTTATCGTATAGAGACTGGGAGAAGATTCCCGTATTGTTCTGGTCAACTCCACGGAGGAGTTCTTGCTTGTACTCTGTACTTCCTGGACCTCTCAGTCGTTCTCGGTCGAATCCTCTGAATGGTACCATTCTCATCAGCTCCAGGTAATCGGTGAATTCCTTCAGTAGAAACCGGTCGACATCACGTGCTGCTTGATCTCGGTGGACTTCCAGCAGTTCATAGGCGTCCAGCCAGCTTACTCCGTGGCACAATTGGTCCGATTCAATACCGAGTTCGCCACGATATTTCCCCATCTGTTCATGGCCCAAGGTATCCCGCTCGGTCTTGACCTCGATAACGATCGCAATGGGTGAGTCCTCCGAATGAATAGTAATGACACCATCCACCAGACCATCACCGGACTGTGGCTCTGCATCCGCTGCAACATTCTGTCCTTCGTAGGACAGCCCCACAAGGTGGACGAATTGGTCAGTTGGGGCGATATCATCTAACCCAACCTGAGCATCGTATTCGAACTCTGCGTTCTCGAGATTCAGATCAAGAAATTGCTGCAGAAACTCATCGGTAAGTCGGTCCTCCGACTCCTGAAGGATCTTCAGGAATCCCTTCGTGGTATTGTTCTCCAGTTGCTCCTTCCCCTCGTCATTGGCCCGCTGGTACCAGAAGAGATTGTCCCACTTGGCTTTCACACACTTGGTGTAGACGGTTACCTACACATATAGATTCAGGAGCGACTGATCCACGATGACTCAAATTTTGTCCTACTCCCAAACATATCTTGGATTTCCTTCCGCTTTCGAAGGTCCAGCCTCAGCCACCAAGCACCCCAATGATCTCTTCTGCCGTTCGACTGATCCGCTCGAGTCGCTCCTGAATCACTTCGGTATCATCGGAATTCCACGCCGCCAGATAGAACGCCGACCCGCTCGTGTCGAGCCCGCAGTATCGCCCGACGATGTACGCGACCGCTTCGGCCTCGACCTCCCGCTTTGCACGCTCGGTCCCGTCGTCGACGTCGAAGTGTAGCAGGGCATGCGCGAACTCGTGAAGAAGCGTCACCGCGAGGTCGGCCTGATTCTCTCGGTCCTGCACTTCGACGAGCGGCTGGAGCGAATGCGGGCTCCGATCGGTGCAGACACCTTTCGCAGCCCCATGCTCCCACTCGTCGGCCGGAACGATCCGGACGTCGACGCCTAGTTCGTCAGCCCCGTCACACAGCGACGACACGAGGTCTCCGACTTCACCGGCTGCTTCCGTGTCGAGATCGGGGAGTGGCTCACCCTCGGTCTGGGACACGTCGAACACCGTGGTCGGTTTGAACCCGACGAGGCCCTTCGACCACTCCTCGGGCGGCGTCTCGTCGTATTCGCAGTCACTACTCTCGTGATACGAGGGAGAGTTCCCGCAGTCAGGACACTGCTTGGCGATGATCGGCGCCCAGATCCAGATCGCCTGCTCACCTTCCCGTACGTGCCGATCGAACTCCGCCTGCCACGTCCGGTACCCCGCGACCTTCGTCGCTTCGGGACACTGGAGCTTGATGAGCAGTGAATTGCGGTGAGAGTAGTCGTGAAAGCGACTCTGGACATCGAGCCACTCTCGGAACTCCTCGCTCGCGGCGGCCTCATCGACGAGGTCGATCAGCTCCTCGACCCACGCCTCGAGCTGGCTGTGCATCTCGTCGTACCGGCTGTCGGCATCATCGAAGGATGCCGCCGGCTGATTGGTCGTACCCATGGATATCACCGAACGAAGTCGGCACTCGCTGCATCTCAGCGAGCGCCTCGCCCCTCCTGGGCGCAGAAAAACTCGCGGTGGCGATCACCGCAGTTCGTGTTTCTCGGTTGCAAAGCCCACCGAGACGAGATACTCGAGGAACTCGTCGAACTGGACTACATCGCTCGGTGCGTCGGTTGCGAGGTGGTGTGCCCACTCGATGGCCCACCGAAACGCGGGATCCGTTCCACCGTTGCCGTGGACGTACCACCAGCGAGCCGCTTTAAGAACGACGAGTGGGTTCGTCGGTGGGTGCGCGCCGGCGAGCCCACGCGTGATCGACTCGATCTCGTCGGGAACCTCGGTGGGATCGACGTCGCCTGATTGCGTGTTCGCGATATCGACCGGAATGTCGTCGATCGAGACGTTATTCGCACTCTGTTGTTCACTCACAGGAAGTCACCTCTGAACGAGGACCCTCGGTGGAGCCCTCGCCCTCTCCGACGGGCGCGAAAACCGCTCGCGGCGTCACGCTGGGGGAAGTTGACGCTCTGCTAGCCGGCGTCCTCTCGATGTTGGTTTCAGCGCTAATACTGTATATCGGGGATGTATCGAGCACGACTTCCGGGACCTATCAACGGTTTCTGAGGTCAACGAGACTGCTAATCCAAATTTGGATTTATACCTCCTTTCGATAGGGGTACTGACCCATGGAGAACTGTAAATACTGTCAGCAGAACCAGGTAGTTCCCGTCCTTGACGAAGAGATTGAACAGCGACCGCGGCCTGGAAACAAATTCCGGCGGTTCTGTCAGTCCTGTGAACGCTGGCTCCCGATGTGTTCCGCGAAATATTTTCGAACGCATCCCACTCCCCATGTTCTCCCGATCGACGAAGAGAACCCGATTCCCCTCTCTGAGTCCGAAACAGTTGAGAGGTATCCGATATCGGCCCTTGCCGGAAGAACAAGCGAGACGTCCCAACCGGCTCTTGAGGACCACAGAGGAGATCAAGGCCAAGAGACGCGGGACGAGATACTGCTTGAATGCATTCTCGATCTGACGAAGGAAGGGATCATAGACAAAGAGGCAGCCCACCAGTACCTATCGAAGATGCTCAGAGGTTCAAAAAACAGGACGTAGCTGCGTTCGGCAACGTATTTGGCAGTTGCAACGTACTGTCCACATAATTCGGGATGGCTGTACTAGACGATCTCTCGGGCTTCGAGTTCGAAGACCTCATGGAGGACGTGTTCCGGAATCTCGGCTACGTGAACGTCCGCCAGGCCGAGCGCACGGCCGACGAGGGCCGGGACGTCCTCATGGAGGAGGTCGTCGACGGCACCCGGCGGTCGATCGTCGTCGAGTGCAAGCATACCGCGACCGCCGGCCGCCCGGTCGTCCAGAAACTGCACTCTGCGATCGCCACATTCGACGCCGCCGGCCCGAAACGCGGCATGGTCGTCACGACAGGCCGCTTCACGAACCCCGCCCGGGAGTATGCCGACCGGCTCCAGCAGAACGACGACCCCCACCCCATCGAACTCATCGACGGGCAGGACCTCCGGGAGATCGCCGACGAGATCGGGCTCGACCTCTACAACGGCCGTATCGAAATTCTCTGTGACGAAACGCTCCGTCCGCACGACCCGACGACGCCTCGTTAGAAGCCCGTCGACGACGCATTCAGCGACATCGAGAACATCGACGCCGTTGACCGCCCCGACCCACACGCGGAAGTGGCCTTCCGCCCAGTGGTCGCGATCACCGCCGACACGAACGCCGTCTTCGAGACCTCCGTCGGCGTCGTCCACCGGATTAACGAGCGCACGGAGTTCGTCGCGCACGCCGACCGGGGACGTCCCGACGTCGCCGACACCGAGGTTGCGACGCTCGTCACTGACAACCTCCACGCGACGGTGGACCTCGACACCGAGCAGTTCCAGGACACGTTCGACACGGTCGAGGAGCGCCGGTTCGGGCAGACCCAAACGGAGTACAAAGAGTGGGCCGTCGAGCGGCTCCAGCAGCACCATACGACGACGGTGACCTACACCGGCGACAACAACGTCACGTACAACAAAACCTGTGACCCGAACCGCTCGGACATCTCCGTCCAATCGATCGAACCAGTGTACCTCCCCGAGGTTCGACAGACGACCGAACTCCAGGAGTACACCTACCCTTACGAGTACTACGCGGCAGGACCGTCACGGGTGACCGCCGAGGACGGCGTCCATCGCTGCGTCCACTGTGACACGAGCGGCGTCGACGAGACGTACACGTACTGTCCCAACTGTGGGGCGATCGCCAGCACCAGCCACACCAAAACGGTGCGTCTGGAGGGCGAGCCGGTCTGCACGGGCTGTGCAGTCACTGGGCGGTTCGCACTGAAGACGAAATACTTCTACGACGAGGAGAACCTCGAGGCGTTCCGCGAGGAGTACGCCGAGATGCCGCTCCACGAGAAGGCGATGGAGAACAAGTGGCTGGCCGGCGGGAGCGTAGTCGCGACGCTGCTGCTCGTCGTTGGCCTGCTCGTCATCGGCGGCGTCATTTAGACCGGTCGCGCTCTCACGCCGGCTCAGCAACCAGCTCTTCGAGTGCGTCCTCCAGCGGACCGTGGAACTGCCAGCTGGCCCGCTCGAAGGCTTCTTCGGTTGGACCGTCCCAGCGGGGAAACGCGGAGTGACCGCTCACCTTGACGGTCCACTCTGCGGGCTCGTCGAACGCGTTCTCCGTCGGGAGTTCGACCACGTAGAGGTACTCCTCGTCACCGTGAATGCCGTCGGCCGGATCCTCAACGCCGTGGCCCAGCAGGTACAGTGGCTGGTCGAGGTGTTCCATGTTGGCCGGATCGAGGAGGTCCGCTGGCTGGACCGCGTCGATCGTTCGTTCCGAGTCACCATCCAGATAGAGGCCGACCGTCGAGAGCTTGTCGAGGAACACGAACGTCGCCGCCGTGTAGCCCGGTCCGCGTTCGGTACGAGTCGCATCGAGAAGCTCCTTCAGCTGAGTGAGATCCCTGAGGACGCTCGCCGGGTAGCCGTCCGAATGCCGGTACACCTGCGCGACGCGGGCGGCGCTGCCAGCTGTTTCATCAGGCTGTTCGACTCGTTGGACGAATCGGAGTTGGCTCCGTGTCGACATCGATACTCCCCGGCGCGTGTGCGCCGGCACCCATCGCCGGCGCAGGAACAACACCACACAGTCGTTGCGAGATTAAAATCCGCTACGCTAGATGTGACACCTCGTCTGGTTCCTCCACATCGTCGAACTCACCACGCTCGACCGGCTCCCAGTCGTCGTCAGGTTTTGGACTCCACCAGTCGACCTCGTTTGTGCCCGGTGCGCCGAGAACCTTCACCCGTGCCGAGCCGTCAGGCAGGTCGCAACGCAGTTTCTCGTCGACGTGGAGGTTCCACGTCGAGTCGGTGTCGAAGCAGGCGAGCACAACCTCCTCGTAGCCGCGTGTTTCTCGGGATTCTTGGAGTACGACCTGCGTGTTGCAGTTCTTGCAGAACACTCCCTCGAAGGGAATGTGACTGAACACCTCGTGCCCGCAAACCGGACACCAGAGGAACTCGAACAGTGCTTCGCTGTGGCGATCGATGACTTCCAGACTCATCGGTGAACCTAGCCCGCTCAGGACGGGCCACCCATCTCAGCCCAGAAATAGACCTACAGTAGTTGCGCACACATCTTCAGCGCTCAGCGCCGTATACGATTTTCGATGGTGCTTCGTAACCGCATTCGGGGCAGTCGAACCAGCGCTGTACCTTTGATCCATCTGCCGATTTCTCGCCGACGAAGACGGTTTCGCTCTGACACTCGGGACAGCACAGTTCGGGAGTCGGCCGGTCCCGGAGTGCATCCCGAAACGTGATCGTCTCCTTCGTGTCGAATCCACGCGACCAAATCGGGTAGCCGTCGACGAGAATGGCCGCGCGCCACTTGGAGGCGTACGAGTCTGGCGCTCGATGCAAGACGGCTCGCGCACCGGTCTCGGTGTTCCGGTACGCGAGTGTGGGCGTTCGACTCTCCAGGCTCCAGTTGGTGATTCGGGGCATGTCTGCTCAAAAGTGGACGTCCGCGGGCACGATCCAGAGCTCTTCACTCTCCTCGAGGAGTCGATCCAGCTGTCCACGGTGGCGAATGCCGGTTGCGTGCTCGGTGTACAGGAACACCGTCGGTCCGTCGTACGCCCCCACTTGGTGGAACGCGTGCCGGGCGAGATCCTCGTCACGCATGATCTCCTCATCGGAGAGCTCGTCGATGGCCTCCTTCACCCGGTCGAGATTGCGCTCGAACTCCTCCTTCGTCGCCTCCCACCCACGCTCGAGCAATGCCTGACCGTCATCGGAATCGACCGGGGCCGCAGTCGGAAGCTCACCCCATCGCGCCTTGCCCGCGACCGTCGTGTCCTCCTGTTCGAACGTGACAAAGTAATCGAAGACGGCGCAGGAGTGCGGGTCTGCGCCGACCAGCCGGTCGAACACCGTCTTTCCGGTGGCCAGCGCTTTGTCTTGCGTCGATGCCTCTACGATGGCGTAAATGACCATATGCATCGTACTCACCTCAACACGCCGACGCGGTGGAACGGATCCGATCGGTACCCCTGCTGCGCCGGCACCCATCGCCGGCGCAGAACAAATGAGCTGAACTGAGAAGACAGGCTTGAAACGTTCCGGTTCAGTATTTAAGTTCCTCGTAGTACCGGAATTCCGGTTACATATATAAGTATGGCCGATAACCTAGACACAATGCTACTCGAGAAACCAGCGCGTGAGCGCGGGTTCAAGAAGGAACGCCTCCACCGAGTGCTGCTGAATCACGATGCTGGTGAGCTGAGCCGCTATGCAGTCGCCAACGAGGCGGACGTCTCCACGTCGTGGGCGTACGACTACCTCGACCAGCTCGAAGATGACGGACTCGTCGAGGACACCACCGTCCTCGACCCAGCAGCCCTCTATGACCGCTGGGTGGAGACGCGGATCGAGCCGAACGCGGTGCGCGTCTCGCTCCAACAGCCGCTGGAGACCATTCGCGAGGCGGGACTCGACTATGCGCTGACGACCGACGAAGCCGAACAGGTACACCAGGGATTTCTGTTCGCGTCGACGACGGCACTCTACGTGCGAGAGGAGGACATCGACGACTGGCTGAACGTAATCGAACAGAAGGGGTTCGTCGGCGGCGGAAACACCGAACTCCGCGCAACCGACGAGCACGTCTTCTACAATACGCAGACGGTCGACGAGGTCACGACTGTCTCGGTCCCACAGTTGATCGTCGATCTTCTCGACGAGGACGGTCCGGCAGTCGAAGCCGCGAATCGCCTCCTGAAGCAATACCACGGGCTGACCGATGAGTAACGCGGATCGCAGCCAGTACGCCGAGCCGGTGACATCCCTCTCGGAAGGCGAACTGCAGGACGTCCTCTCGGCTGCCGAACCCCCCGTCTGTCTGCTCGGCGGGTGGGCGGTCCACCTCCAGGTCACGGACGGCTTTCAAGCCGCCCACGACCGCGCGTACATTGGCTCCCGGGACATTGACCTCGGGATCCACGTCGACCCAGCGTGGTCGACTGACGAACTGCAGACAGCGCCGGTTGCAACCACGCTCGAGCGTATCGAGAACGACCTCGGATACAGCCGCGGCCGGTTCGGCTTCTACCAGCAGTTCCACAGGGACACACACGAGCGCCTCGACGACGCAGCGGCGCGCGACCAGCCGGCACACAACGTCTTCCGGGTCGACATCGACATCATCCCGGATACGACAGCACTCGACGTCTTTCAGGACACCTTTGGATTTCGTCCACCGGCTGAACCCCTGCTCGAACCAGTGTTCGAGGCAGACGCGGGAGAGCCGCTCGCCGACTACGTCGACTGGGAGCAGCCGCCTGACTCGTTCATCGCCCCAGCCGAACTCCTCGCAGCGATGAAGGTCCGGGCGTTTCCGGACCGCGACAAGAGCCACAAGCAACTGAAGGATCTCGCGGACCTGCACGCACTCCTCTGGTACGTGACCGACTATGCCGACATTCGGTCAGCGGTTCGAGCACGCCTGACCGACGAGGACATTACAGCGTTCGAGTCGATGACGAGCGACGATCTCTACGACCGGACAGCCGGCCTCATCGAGGTCGATCCGACCATCGTCCGGCAGTCGATAGAGCGGCTGTTAGCTTGACGGAATCCGTTGTTCAGTCGCCGTCATCGTCGACGAGCGTACGGAGTTCGTCCCATCGTGCGCGAATCGTGACAGGGGTCACGTCCGCAACCTCGGCGAGGTCGGCCTGGGTGACCCGCTCGCACCGCTCTTGAGCTGCCATATACAGACAGGCCGCCGCGAGTCCACTCGGAGTACACCCTTGCGCGAGTTGCTCGTCGCTCGCTTTTGCTGCGAGTGCCTCCGCCCGGTGCCGTGTCCCAGCCGAGAGCCCAAGTGCAGACGCGAATCGGGGAACGTAGGCTCCGGGCGGCGTCGGCATGGCCGGGAGTCCGAGTTCGCGATTGAGGACGCCGTAGGCGTGCTCGACGCGCTCGGCGGCGACCTTCGCGACGCCACCAACCTCCGGAAGTGTGCGTGGAAGGACGTTACAGCGACACGCCGCGTAGACGCTCGCGGCGGCGATCGCTTCGATGGAACGACCAGGAAGGAGGTCCTCGCTGGATGCACTGCGGTAGAGCGCACAGGCCTGATCACGAATGCTCTCCGGGATGTCAAGCGCGCTCGCGACACGGCGCGTCTCGGCCAGGCCGTGTGCGAGATTCCGTTCGGCTTTCGAGCGCCAGCGACCGCGGTTGTGTTCCCGTCTGAGTCTGCCCAACTGGCAGCGTTTCTGCCCTGAGAGCGTGTTCCCGTTGCCGTCGGTCCTGCGACCGATTTCGGTCGACAGGCCGCGATCGTGGCGGGTCGGCGTCAGCGGCGCGCCGGTTCGCTCGGGATCTGTCTCGTCATCTTCGAAGGTTCGCCATTCCGGGCCGTGGTCGATCGGCTGTGCGTCGAGTACCAGCCCACAGGCCTCACAGAACGTTTCCACGGCGTTCGTTGTGACGTGACCGCCGCACTCGGGGCACTGGTTCGCGCTTGCGTCAGCCTGTCCGTCCTCGTCGAACGTTCTCTCGTAGATGTCTCTACTTGCCATGGTTTTCACCGGAGAACGAGGACCGCGTCGTGGCAGGGCCCTCACCAATCAGGGGCCGACAAAATTAATCTCGATGCGTTGCTGAGAGTGGCTTCAAACCGCAGGTTATGAATTTACAGCTCCGTTGAAATCATCGAAATCTGATAATACCAGCCTGCTTCATACAGTGCGCATAGTCAGTACGGCACCGGCCTGAATGGGAGCGAGGGTTATCTGTAACGACAAGCGAAGCAGGGAACAAAGGCCTTGTAGTTAGCCACATACAATTGACGTAGCCCACTCTTTTATCCTCTCCAGCTAGGTAGACCGTTTCATGCAGCGAACATCCACGGACCATGTGGCGAACCAACGGCTGGTTGAACGCGAGGCGGAACCCGGCCCACCAGCAACGGAGTACGATTCAAAGATGGTGATGCTCCGAGCGGAACGTGGTGATAACATCCAGATTGTTGACGTGGTATCCCGCCTCGGACAGCATGGCGACATTCCGTCGGAGACCACGGTTGTCAAACGTACAACGCCGTATTTTGGTCCCAAACTGGTTCTGACCACCGGCGACGAGAGCTATCTATTGACTGCACCGGGACCAGACACACAGCTTCTCCTCTGGAGTGGCAATTATCTCGACGACGGCGAACGATACGGATGGGAGAAACTCGCCGAAGTCACCGCACAGTTCGCTGATGACCAACCACAGTACGACCTCTGTCCAGAGTGCGGTCAACCGATGCAAACGATAGAACACGAACGAAAAGCGGCTGTCGGTCGGTGTCCAGGTCCGGACACCCAGTAGTTACCTCAGAACTCGCCAACGCCCGATTGCCGGAATCGCTCTTCGTCAAACCCAGCTCGTGCCTTTTTGTAAGCCGACTGTGTCTGGTCGGTTACTCCGATCTTCGTAATGACTTTCGAATAGGCCTTCTCGGACGCCAGCGCGTCTCGGAGGTCGTTGGCCGCTAACGCCTTTTGCTCGCCATTGACCAGCTTCTGCAAGCGGTACTTAGCGTTCGTGGGTGAGCGACGAACGCGAGCAGCGACACCCTCCGCGTCGAAGGCGGTTTCGTCGGGGAACACATCCGGTAGATCGCTCACCGGAATGTCACGGTAGACCCAGTCCGCCCTGTCGAACAGGCGGAACTCGGGTTCGCCATCCTCGCCCTGTTCCGATTCCATCTCCTCGAACGCTTCCTCGGGCATCCGGGGCGACACATGGCATCCGCCGATGATGTCGAAGCCGAGACCGACTGAAGCGATGTCGGAAGCAGGCCGGGCACCGATTGCCTGCTGTCTCGTACCCGGTGAGGGATTGATGGCGTAGAACAGGGTATGTTCCTCGATACCTCGGTTCGCTATGCTCTGCATCAGCGGCGCGACCATTGACAACTGCGTGCCGGTGGTCACCTTACACCGGTCGAAGTCGAAGGCGTAGGTCGTCACGTCGTGGGCCTCGTATACCTCCAGCAGATCGTCGATGAACTCCCACCCCAAGCGCGGGATGAGGCCCATGACAGGGGCGTCAGGATGTCGCTCTTCGACCTGGTTCAGGAAGGCGACGGCGCTCTTCTTGAACGAACGATAGGACGGGTCGTTGAGTCCGTCCTCGACGTTTCTCACCAGCTTCGGCATCAGGGGGATAGTGAGTATGTCGGAGTAGGCGGCGTGGATGTCCGACAGGTACTGGGCGTGGGCTACACCGAGCGTACTTGCTTCGGTGTACTTTGTGAAAGTGACCTTCAACGAGTCGTCGGGTGCGCTGGAATACTGACTTTCGAGGTCAGAGTTGATTGTACTTCCCTCGGGATCGCGCATCGCCTCATCGAGGTCGTCGCCCCCCACGGTCCGGTATAGCTCACTTACACCGCCGCTGTCTGGATGGAACTCCTCGTGCTGACGGAGTTTCCCAGGTAGCGTAGCTGCGGTCGGTGTCTGTATCTTCTTTCCCTCCACGCGGATGTTCCGTAGCGGGAAAATGCCGTTCCGGTCGAAGTCGTTGACGGTGGTGATTTTCAAATCCGTCACTGTGCTTCGATTGAAGGTACCGCAAGCATTAAAACTGAGGTCACCGAGGTGAAAGTGAAATTTTGACGTAAAAATCGTATGACTGCGTGCGGAATTGAAGCCGAAACAAAGGGGTTTTCCGGTGGAAATATGCGTCCGACTGCCCTCAGCAACGCAGTTCAAGCGACACCGGGGTCGTGGCTGCCGGCCGACCGCAGGGAGGCCGGGAGCGGAGGGTGGGGTGGCGGGGCTCGGGCCGGTTCGGCACACATCAAAAAGAGGGGCGCTTAGTCCACTACCCCTTCCACCACTGCCGGTCGCGCTCCGGGAACACGATCCGGCTGTCGTAGGTCAGTGCGATGCTGCACCGGCCCCGGTACCAGTTCTTCTTCGCGTATTTGATCTGGACGCGATCGCCCTCTCTGACCCCTTTCTGGTCGCTCTTCGACCAGCTGGTGAACTTGATTTTGCCGCTCTCGTCCGCGATCAGCCCGACCTGACTGATGGCCGAACTACTCGGTCGCCACAGCTCGATGATCTGACCGCTGACGCTCACCTCGCTGACCGGCACGTCCGGCACCTCGTCGATCGGGATGATGACACCGGGCATCTGCTTCACGGCGTCGAGCGTGTCGAACACCGCATCGGTGATTCCCTGCCCGTCCACGACCTTGTCGGCGAGGAGTCGGGCGATCGCCGCCCGACTGGGACCGTGCTCGATCTTTTCGGCAATCCGGTGTGCCTCCTGGTTGACCGTTGCGAGATGCTCTTGCGAAAGGGCTTCCCGTGGATCAGCGGTATCTCCGTGCTGTCCCCGGTCCGAGTTCGCTCTCGTCCGTCGGCGGACCTGCTCGGTGACGACCGCACGCGTGCGCTCCGCCCGTCCGTGTTGCGTTCCGAGTTCGGCCTGCGCACTGATGCGCTCCAGTTCTGCTTCCCTGGCACGAATGCGCTCTTCCTGGGCCAGCGGCAGGTGTGAGAAGTCCTGGACGATCCCGTCCGGATGGTTCGAATCCACCTTCGCCTGCGTCTCCTGCTCGACCGTCGCTCTGAGCTCCGGTGTCCCATCGACCACCTCGAAGCCGTCCTCGTCGACGCCGGCGTCTTCAGTTCGTTCGAATGCCTGTTCATCCACCGTAACGACCTTGCTACTAGAGCTGTTACTTGACATTGGTCTCACCAAAGACCGAAGGCGCTCACGCGCCGCCACCGCGATGCTCCTACATCGCGGTTTTCCGACGACGTCGACGACCGATAGCACCGACTGCGCGCTCTCGCTCGCGCCTTCGCGAGCGCCCTACCGGGCGCGAGCGAGAGCGCGCCCGAGCGAGGTGGCCCCAACCAGCAGCGCGCGCCGACCCGCCCGGAGCGAGCGTCCAGCGCATTCCCCGTTCGCCGCGACGCAACCACGTCCGTCGCGGTCGGCTTTGCCGAGGTCCGGAGGACCCGAACGGGTGAAGCGCTGGCGACGAGGGCACATGCACTTTAGCCCGGAACGGGCGCGAGCGGTGCGGAGAGCGCCCGCACGCCCGGAATGGTCGGTCGCGAGCGACGCGGAGGGCGGCAGCGGCGAGCGGGGCGGGCCGGTACGTACACATCTGTCCAGCCGGCCACGTCGCTCGGTGAACCATCCACCTCCCTGGCGGACTCAGAAAGGGCGCGGCCGCCTCGGTCGTCCCCCGACCCCGCAAGCACCGAAGGGACGAGGCGCGCAGCGTGGGTCGCGGGATGCCGAGCGGCCGTGGGCTTTCAAGGATGATCCACGGTTTTGATCGCAGACCACCTACTGATCCGTAGAATCGGACGTTTCGTCGTCAATCAGGACGTCGACGCTCTCTGGAGTCACCGCAAGGCGGTGCCCTTCCACCGTAAACTGTACTTCCACGTTTCCACCCGACGAGTTCACGATCTGTTCGAGTGCTTCGACGTCGATAGCGTCGTACAGCTGGTACTCGTCCCGATCTACCCCGCACGCTTCGAGCGTCTCGATAATCTCGACGACGAGATCCGGCGATGCCCCAGGTCCCGTGCTTGAAGAGCAATTCATCTCAACGCTCGAAACTTAGGACGGCCGGCATTTAAAGGGTTATGAGTCAATTATAGTTGCTTATAGATTTTCTGGTTGACTTAGCGCGTTCGGGATAGCGTCGGCGCAACCACAAGTGATTATGCGCTTTGACGCCGACTGGATGTCTCGCGCCGATGACCGCATTCTAGAGCATCTCTCTGAAGCCGGCCCCGATACCCCGAAAGAAATGGCGGACAGCGATCGGGTTCGATTCTCACGCCAACACATCAACGCCCGCTGCAAGACACTCGTTACCTACGGCCTCATCGTCCACCTCGGAAACGGCGTCTACGACATCACTCGTCGGGGAGAGCAGTATCTCACCGGCGAACTCGACGCTCGCGAACTTGAAGCCGAATGAACTCACCTTGTGGCAAACCTCGGTCGAAGCCGTTGCAGTCCACCGGGGCTACGTAGCATCACTTTCGAGCCACCGTTTCGTCCGGTCCCACACGGACGCCTCCCCGGCTTCGTCATCCTCCTCAGCAGCATCGACAGTGCGTGCGTCTCGGGAATTCCCAGGCTCTCGGTCACCAGCTGCAAGTGCTTCCTCAAGCCGCTCGATCTCCGCTTCGAGGGCGTCGATGCGCTCGTTTTTCCGGGCGAGCGTCGCCTCGAGTTCGTTGACCCGGGCAGTCAAGAGCCGCGTCTTCTCGGTGAGATACGCGTGACTGCGGTCGGGTTCCTCACGACCGGCCCCAGTAGGTACCTCACCTGACGTGGAACGGTCGTCATCGGCGTCGTCGCTGGACGATGGGTCGTAGAACTCCGACGTGTTCGCAATCGCCCGCTCGATGGTTTTCTCCCCGTACGTCGACCCATCGGCGTAGTGGACCTCGTCCCACTTCTCGCGCATCAGCCCGGACTGGCGGAACAGCGAATCCATCCGTGCCGCATCACCTCCCGTCCAGAACGCCAGGTGCATACACAGCGCCATGTCCGCCTCCGAGTGGGAGTCGTAGCCGCTGGTCTGTCCCCGCCAGAGCGCGTCGAATCGGTCGCCGTTCTCGGCGGCCCGGGCCCGCTCGAGCAGCTCCGAATCGTCGAGATCGACGTCCCCGACGTCAGTTCTCGGCGGGACATCCTCGTCCTCGTCGGCGTCGTCAGCGGTCGTGTCCTTGACGTAATCGGCGTGAATGTCCCGAATCGCGTCGTCGCGGCGGTCCACCGTGTTCGGCGTCGCATCGAGGTGGTCGCCGGTGACGGTGAAGAACCGGCTCGTCTCGTACATCTCGACGTCACCCGAGCGGCTCCGGCCCTCTGGGAGGTCGCCCTCGACGATGACGTGGACGCCGGTTCCCGACGGCGACACCTCCGCGTACGAGTCCAGACGGGTGACGACGTCTCGTGCCCACTCGTCGATCTTCCCGCTGTCGGGATCGCGGCAGTCGTCGAGGTCGACGCCGACGATCGGATCGTCGTCAGTGAACACGAAACCGATGCCGTCCGCGTCGGCGCCCTCGGTCGACGCGAGCGCCGTCTCGACGCTCGTCCAGGTCGACCCATCGGTCGTGGAGGCGTAGCCGCCCGTCGACGGCTCGACCGGCACCTTCGTCGCCTTGCCGTCGCGGTCCTCGCGCCGCCAGCACACCCACTGGTCGCGCGCCGTCAGCGCGTCCGGCAGGCCGTCGACGTCACGCATCTGCATCGGCATGGCCATCACCCCCTCGTGGGGCCCGAACAACCAACTCCAATCTTTCACCCCTCCATTTCCACTCCACCACCGATTCGCCTCCCCACCACCCATTTGCGCTCAAAACGCCACCTATACTAGTCGATTGATGGCTCTTAGGTCGGCAAGTGGCCGGGGGAAATCGCGTGACACAACTGCCTAAGAGCCAGCAGTCGTCCCTCAGACCCAGAGACCCCGCAGCCAGTTGCCTCTGAGGAACCGCCGTCGGGCGATCCACGTGGCATCGGGATCTGGCTCTGAGGTGACCAGACGTCATCCTCTGAGGCTCCGTCTTCGCCCTCATTCGCCCCGGTCACCTCGTTGGGCACCGCTGTCAACCAGATCAACGCCGATGTAGCACTGCTGGGTCTCGCCGTCGAACCACTTCGATTGGCTCTCGACCGTAATGTGCTCCTTGAGTGCGGGTGTGAGGTGAGTGTCCGGCTTGGGCTCGAACTCGTTCGCCTCCACGAAGAACTCGTATGCGTCGTAGACTTCCCGGAACGGGATGACGTTCCCCTCATCCTCGACGAGCCGTTCAGATGCGAACGATTCCACGCCTGCTGCCGCGCTGTCCGGCGACGATGAGTTCGTCTCCGCAGTGGATGTTGATTGAGCCTCTCCCTGCCTACCTGCAAAATCCTGCTCGCACGCGCCGCCATCAGCCGTTACTGTGGCGGGTTGTTCAGAACCGTGGACGTCGTCTGGGTGGGAACGCGCAGCTCGAAGCTCGCCCGTCTGGAGGGCTTCGGTGAGCCCCTGAACCGGGTGGAGTGCGCTGTCCTGGTAGATGGCCACGTCCTCGTTCCGTTTCTCGGTGGCTCGGTCACCATCACGGAGCACGCCGATCACATACGTCTCCGGATCGTACTCCGCCACAGGCAGATCACTCTCCGGGAGGACCGGGCGCTTGACCGGCACCCAGTCCTCGCGGAACGCCGCTTCCGACTCGTACGTCCGGGGGAGTTCACCCGGGACCGAGACCGTCACCGTTCCAGAGTCCCGGTCGATACTGTACGTGGCGGGGAACTGCTCTTTTGGTGCCGCATCCACGTCCGCCACCCGGGCGTGCTCGGTCCCATCCTCATCGGTGAGGACGTACTCCCTACCCTCCCTGCGCCACCGGGTCCGATTCGATGTCGTGTCGGTCTCCGACGCGACGGGTCGGACGGCCGTGACGCCGTTGTCGGCCTCGGCCCCGCCGTTGAAGGTAACGTGGTCGGTCCCGACGTACAACTCGACCTCGCCTCGCTTCCGTGTCTTGACCGGATCCTCGAGGATGTTCGCAACGCGTTGAGCGATGGCACTCTCGGCGTCGTCGCCGGGAGGAACCACAAACACCGGGACGACACCGTGTTCTTGAGCTCGGGCCAGATTGGTCAGCACCTTCGCGGGCTTCGTGTGCGTCGTGGTTTCGACCTCGAGGGCGATCGGAACCTCGGCCTCGGGATGGACCGCCCACGCATCCGGCTGCGCGCTCCCGTCCTGTCGAACCGGTGCAACCAGGAAGCCCGCACGGGTGAACGCGGCCTCAACCCGGCCGATCGCGTCGTCATGGGCAGCCGTGCCGGCCGCCTGCACCGTGCCGGTTTCCGGCTCGGAAGTCTGTTCGCCCGTCTCGGTCAGCCGCATTACAGT
Source organism: Haloplanus sp. XH21 (assembly GCF_023276355.1). NCBI lineage: Archaea > Methanobacteriati > Methanobacteriota > Halobacteria > Halobacteriales > Haloferacaceae > Haloplanus > Haloplanus halobius. Next base: position 294,909 of record NZ_JALLPL010000001.1, read on the forward strand.
CTCGTTTCGGTCGGTGTCGACCGACAGCTCGAACAGCGGTGAGCGATCCCGGATCTCGGCGAGCGCCTCACGCGAAGGCACGTTGCGGTCCCCTTCGTCATTTGCATCTGAATCCGATCCAGGGAGCTGGGTATCGTACCACGTCTCGAGGAGGTCGTCCACCGCCCGCACGGACACCGGCTCGTTCGTCTCCCGAACTCCCTCCCGGAGCTGGACATAGCGGCTCAATACCGCGAGCAACTCGTCGAGACTGTCCGTGGCGAGTTCGAGTGTCTCCTGGAGGGGCTCCGGCACGCGGGCGGTCGGCTCGTTCCCGTCCACAGGAACGCCGTAGTCGGCCTGCGTCCGCTCGTGTACGGTGTCGAGGGCGTCCCCGAAGCGCGCTTCCTCGGCAGCCGTAAGCGGCACCTCGCTCTCCGGGTGGCCCGCCGGAATCGGCAAGGGATCGATACTGAACGGCATCGGTCCGGTCTCGCCGAATTCCGGGCTCGGAACTTGGGCGATCCACTCCCCGCGCGGGAGCGCCCGGACCCGGTTCCGAAACTCGGTAGGGTCCATGTCTTCGTGAGCAAGGGCCCGGGCGATCTCGTCGTCGACGGCGATCTTGCCGACGATCGGGGCACCGATGTTGTTCAGTACGTTCAGGTAGACCTCGCGGTCGCCTTCGAGTTCCATCTGCTCGGGGAACTGCGAGACCAGCTCCACGGACAGGTTGAATTCGCGACCCTTCTCGAGGAGGTCGTTGAACACGTCCGACACCACGATCGACGACGCCTCGTCGATCAGGAGATTGGCGACGTAGTCGTCTGGGGTCGCCGCCAGCTCCGCGGACCCACGTTCCGTGACCGCGTCGTACAGGTTCGTCAGGATGACGCCCGCCATCACCGTCGCCGCATCCGCCCGTAGGTCCCCGAGGTCGAAGATGACAACGACGTCCTCGTCGAGTAGGTTCCTGATGTCGAAGCACGGCTCGGTCGTGTCGAAAATCTGCCGGAGGAACGGGTCGGCCGTGATGTAGTCCATCCGGTTGCTCACCCCGCCCATGATGTTCGCGAACGTCTGTGGGTCGGCCATCAGGTGCCGGTGAATCTTCGAGGTGACCTCCTCGCTGCTGGATTGTGGTGCCTCCTCCGGCGCGGCCTGTGGCGGGCCGGCCGCGTAGAGCTGGTCGACCACCTGCTCCAACTGTGATTGCCCGAAGTAGTCCACCGACTCGCGGTAGCGACCGTGGTCGAGGCCGTGCTCCGCATCGTACATGAGCCGAATGAGATATTTCAGGAGGTTTGGCGAGACGACCGCCTGCTCGTAGCGTTCCGCACCCATCGTCATCTTGAGTACCTCCACGTAGTGGTCCACGCGGTCCTTGATCGCCTGTTGCCGTGGGACGCCGTTCGCGAGCGCGGGTTCGATGTTGAAGAACGCAAAGCCCGGAAGCAACTCCGGGATGTCGAAGTGGAGGACGTTCTCCTCGAGGTCCTCGAAGCCGAAGCGCTTCGCGTGGGCGCGCATGTAGTTATCGGGCAGCCCGCCGCCCTTCGTGTCGATGAGGAACACGGGGCCCGAGGTCTGCTCGTACACCGAGAGCGCGTCGTTGATCAGCGCGATTGACTTGCCGGCGCCGGTCTTGGCGAACCGGCCGACGTGAAACGGGAGCAGATCCGGTGGGATTCTGAGTGGCTCGTCCTCGGGGTCGCGATTCTCGTCGAGCAGGTATCCGAGTTCTAAGCCCGGTCGTCGCAGTTGGCGGGTGATATCGTGGGTCGGGCGCGGGAGCGGGTTGCGGCTCCGCTGCTCGGCGCGCGTGCCACGGCTGCCTTCGACAGTGAGGTCCGCCGCCGACGGGACGACGATGAGATTCGCGAGTTCCTCGGCGTTCAGCACGAGGTCCAGCCGACTGTCCGCCCGGTTCGTCGGCCTCGGAAGATGGTCGCGTCGGCGCGTCGCGATCGAGCGGGTCCGGAACCGCTCCAGTGCTGAGCGAGCGCGTGTGTCCGCCGTGCGATCCAACAACCCCCGATCCCGGAACCGTTCGCCCTCGATCTCGTAGTATGGCCCATCGAGAGGGTCGAAGACCGAGCACAGGGTGTCGAGGCGTGTCTCCAGCTCGTCGATGTCGTCATCCGTCGAGAGTGCGAGCAGTCGGGCGTTCACGGTGAAGGTTCGCTTCGGCGTGTTCTCGCGGAGGTGGTCGAGCCGCGTCTCGGTCTCCTGGTCCCGTTCGCGGTCGCGCATCTTCGTCTGGGATGGCCGTCGACGGTCCCGACCGACACCATGGCGGTGGCGTTCGTGTCGGTTCCCCGTCGATGTGCGATGAGAATCGTGTCGCCGACCAGGTGATTCGATCGAGAGGAGTTTCTGGAGGAGCGTGTCCTTCCCAGCGAGGAGCGCTCCCGAGCGCCGTCGAGCCTGCCTCGACCAGTCCGGTTTCCGCTGGAACACCACCTGGAAGGCCAGCGGCTGTGCAGCGTCCGTCAGTTGGTCGATCAACGGGGCGAGGGGTGCGCGACCCGAATGCGGATTCTCCTCGTCCGCGTGATTGGGCGTGGGCGTGATGGTCTCCGAGAAGTCGGTCAGGGAAGTCATCCAATCCTTCCGCCGGTCGACGCTTCCCCGCCAGCGCACACCGTAGGGAGTGACGTCCTCTAGCGACGGCCGTGCCCGAACCGTCCCACCGTCCGTCCCAATCGGCGGGTTCCGGTCGGTGGGCGGATCAGCCGCGTCTGGATCAAGAAGCCGCTCCTCCTCCAGCCCCCCATCAAATTCAGCGGGCTGCTGCTCGACGGGCTGAATGAGCTTCCGCACGATGTCGATGTCGACACGATCGATGTCGAAGGAGTCGGGGTAGATGGATCGCAGGCGCTGCTGGAGAACGTCAAGCTTGGTGTCGGCCCCGTAGTAGAACTCCACCGGCTCGTTTGTCCCGTCGCTAATCGCGAGGAACTCGAACGTCACCGGCTGTTCGCTCCGGAACGGAGTTAGGCGCGCGATGACGCCGTCCGAGTCGGTCGCCGAAAGCTTGTGCAGGCTGGTGATTGCGGTGGAAACGACGTCAGGTTCGAGCCCTGCGGACGTAGGGGTCACGCGAAGGTACTCCCGAGTCATCGAGTCTCACCCCGGTCCAAAATCGGCCGGGCTGAAGGGGTCGCCGTCGACGTTCGAGCCTCAACATTTATCGAGTGAAAGACCGATAGTGCGATAGTGGAGGAGCTACCTGTGCTCGAACAGGTTGTAAACCGGTGGAATGGATTTGGTGAATGCCGCTGCTGTCTGTCGATTTCTCCGAACGATACCCCACTTAAGTAGTGGGATTGTGTAACAAAAGTTACAAGCCAAGGGCCGGATTTGAACCGGCGATGGGCGGCTCTGCAGGCCGCTGCGTTAGGCCGAACTCTGCCACCTTGGCACGTTCGATAGTATCGGAGTCCGTCGCTTAAGCCTAGCGGTCGGGCGTCGGCGCCGATCCTCGTACTGCGTGACGCGTTCGATATGAGAAAAGCCGAGCGACTGTGAGTACACGCAGTGCTCGGCGGGTGAATGAAGTATGAATGGGAGGCGGCGAATCGGCACTCCCAGAGGGTCGCCCACTCCAGTACTGCCCGATACGCAGGCAGGCTTAACGTCCGTGTTCGGGATGGGTACGGGTGTGTCCCTGCCGCTATGGCCGCCTTCATGCCGACCAACGGAATCGAACCGTTGCAATGCCAGCGTCGGTGGGTCAAAACGACCGTATATCCGTGCGATTCCAGTTAACGCCTGGACCCGATAGTCAAATCGAATCGGGTCACAGTGCGAAATCCAATGAATGTGGCTTGGTCTGTTAGTGCTCGCGGGCTGAACGTCTCGTTGCCTTGACGCGTACACCCCGAGTCTATCTAACTCGTCTTCTACGAGTGACCTCAGCGGTATCTCTTTTCCAGGTAGGTTTCGAGCTTAGATGCGTTCAGCTCTTACCCTGCGGTGCGTGGCTGCCCGGCAACTGCCCTCTCGGACAACCGGTACACCAGTGGCACCCAGGCGGAGTTCCTCTCGTACTATACGCCTGTTCCCGTCAGATACCTTCAACACCCCCAATAGATAGCAGCCGACCTGTCTCACGACGGTCTAAACCCAGCTCACGACCTCCTTTAATAGGCGAACAACCTCACCCTTGCCCGCTTCTGCACGGGCAGGATGGAGGGAACCGACATCGAGGTAGCAAGCCACCCGGTCGATATGTGCTCTTGCGGGTGACGACTCTGTTATCCCTAAGGTAGCTTTTCTGTCATCCACGGGTCCCATTAATGGACCTCGTGGGTTCGCTAGACCACGCTTTCGCGTCAGCGATCCTCGTTGGGAAGATCACTGTCAGGCTTCCTTGTGCTCTTGCGCTCTCTTCCGAGTTTCCGACTCGGATGAGGAAACCATCGGGCGCGCTCGATATCTTTTCGAGCGCGTACCGCCCCAGTCAAACTGCCCGGCTACCGGTGTCCTCCGCCAGGAGTGAGAGTCGCAGTCACTACCGGGTAGTGTTTCATGTGTGACTCGGTGGCCCGCTAGCGCGGGTACCTGTGTAACGCCTCCTACCTACTCTGCACAGTAGCGACCACGTCTCAGCGACAGCCTGCAGTAAAGCTCTATAGGGTCTTCGCTTCCCCTTGGGGGTCTCCAGACTCCGCACTGGAACGTACAGTTCACCGGGCCCAGCGTTGGGACAGTGGCGCTCTCGTTGATCCATTCATGCAAGCCGCTACTGAAGCGGCAAGGTACTACGCTACCTTAAGAGGGTCATAGTTACCCCCGCCGTTGACGGGTCCTTCGTCCTCTTGTACGAGGTGTTCAGATACCCGCACTGGGCAGGATTCAGTGACCGTACGAGTCCTTGCGGATTTGCGGTCACCTATGTTGTTACTAGACAGTCGGAGCGCCCGAGTCACTGCGACCTGCCTCTCTCCGAGGCAGGCATCCCTTATTGCGAACGTACGGGACTAACTTGCCGAATTCCCTAACGCCGGTTGATCCCGACGGGCCTTGCCTTTCGCCGGCAGAGCACCTGTGTCGGATCTCGGTACGATCATCATACTCGTCTTTTCACGGGCTCTAGGTACGACCGACTTGCGCTGTCCCGAGAGTCGTCCGCTTCCTGCCATTACGGCTTCCACGGAGGTACTCGGTTCGACTGGGCGAAAGCCCAGCTCGGTTGTCCCCAAAGCGTCGACTTTCAGTGTATGATGGCGCTGGAATATTAACCAGCTTCCCTGTTGTCTCAGTCGAGTTGCGGTGAGACTTAGGATCGGCTAACCCTCGGCTGATTAGCAGTGCCGAGGAACCCTTGCTCGTAAGGCCGTCGGGTGTCACACCCGACTATCGCTGCTACTGTGACCAGGATTATCGTCACCACTCGGTCCACACGAAATCTCTCCCGTGCTTCCGCCCGAGCGGCGTGCCAGCCTACGCGATTGTCCGGTGAAGGACACGGGTAGGTCTCGGTAGTGGATTTGAGCCCCGATCATTTTGGGCGCCCCGAACCTCGGCCGGTAAGCTGTTACGCTTTTCTTAGAGGGTAGCTGCTTCTAAGCTCACCTCCCGGCTGTCTAGGGCTCGGGACCACCTTCGATCGCACTTAATCCACATTTGGGGACCTTAACCTACCGCTGGGTTGTCTCCCTTACGGTGCACAGGCTTACCCCGCACACCGGACTCCCTTCGTCTACGGCGTTCGCAAGTTTGGAGTTCGACAGGATGGCCGACTCCTCTCGGAGGCGGATCATCCAATCGGTAGCTCTACCTCGCGAACTACCTCGGAAGAGGTCATGCTTCGACATGTTTCGGCTGGAACCAGCTGTTGCCGGGTTCGATGGGCCTTTCACCCCTACGCATAGGTCACGGGAGGGTATTGTAGGACACCACCCCTAACGGGCCTCCACGTGCCTTTCGGCACGCTTCACCCTGCCCACGCGTAGATCACCCGGTTTCGGGTCGCACCCGCTTGACTCCCCGCGCTTGAACACGGTGACCCTGGTCTTCGAATGAAGACTGCGGTCATATCGGTTTCCCTGTGCCTTCCCCGATGGTCGGGTTAGACTCGCCAAGCAAGTGCACTCCCTGGTTCGTTTTTCAAAACGCACGACGGAACATCGGCTTCCCACGAGTCCTACTAGAGGGTCGCCCCTCGGTCGTTTATCGTGGGACCTTGTATGCCCCGTCGCTCGATCGCCAACTGATTTCAGGCTCTATTGCAGTCCCCTTCTCGGGGTACTTTTCAGCGTTCGCTCACGCTACTTGTTCACTATCGGTCTCGAGGAGTGTTTAGCCTTCCCAGTTGATGCCTGGGATCTTCACGAGGAATATCCAATCCTCGCTACTCGTGGACTGACTCACACGCTACTGCATCCCGATACGGGGCTGTCACCCTGTATCGCACTCCATTTCAGGAGATTTCTCGGGATGGGTCGCGTGCTGATTGTCAGCCGACACCACATGTCTCGTTAGAGATTCGGTTTGGGCTGACCCGCGTTCACGCGCGGTTACTAACGGGATCGCATATTTGCGTTCTCTTCCTGCTCCTACTGAGATGTTTCAATTCGGAGCGTTCCCCATTGCGCGAAGCAATTGCGGTGGGGATTCCCATTCGGAGATCCTCAGTTCTTTCCCTCCATGCGGGTCCCTGAGGCTTATCGCAGCTTGGCACGTCCGTCATCGGCTCTCGAGCCGAGCCATTCACCAGCTGGCACAGTAGCCAGATTGATGGTTTGTCACACTAGTGACCCGGTTTGACTGTCGGGTCCAGTGGACGCCTGGAATCGCACGTACATACGGTCGTCATCACGCTCTCGTGGGTTGCGCGAGCGTTCGACCCTTCCCATCCGCGTTCGCACGGGATGGTGCATCGGTCTGGACCAGTTCTATCCCCCTTGACCACTTAAGCAGCGTGGTTCGCGTCGGGCGATTTTCCCGGTCCGGCATGGACCCGCTGGGATTTGAACCCAGGGCGTCCTCCTTGCAAAGGAGGTGCTCTACCGCTGAGCTACGGGCCCTGTCCCTTCCTGGGACGAGCGTAATATGTGAGCCATGGTGGTTCTTCGGTGCCCGGTCGGCGTGGTGGGCGAACGGCCACCTGTGGTACCGTCAGTGGGACGTGGTGGGCTCTCCCCAGAAGGGAGAGTCCCGATCAGTAGGAGGTGATCCAGCCGCAGATTCCCCTACGGCTACCTTGTTACGACTTAAGCCCCCTTGCGGAGCCCAGATTCGACATGGGTATCCATGCCTCATCCGGACCCCACTCGGGTGCTTTGACGGGCGGTGTGTGCAAGGAGCAGGGACGTATTCACCGCGCGCTGCTGACACGCGATTACTACCGAATCCAGCTTCATGAGGGCAAGTTTCAGCCCTCAATCCGAACTACGACCAAGTTTAGGAGATTACCGTCCTCTCTCGAGGTTGGAACCCATTGTCTTGGCCATTGTAGCCCGCGTGTAGCCCAGCACATTCGGGGCATACTGACCTACCGTTGCCCGTTCCTTCCTCCGTGTTAGCCACGGCAGTCCTCCTAATGTACCCACCCATGCGAACATGGTGCTGGCAATTAGGAGTGCGGGTCTCGCTCGTTGCCTGACTTAACAGGACGCCTCACGGTACGAGCTGACGGCGGCCATGCACCTCCTCTCAGCAACTCTGGCAAGGTCATCAACCTGACCGTCATTACTGCTGTCGGTGCTGGTGAGATGTCCGGCGTTGAGTCCAATTAAACCGCAGGCTCCTCCGGTTGTAGTGCTCCCCCGCCAATTCCTTTAAGTTTCATCCTTGCGGACGTACTTCCCAGGCGGTCTGCTTAGCGGCTTCCCTACGGCACAACACCCACTCGTAGTGGGAGTCACACCTAGCAGACATCGTTTACGGCCAGGACTACCCGGGTATCTAATCCGGTTCGAGACCCTGGCTTTCGTCCCTCACCGTCGGATCCGTCTTCCCGAAGTGCTTTCGCCATCGGCGGTCCGTCCAGGATTACAGGATTTCACTCCTACCCAAGACGTACCCTTCGGGTCTTCCGGTCCCAAGCCACACAGTTTCCACCGGACGCCCGCCAGTTGGGCTGGCGGATTTCCCGGTGGACTTGCGTGGCCGGCTACGAACGCTTTAGGCCCAATAAGATCGGCCATCACTCGAGCTGCCGGTATTACCGCGGCGGCTGGCACCGGTCTTGCCCAGCTCTTATTCCACTACCATCGTACGGTGGTGAAAAGCGAGGACTGTATGCCCTCGCACTCGGGGTCCCCTTATCGCACTTGCGTGCAGTGTAAAGGTTTCGCGCCTGCTGCGCCCCGTAGGGCCCGGAATCTTGTCTCAGATTCCGTCTCCGGGTTCTTGCTCTCACAACCCGTACCGATTATCGGCACGGTGGGCCGTTACCCCACCGTCTACCTAATCGGCCGCAGCCACGTCCTACAGCGCGTGAGCATTTGCGCGTCTCGGCATTCCAGCGTGAGACGGGTATGAACTATTAGCCTCAGTTTCCCGAGGTTATCGTTCTCTGTAGGGTAGTTTGGCCACGTGTTACGGAGCTATTTGCTACGAGTCTGAACTCGTACAACTAGCATGGCTAAGTCGGACCCCGATAGCAATGGCCTCCGGCAGGATCAACCGGAATGGGCTCACTCCGTGTGGAGTGAGGGGTGGCGGGAAGACTCGTTGTCTTCTCGTCGTATAGACCACTGAGGTCCAAGGTGGCGGTTCGGTCCACCGCGTCGACCGGGTGACACCGAACCACCATGGCTCACATCAGATCCCGTCTTACGGCGGACCGCAGGGGTGGGATCCTCATGTTTCGTCCGGACCTGAACCGAAGACGGCGACCATCATAAACCCGTTGATCGGGCGTTGACGGGCGGCCGGTTCATCGGCGTTCCAGTCCGGGCCGAGGACGTTCGTGCCCTCGCTTCTTCGCATTACATTCAGAGTGGAGGTTATTACTTAACCCCTCTGATTTCCCGCGAGATCGCCAGACGCGTTGATATTTGCGTGGTGATCACTGTCGTGGGGCACTCCACCACAAAACACACTGGACGGACAAACACGGCAGTGAGCGCATGTCTCAGCAGGGGTGGTTTATAAGGATGGGGCGTGCATTTGGTGGCATACGATGAGTGACCCGGCAGATTCGATAGAGATTCAGAACGTGGTGGCGTCGACCGGCATCGGACAGGAACTCGATCTCGAAGCGTTGGCCGAGGACCTACCCGGCGCCGACTTCAACCCCGACAACTTCCCAGGGCTGGTGTATCGGACGCAGGATCCGAAGGCCGCGGCCCTCATCTTCCGGTCCGGGAAGATCGTATGCACGGGCGCGAAAAGCATCGACGATGTCCACGAGGCATTGGATATCATCTTCCAGAAACTCCGTGACCTCCAGATTCCGGTCGAGGAAGACCCGGAGATTACGGTCCAGAACATCGTCTCCAGCGCGGACCTGGGGCACACGCTCAACCTCAACGCCCTCGCCATCGGGCTGGGCCTCGAAGATGTCGAGTACGAACCGGAGCAGTTCCCGGGGCTCGTCTATCGGATGGACGATCCGGACGTCGTCATCCTGCTGTTCGGCAGCGGAAAAATCGTCATCACGGGCGGGAAGCGGACCGCCGACGCCGCCGAAGCAGTCGAGGAGATTGTCGAGCGGATCGACGACCTGGGCCTGCTGGGATAACCGTAACACGCGCCCGCAACGATCATCACAGCGAGACGAGTGATCGGTCGGCCACACCCTGAGCCGTGCCGTCGCCGACTGGTCACAACGCGTTTCTCCGTCGGGACCCTACAGTGGCCGATGACCGACGAGTCCGTCGATGACGGCGAAGAATCCGACATCGACACCGACGCTGTCACACGAAAGACGTTCCACGACGCGCTACAGGCGGAAGGGCGGCCCGTCGCGACCGCCCAACAGATCGCCCGCCGGCTCGACTGTTCGCAGGCCGCCGCTAGCGAGGCACTCGACCGATTGGCCGCCGACGGCGCCGCCGACCGCCTCGACGTGGAAGCCGATCCAGTCGTCTGGTATCCGACCGAGTGGCGCGACCTCGCGGACCGCGAGCGCGTGATCCTGTTTCCCGAGCGCCGCGAACTCGTCGTCGACCAGCCGAGCCAGTACACCCGCGCACAGCTATCACGGTTCGCCCACCTCGTCGACACCTCGGGCACCAAGGGGTATCTCTACCGCGTGCGCCAGGAGGACGTGTGGGCGGCGCCGTTCGACGATCTGAGCGCCCTCCTCCAGACGGTGCGCACCGTGCTGCCCCGTCGCTCGCCCCACCTGGAGGAGTGGATCGAGCGCCAGTGGACCCGCGCCCGGCAGTTCACGCTCACCACCCACGAGGACGGCTACACGGTCCTCGAAGCCGCGAGCGAGAGCCTGATGGGCAACGTCGCCCGACAGAAACTCGACGAGGAACACCTGCACGCCCCCATCTCTGACACCGAAAGCTGGGTCGTCGAGGGGAGCGAGGCCGCGATCAAGCGCATCCTCTACGAGGCGGGCTACCCCGTCGTCGACGAGCGCGATCTGGAGACGGGCGACCCTCTCGATATCGATCTGACGACCTCGCTCCGTGACTACCAGCAGGACTGGGTGGACCGCTTTCTGGACCAGCGCGCGGGTGTGTTCGTCGGCCCGTCGGGGAGCGGGAAGACCGTCGCCGCCATCGGCGCGCTCACCGCCATCGGCGGCGAGACGCTGATCCTCGTCCCGAGCCGCGAGCTCGCCGGCCAGTGGCGGACGGAACTGCTCGAACACACGACGCTCGCCCCCGAACAGATCGGCGAGTACCACGGCGGACAGAAGGACATCCGCCCGGTCACTATCGCCACCTATCAGGTCGCCGGGATGGACCGTCACCGATCGCTGTTCGACCGCCGAGAGTGGGGACTCATCGTCTACGACGAGGTCCACCACATCCCGAGCGAAGTGTATCGCCGGAGCGCAGACCTCCAGAGCAAACACCGTCTCGGCCTCTCGGCCACGCCCGTCCGGGAAGACGACCGCGAGACGGACATCTACACGTTGGTCGGCCCGCCCATCGGCACCGACTGGGACGCGCTCTTCGACGCCGGCTACGTTCAGGAGCCGGAGGTCGAAATCCGCTACCTGCCGTGGGCGAGCGACGAGGAACGAAACGCGTACGCGAGCGCGGAACCGCGGCAGAAACACCGCGTCGCCGCGGAGAATCCGGCGAAGATCGACGAGGTTCGGCATCTGCTCGCCGAGCAGCCGACGGCGAAGGCGCTGGTGTTCGTCGACTGGCTGGATCAGGGCCGAGAGATCGCGGACGCCATCGACGCCCCCTTCGTGAGCGGGGAGACGCCCCATCACGAACGCGACCGCCTGTTCGCGGAGTTCCGGGACGGCGAGCGCCGGACGCTCGTCGTCTCCCGCGTCGGCGACGAGGGGATCGACCTGCCGAACGCGGAGCTCGCCATCGTCGCCTCGGGACTCGGCGGGTCGCGCCGCCAGGGAGCCCAGCGGGCCGGACGGACGATGCGTCCCGCCGGGAGCGCGACGGTGTACGTGCTGGCGACCCGCGGCACGAGCGAGGAGGAGTTCGCCCAGCGGCAGATGCGCCACCTCGCCGAGAAGGGGATCCGCGTGACCGAACAGGGTATCGAGTGACGGCCGGGCTACAGTTCGGCGTCGAGCGCGTCCATCGCCCGTTCGACACGGTCGATTTTGGCGTTGTACCCCATATGTCCGACGCGCAACACGTCGTCTCCGAGCCCGCCGAGCCCCGTCGCGAGCGTCACGTCGTGATCGGCGCGGAGACGCTTCTGTAAGTCGCCGGCCCGTCCCGGAACGGAAAATGCGGTGACCGTCGGCGAACTTCGCGACGGATCGGGGTACGTCTCCAGCCCCATCCCACGGCCGCGCTCCCGACAGACAGCGGCCGCCTCGCGGTGGCGGTCGTACACCTCGTCGAGCCCCTCCGTGAGAAGCAGATCGAGAGCCTGATCGAGGGCCACCACGAGCGTCGTCAGATGCGTGTACGGATAGGGCTGCTCGGCGTCGCGCCAGGGGAGCAGATTCGTGTACAGCGGATCGGGATCCCGTGCCTCGATGCGCTCCCAGGCGGCGTCGCTGACGGAACAGACGGCGAGCCCAGGTGGCGCGCTGAAGCATTTCTGCGACGCGCCGAGACAGAGGTCGATGCGGTCGGTCGGTACCGGCACCCCACCGAGCGAGGAGACGGCGTCGACGACGGTCAACACGCCGTGGTCGTCGAACAGGTCGAGCGCGGCGTCGAGGTCGTTGAGCGTGCCGGTCGGCGTCTCGCAGTGGACCATCGTCGCGAGATCGAACGTTCCCTCCTCGAGCGTCGATGCCAGCGCGTCGATATCGAGCGGCTGGTCGTAGCCAGCGCCGACAACCGTCGCCTCGCCGCCGTAGCTCTCGACGAACTCGGCGAACCCGTCGCCGTAGGGGCCGTTCGAGAGACAGAGCACGCGATCGCCGGGGGCGACGGTCGAGGCGATGGCCGCCTCCAGGCCGAGGATTCCCTCGCCGCCGAGAACGACGATATCGTCGTCGGTGCCGTACACCACTTCGAGTTTTTCGCGCACGGCGTCGTATCGCTCGGCGAACGCGGGATCGACGTCGGGGTTGAGCAGTTCGTGGCTCATCACCTCTCTGACCGACGGGGGGAGCGCCGTCGGGCCGGGCGTCAGGAGCATACGCGTGTGTTCGGCCCCAGCGGCTTGTAGCGTGTGGCCCAAATCGGTCGCCGGACGGGAAGGCACATGGGCGGGGCGGGCGTAGCGACGCCCATGACCGGAAAACTCGACCGAGCGGTGCTGTCGGAGTTCGTCCTCCAGCGAACCGGGGCGTCGAGTGCGAATCTGATCGCCGGCCCCGCGTTCGGGGAGGACGCGGCCGCAGTCCGAGTGGGCGATCGGACGCTCATCGCCAGCACCGATCCCATCTCGCTCGCGGCCGAACGCATCGGGCAACTGGCCGTCGCCGTCGCCGCTAACGACGTCGCGGCTGCTGGGGGGCGCCCGGAGTTCCTGCTCAGCACCGTCCTCCTACCCGACGCCGACGTCGACCGCCTCGACACCATCACGGCCCAACTCGACATCGAGGCCGACCGCCTCGGCCTGACCATCGCCGGCGGACACACCGAGGTCGTCGCCGGCCTCGAACGGCCACTCTGCTCGCTCACCTGCTTCGGCGTCGCCGACCGCTACGTCTCGACCGGCGGCGCGACGCCCGGCGATCACGTCCTCTTGACCAAGGGCGCCGGGGTCGAGGCAACGGGCGTCATCGCCACCGACTTCCGCGACCGCCTCGACCTCTCCCAGAACGTCGTCGACCGCGCGACGGCCGCCTTCGACGACCTCAGCGTCCTGCGCGAGGCAGCGGTGCTCTCGCCCGTGGCGACGGCGATGCACGACCCGACCGAGGGCGGTGTGCTCGAGGGCCTGATCGAACTGGCGCTATCCGCGGACGTGACGCTCGATATCGACTCCGAACGGATCCACGTGCGCGAGGAAACGCAGGCGGTGTGTGACGCCGTCAGCGTCGACCCGCTCCGCGTCCTCGGGTCGGGCGCCCTGCTGGCGACCGTCCCCGACGGGGATGTGGCGGACGCGCAGGCCGCGTTGTCCGACGCCGGAATCGAGGCCGTCGATATCGGCCGCGTCGAAGCGGGACCCGCCGGCGTCATTCTCGGAGAAGAGCGGTACGTCGAACCGATCCGCGACGACATGTACGCGCTGTGGGGCGATGACGAGTGATCCAGGGCTCCGTTGCCGTCACTCGTCCGCGAAATCCGGTTCAGCCCACGGATCGTCGGCGTCGACGGCATCGAGGGCGTGGGCCACCTCTTCCTCAGTGTAGTCGTACGCGTCGAGCATGAGATACAGGCGCTTCCAGCGAGCGCCCACATCCGTCTCGCCCACGGGGCCGACGCGGGCGCCGTGGACCCGGAAGAACGGCGAACTCCGGTCCAGTCGCGCGCCCTCACCAGTGTGGCCGTCGAGCGCGACATCGTATCGGCCGCCCGCCGAGAGGTCGTCGGGCGTCACCGGGAAGGTGTGCGTCGGCTCCTCGCCGGCCGACCGGGCTTCGGCGCGCTTGTCCGCGATGGCGTGGAAGGCGTTGACCGCGTTCGCCCCCTCGCGGGCGGCGCGAGCGCGGGCGACGACGAGGGCGGCCTGCACCGCCGCCATCTGCCCGCGCCGGGAGCCCATCTCCCAGCGCTCGGCCAACTCCTCGTAGCGGCCGACGAGCAGGGCGGCCTGCTGATCCGCTTGCAGATCCTCGACGACGAACGTGTTCAGTCGCTCCCAGAGGTTCCACCCAAACCCCGAGCGGGCGAGTTCCCAGGCACACCACACGGACACCTCCTCGTCGCCGCGACGGATCGCCTTCTGGAGCAGGCTGACGACCGCGTAGCGGTTGAACCCGCCGTCCGTCTCGTCGGCGCCCGTCTCCTCGCCGAAGTCGTTGGTCCCCGTGGCCTCCGGCGCCTCCGTCTCCAGTTCGCCGTCCGGACCGAAGGTCGCCTGTCGCTCCTCGTCCATGCCGCGGGGAACGTGACCGGCCGACGAAAGCGTTCGGATCGGGCGGCCGAATGAGAATCCTTAAGGCCAGTCTGCCGATTAGGTGTAGGTGCGCCCGCCCTTAGCTCAGACTGGTAGAGCAGCCGACTGTAGATCGGCTTGCCCCCCGTTCAAATCGGGGAGGGCGGACTCGTTTTCGAGCCGCATCACAGTTTCCCAATGATCGGCTTGCCCCCCGTCCCCGCGAGCGAAGCGAGCGGGGAACAGCGAGACGAGCGAAGCGAGTCTCGCCCGCTTCAAATCGGGGAGGGCGGATTTTCTCCGAAAATCTAACCGAGCCGATTTGAGCTTGTGAGGCGCGCGCAACGAAGTAAGCACGTCTCACAGTGTTCAAAATCGGGGAGGGCGGATACATTTCACCGCCGAACTACGGCAGAACAGCGATTGCTGTTTTCTGCCGCCTCGATAACCTGATGCCGCTGATTCCTGTTTCGGTCTTCCCCGTCCGATTCCGAAGTGTGGCGAGCATCAAGTCGGACCGCCTCGCTGCCCTGCGGTTCTTCCAATCGAACGGAGGGGATCGTGGTGGCGTGATTTGAATGTGTCACTACCGGTGTCGCGTCTGCAAGTAGCACGCGATCAACGAAGATGGAAAACTCGACTTCGGAAATCGGTGAAGTCACATGAAAACCCTACTTCAGGCAATGAGACGAGCTCTAATCCATCGAGTCCAGTGTCACCTGCTTCGTCGGCCCCCCGATATCTTCTCGCCGCTCTTCAAATTGATTGATCGGGAGAGAACCAGATCGAAGCGTGCGTATTCGCTCCTGATCTCGCCCGGTCAGCTCCTCGTCATAGACAGCTTCCTTGAGGTAGTATCCGATCACTTCACCGAGGTACGGAGGAACAGCGTTCCCGATCTGCCGCCGGATAGAGACTAGCCCACCGACGAACTGGTACCGATCCGGGAACGTCTGCAAACGCGCCCCCTCGCGTGGCGTGAGCCCGCGATCTTGGAACGGATGAATGCAACGTGCGCTTGAGGGCTTTGACATATTCGACGTGATCGCAACGGCGGGCTTCTCGGAGTCAAGCCGCGAGTACGAGTTATGGTATCCGGACGACGGCTGAAGCTCGTCGGGGATCTCCGTTCGATTCCCGCCGTCGGAGATATGCGAAATCATCTCGACCATGTCGTCGTCGTGGTCAGCTGCTTGGTGGATCGTCAGTTCCTGATTGTCGCCGCGGAGATCTCGCTGTAAAACCGTCCGCGGCGTCTGGTCGTACCTCGTGACTTCCTCTCCCGGTCCGACCTCCGGGAGATCGCCGATACCATCCATCACGCCCGGTGTCTCTATCGGATCGAGTTCGTAGCCCTCGATCGAGTGAGCTGGCGGTTCGTCCCGAAACGCGAGGACGATGAGACGTCGTCGATGCTGTGGAACTCCAAAGTCCGAGGCAGTAACGACATTCGGGACGACCTCGTACCCGATGTTGGCGAAAGACTCCTTCACTGCCTCGAAGAACTCGCCGTCGGCAGTGTTCTCCATGCCTCGGACGTTTTCGAACACCGCCGCTTTCGGTTGTAACTCGTCTACCCACTCGATGAAGTACGTGAAGAGATGGTTCCGCTCGTCGGACCCATCCGGACTCACCACCTCGGAGAACCCCTGACACGGAGGGCCTCCGGCGACGAGGTCGATGGACGCACCGCCGACTAACTCCGAGATCTCGCCCGAGTCGACCTCCCGGATATCGCCCGTTATCTCCTCAACTTCGAAGTCATCTCGGTTTTTCGCGAAAGACCTCTGAGCATCTTCATCAACTTCCACGGCGTGAACCGCCTCGAACCCGGCGTTTTCGAGCCCTAAAGAGAGGCCTCCGGCACCTGCGAATAGATCGACGTACCTCAGCGTCTGAGCACTCATCAACTATGCCTACTTTCGTCTATATCGCATTTAACCATTCGCACTCCTTGAACCCAGTATTCACAACTGAGCAACTGAAACAGACAGATCAATGGTCGAGATTCCGATTACGGTCGAGGTCAAACAACGGAAGTACGGCACAGAACGCTCAATCAATATTCTCGACCAAAACTCTCGGAAGAAGTTCATCGACACCCAGAACTGGCGACTCAAAAAGCTGGAAATCAGCGGTGATCTGCGCGAAGAATTAGATCTCGATTCAATACCGGAAGCGGAAATGATCGGACACATTGAGGTCGACCCTGAAACCTTCGAATGGGGGTTCATCGACGAGAGGAATCGATAATTCGGGGCACGCGTAGCCTCGGATTCAATCTCTCCCCAACATTCAATTCAGCACTCCGCTAGCGATGTTCTGTATGTACTATTTCGTAGACGCCGTCGCTGAATATCGACCCTCGACTGCACTCCTCTCTCTCTACTGGGGCGGATCTCAGTCATGAGTTACGAGCGATCCACCCAGGAAAAACTAGCAATCGCCGACTTTCTCTCCGACTACTTCCCCGAACGATACGACGAGGTACAGACACAGTTCGATCAAGCTGACGAGGACGGCGGGACGAGGAACTTCGATGAAGAGTTCTCTGGTCGGGAGCGAGACGAGATCGAATCGATGGTTGAGCGAGTCGGTGAGGCGTTTAGTACCTCGAAGGGGACGCTCGGCGTTGCGATCGACTTCCTCATGGTGGCCGAGCAACTCTCTCGGGTTGACGATCGGCTTGATGGGTTTCAACAGGACATCGATCGGAACCACCTCTTCGAGTGGTACGAAAACGCCGCGAAAACCTCACTCACGCTCAGGTACGGCGGAACACGCTACTCCATCCGAACAGTACACAATGACGTGATCGACCTCTTCCGGGAGGACCTCAAGCGGACGAATTTCCCGAGTTCACCGGGGCACCACACCGGAGAGTGGGAACGGTACGACGACCTCCTCGAGTCGGCATTTCGGCTGAGCAGCGCAGGACGGTACGAGGCCGCGCAGCAGATCATCGATCTCGGTCTGGACCGTCTCGCCGCCCGATCGTTCGAGACGCGGGACCCGCCGTTTCCGGAGCCGCTGAAGGAGATCCTCCTGAACTACAAGCGGGGTCACAAGGGCGAAGAGGGAGGACTGACCTATCAGGCGCTCGCTTACGGCTACGTCCGCACGGAGTGGCCGCATCTCTCGTTCCGAGCGAGTAAGGTCCGAACAGGATCATCTCGCCAGCATCGGTACGGCGATGTCGATGGGTACTATGGCCCCGATTTGATGGTCTCGGTAGAGGTGAAGGATCTCATCATCGACAGTTCGAATGTCCACAGCGAACTGGGTTCGATGATGGAACTGGCGCGGCGGACGAACGTGGTCGTCGTCGCTATGTGTAAGGAGGTTGGAGACGGCGCAACCGAGACGCTTCGGGAGGCCGGCGTCGAAGTGATCGACGACGATGATCTCGAACAGGAGCTGGATCGCTGGGACTACCACAAACAGAATCGGGCCGTTCAGGGGATGATTCATTTCATGGGGAATATCGAGGAAGATCCGGCGGCAGTGCAGCGGTTGCTTCGGTTTATTGAGGGTGTCGATGCGGAGAATCCGGCGTTGGCGCACCTCACCGAGACGAGAGACAGACCATCTTAGGCAGGAACGGCTGAAAGGTCAGGCCTCCCTCAGCTAACATCCAGCATCGCCACTCGATCCACGTCGTTTGTGCCACATCCCGACCTCAAGCGCAGTCTCCCACGTACTTGCCCTCGGCACATCGGGCAGATATTGGAAGACGGACTCATTTTCCATCCAATCCAAAGCCGACGACTGAGTAACACCCCTCCAGAACCGAGAACAGACCGACAATTTCCACAGTTAGCCGCCAGACGAATATACCGTCGGTGACAACCCGGACGCATGGACGTCCCTGACCTCCCGGATCGCGTCGTGTTGCTGTTGATCGGGATGCTGGTGTTGCTCTCGCCGGCGCTGTTGCTCGTCGTCACGTTCGTGTTCCTCGCGTATACGGGCGATGTGGTGTTGGGCCGGATGACGGTACTCGAACTAGCGGAGCTGTATCTCATCGACCTGCTCGTGCTCGCGGGATTCGGCTACGGCCTCTACCGGCTGGTGCGGCGACTCGTCGTCCACCGAATGCCCGAGCGGTCCGCCGCCCCCGAAGACGAATCGGTCACGGACGGGATCGATAGGGACTGAGAAGGCGGGGCGTCAGTCCAGAAACGCGAGTTCCTTCTCGGGATCGGTCGGCAGTCCGCTCAGAATCTCCTCGCGTTCGTCGTCGTCGAGCGGGATGTCGTCGAGGTTGCCGTCGCTCTGGTGGAGCGAGTAGACGAAGTTGATCATCGTCGCCTGAAAGTGCGGGCTCTCGTGATCGTCCTGCCGGATGTGCTTGATCAGTTTCGCCGTCGTCTCCGCGTCGATGATCTCGCTCATAATGGGCCATGGCCACTGCCCACAAGTAGGTGTTCCGACCGAGGCGAACAGGCGAGGAGCGCTCGACCGTTGTTGGACACCCGATCAGTCGCCGTCGACGGCGAACCGAGCCGCGTCCTCGTCGACCGCGGGCGTCGAGCGCACCGAGACGCCGACGGTGAGCGCAGTCCCGAGGAGCATGAACGCGAGCGCGACATCCCAGCCGCCGTACGTGCGGGCGAGGAGGTCGACGC
This sequence comes from Haloplanus sp. XH21, assembly GCF_023276355.1. Classification (NCBI taxonomy): domain Archaea; kingdom Methanobacteriati; phylum Methanobacteriota; class Halobacteria; order Halobacteriales; family Haloferacaceae; genus Haloplanus; species Haloplanus halobius. The sequence continues at coordinate 314,078 of NZ_JALLPL010000001.1, forward strand.
TCGTCCCGGCGACTCGGACGGTCGTGGCGGGGACGAGGACGTGGAGCAGGTAGAGCACCTGCGGGACGGCGATGCCGGCGACCATGCCGTCGCGAGTGGTGGCGTCCCAGTAGAGCGCGATGATGACCGGCGGGGCGAGCAGCGCGAACCCGGAGAAGGCGGTGTCGCCGACCTCGATGAGCGTGCCGGGGCGCGTGAGGCTGGCGAGGAAGGCCAGGCTGGCGAAGACGGCGACGCCGATGCGGGCGACCCACGCCTCGCGGCGGTCGCTCGCGCCGGGACGGACGAAGGGCCGGTAGAGGTCACGCGTGAAGTAGGACGACCCCGAGAGGAGCATCGAGTCCGACGAGGACATCATCGCGGCCATCGCGCCGGCGACGACGAGGGCGGCGAACCAGGCCGGCGTGTACTCCGCCAACAGGACCGAGAGGACGTTCGCACCCTCGGGCACCTCGATGGGGAGGCCAGTTGCCCACGCACCGAGCATGAACGCGGGGACGAACAGCAGGAGGACGAGCACGGGCCAGAGCGCGAAGGAACGTTTCAGGACGCGCGCCGACCGGGCGACGAAAAACCGCTGGTTGATCTGGGGGAACATGGTGACGCCGAAGGCGATGGTGACCGCCGAGGAGATGATGAACTGCGGCGTGTAGACGCCGCCCCCGAGCGCCGCGAAGTCGGGGTTGGCGGCGATCATGCTGCGGGTGGCCGCGCCGACACCCCCGATGGCACTGACGATCCAGACGACGGCGATCCAGAGCACGGAGAGCATGAACAGCCCCTGCAGCGTGTCGGTCCACGCGACCCCGCGCAGACCAGCGACCATCACGTAGACGATCATGAAGACGGTGATGAGCGCGGCGCCACCCCAGTACGGGACGGCGCCGCCGGTCAGTCCGCGGAGCGCCTCACCTGCCCCCATCTGCTGGAGCATGACGTAGGGAAAGAGCCACAGGAGACTGACGACAGCGACGAGGCCGCGCAGTCCGGGTGAGCCGAAGCGGTCACCGAGCATCTCCCCGAGCGTGACGTAGTCGTGGCGCCGTCCGATGAGCCACTGTCGGTAGCCGATGAGATACCAGAGGATGGCAAAGAGCACGCCGTCCATCACACCCATGACGAGGATCCACTCGGGACCGGCCTGGTAGGCGAGGTTCGGCCCGCCGAAGAAGGTAAACGCCGACAGCAGGGTCGCGAAGGTCGTGAACAGCAAAACGAGTGTGCCGAGCGTGCGGCTGGCGAGATAGAAGTCCTCGGCGTGGTGGTCGCCGACGCGGTAGGCCAACAGGCCGACGCCGAGCGCGAAGAGGAGATAGCCGACGACCACCGAGAGCGGTTGAAGCGTCACGCGTTCTCACCGCCTCTCGGCTGACCGTCCTCGAGGCTGGCGTCGGGATCGACGCCCATCATCCGATCCCACGCGTACCGGGTGAACAGCGCGAAGACGACCGTCGCGACGCCCATCCAGCCGATGTGCCACCAGAGCCAGACCGGCAATCCGGCGACGACGGTGGTCGACCCCCAGAGGAACCAGGGAACCGAGAACGTGATCAGTATCGCAAACGCCGCAATCCACAGCCAATCGTGTGTCGATCGGGTCATTGGTGACGTATCACGAATCCAGGCACGTAAATGATGTGCAATATTCTTCATACCTCAGTTTGAAGAAGAATTTTCTTCGATATGGCGACATCGGGGCGAGACAGAGGCGGCGTCGGCGACAGCGGTAAGCCCCTGTCGGCCGAGCGTAGCGATGTGACCGCGATGGACGACTCGCCCGTGGTCCCGCCGATCGTCGCCCTCGGCGTTGCGGTCCTGGCGATCAGTACGAGCGCGATCCTGGTTCGATGGAGCGAGGCACCGAACGTCATCAAGGCGCTGTACCGCGTCTCGTTCACCGTAGTCGCGCTCCTCCCCCTGGTCAGACGGAGCGGCGGAGCGGCGATGCGTCGGATGAGCCACCGTGATGGCCTCGTCGCCGCCGCGGCGGGCGTCGCGCTCGCGCTTCACTTCGCCGCCTGGTTCGAGAGCCTCGATCACACCACCGTCGCCGCGAGTGTCACGCTCGTCCAGGCGCAACCGGTGTTCGTCGTCGCCGGCGCATGGCTACTGCTGGGAGAGCGAGCGACCCGCCGGGCCGTCCTCGGTATCGGTGTCGCACTGCTCGGCATGGCAGGGTTGTCGTTCGGAGCACCGCTGCTCGCGGCCATCGATCCGACGGCGACGGCGGCGGGCGCCGACCCCGGCACACAGTACGGGAACGCGCTCGCCTTACTCGCCGCCGTCGCCGTCGCGGGCTACTATCTTGCGGGGCGGTCGCTTCGGCGCCGTCTCTCGGTTATTCCCTACGTGACCGTCGTCTACAGCGTCTGTGCGCTCACGTTGCTCGTCGTGGCTGTCGCCCAGGGGCACGCGCTCCTCGCGTACCCGCCCCACGAGTGGGTGCTGTTCGCCGCG